>NZ_CP078143.1:0-341666 GCF_019891395.1 Nitratireductor kimnyeongensis | reverse complement strand
AACGCCGATCCTGGTCCTGGGCGATCCCGGTCAGCTTCCGCCGATTTCGGGCGGTGGATTTTTCACCGAGCACGAGCCTGATCATCTTCTCACCGAGATTCATCGGCAAGCTCGGGACAACCCCATCATTCAGCTCGCTCTCGATGTGCGTGAAGGCCGCGACATCACCTTTGGCGATTATGGGGCTGCCAAGGTGATTTCCAAGGCTGAGGTCGATCAGGATCTTGTGCTTTCTGCCGACCAGGTTCTGGTGGGGACCAACCGAACACGCCGGCGCTACAACCAACGCCTGCGTGAGTTGAAAGGGTTTGATGCCGACTACCCGCAGGCTGGAGACAAGCTCGTATGCTTGCGCAATGATCCGGCCAAGGGGCTGCTCAACGGGTCGCTGTGGAAGGTGATGACCTCATCGAAGGAGACAGTGAAGCCGGGCATCAATCTTCTGGTTTCTCCCGAAGAAGACGATCCCGACCGCGGTGTGTCCAAGATCAAGCTGTTGAAGGCGGCTTTTGAAGATCCGGAGGCGGAGATTCCCTGGCAGACCAAGAAGCGGTTTGACGATTTCGATTATGGCTATGCCCTGACGGTTCACAAGGCGCAGGGCTCGCAATGGGACGAGGTGGTGCTCTTCGATGAGAGCTATGCTTTCCGCGACACCCGTCAGCGCTGGCTCTATACGGCGATTACCCGCGCTTCCGAACGGCTCACCATCGTGCGGTAGAGCGTTTCGACTTTTTCTGGATTTTCATTGGCGCTGATCACGCTGGTGGAGAAGCGGGTTTGGCACCCAGCCACTTCCACGCCTCCTCGACCTTCTCATAAGGGAAATATTCCATTTCCATGGTGAAGAACGGGCGGAAAAGGGCGATGGTCGTGCCCATCCAGCCCGGTCCCCCTGCTACAGCATATTTGCGAATATGTTTCAGCGCGTGGGTCTTGCCCAGTATCGTCTGTTCCTTGAAGGCTGCCTGCCAGTCAAAGCCTTCATAGTCATGGATGATGACGAGCAGGTCGATCTTGTCATGCACCTCATAAGCGCCTTCGAGAAGGCCGTAGAGGTTTTCCACATCGGCTGCCGTGATATGCCCCACGACCTCAAAAGCATAGGCATCCTCGCGACTGGTCTCGATGCGTCGCACGTTCGGGGGCGTGTCGTTGATGGTCATTTTTCTCTCCTGACCGCGTGCTGCCTGTATTATCAACGCTGTCCGGGCCTGTCCGTTCCCGCCTGATCGCGCTATGGAGCAGGGACAATGCCAACGATTCAGAAAGCAGAAATCGACAATGCCGGCAAAACTCTCCGTCAATCTCAATGCTGTCGCCATGCTGCGCAATCGGCGCGACCTGCCATGGCCGAGCGTTACAGGGCTTGGGCGGATTGCACTGGAGGCAGGCGCCTGCGGGCTGACTGTTCATCCCCGCCCGGATGAACGGCATATCCGCTTTTCCGATCTTCCGGAGATCCGGGCGCTGCTGGATGACGGTTTTCCTGATCGTGAGTTCAACATCGAGGGGTTTCCCACCGAGGATTTTCTTGCCCTCGTGGAAGAGCACCAGCCGGAACAGGTCACGCTAGTGCCCGACGACCCGGCGCAGGCGACCTCGGACCATGGCTGGGATTTTGCCGGGCAGGGCGACTTTCTCCGTCCCGTGATCGCGCGGTTGAAGAAGCAGGGTTTTCGGGTTTCGCTCTTTGCCGACCCGGACCCCGAGCAGGTGCCGGCTGCGGCCGCGCTGGGGGCTGACCGGATCGAATTGTACACAGGGCCATATGGTGCTTGCCACGATGATTCCGGAAAAGCGGCTATCGAGCTGGAAAAGCTCGGAAAAACGGCGGACGCTGCCGCGGACAATGGGCTCGGGGTCAATGCGGGCCACGATTTGACGGTGGCGAACCTTCCTGCGCTCGCGCGTCGCATACCCGGCCTCTGTGAAGTCTCTATCGGGCATGGGCTCACTGCCGATGCGCTGGAATTTGGCATGACGGAGACGGTGCGCCGCTTCATGCGGGCGTGCGAGGGGTAAGCTTTCGCTCCGTTTGAGTGGAACCTCGTCACGGAATTGCCCAGAGTGTTAACGTCTGCACACAGGGTTTCTTAGGACTCGCCAGCTAATGCAAGGGACGCGGGTTTTGAGGTGTTCCATGCGTATAGCTGCAGTGATCATTCTGCTCGCGCTGGCGTTGGCAGGTTGTGCTTCGACGCCGCGCAGCATCAACAACGTTTGTACAGTTTTCGACCAGAAGCAGGGCTTTTTCGGCGGCTGGTACACGCAGGCCAAGCGTGTAGAGCGCAAGTATGGCGTGCCTGCGGAGGTTTTGATGGCGACGATCCGGATCGAATCCGGTTTTGACGCCGATGCGCGCCCACCGCGCCGGAAGTTGCTCGGTTTCATCCCCTGGAAACGTGCTTCGAGTGCCTATGGCTATTCGCAGGCGCTCGATGGCACCTGGGAGCGCTACAAGCGCGAAACCGGGAATCTGATGGCGCGGCGCACGAGTTTCGCCGATGCGGTGGACTTTGTCGGCTGGTATCATCAGACCAGCCACAGGACCAACGGTGTCGCTCTCAACGACGCCTATGGGCTTTATCTCAACTATTATGCCGGGCATGCGGGGTATCGGCGCGGGGTGTGGCGTAACAATCCCCAAATGCAGAAGTCGGCGCGAAAGGCCGCCAGCATGGCCCAACGCTATGCTCAGCAGATGCGCCAGTGCGGACGCTAGAGCTCCGTCGGTTTTCCTGACATGGCCTGTGCTGCCGCGTAGCGAATGCTCCGGGCATCGTCGGAATGCCCATGAGCTCCCCGTCTCCTGCCCAGATGCGGGGTTGCTTGCCTCTCTTCAATGCTGTTCCGAAAGGCGGACTTTGGCTGACGATCCGGCTTGCAATCCGTCGGTTGGTGTGACAGAACCGTACCGTACGGTACGATATACAAGCGGGATCAGAAGTCTTCGTGCGCCACATGCCGGAAATGCAGGACGAATATACACCGCGCCAACGCGCGGTTCTGGACAAGGCGCTCGGTCTTCTGGTGGAGGGCGGTGAACGCGCACTGACGACCGCGGGTCTCGCACGGGCGGCCAATTGCTCCAAGGAAAGCCTGTACAAATGGTTTGGCGATCGCGACGGGCTTCTGGCCGCGATGATCGCCCATCAGGCGAGCAAGGTGCGTGCGCGGATTGACGGTGGCGAGAAGCTCGACCATGGCCGCTTTCGCGCGCATTTGGTGGATTTCGCCAATGATCTTCTACAGGTGTTGAGCGGGGATGTTTCGCTGGCGCTCAACCGGCTGGCGATCGGGCAGGCGAGCCGCGAAGGCAGCCGGCTGGGGGCGCTTCTGATCGAACGGGGCAGACATGGCATCGACAAGCGTGCGGGTGCGCTTCTTGAGGCGGGCCGACAGCGTGGGTTGATCGCCTATGGGGATCGGGATGCTGCCTATCACACATTTTACGGCCTGATCGTGCGCGATCTTCACGTGCGCATGCTTTTGGGCGAGGCCGGTGTAAGCCGGTCGGGAAATCATGCCGCGCTCGCAGAGGAGGCGGTGGAGCAGTTTTTCGTGCTCTTTGGAGCGCGAAAAGAGGAGACGGCAAGCCGGGACAGGGGCTAGGCAGTCGGAAACGGACAACATCAAGTTGGATCAGGAAAGGAACTGAGTATGCGGGTGTATTACGATCGCGATGCCGATCTCAACCTCATCAAGAGCAAGAAGGTCGCCATTATCGGGTATGGCAGCCAGGGACGCGCGCACGCGCTGAACCTGAAGGACTCAGGCGCCAAGGACATCGCCGTGGCGCTGCGTCCGGGCTCTGCGACTGCCAAGAAGGTGGAGGCAGACGGCCTGAAGGTGATGTCGGTGGCAGAGGCGGCCGCATGGGCCGACCTGATGATGATGGCCACGCCCGACGAGCTGCAGGCCGGCATCTACAATTCCGAGATCGCGCCGAACATCCGCGACGGTGCGGCCATTGCCTTCGCGCATGGCCTTAACGTGCATTTCGGCCTGATCGAGCCGAAGAAGACCGTCGACGTGCTGATGGTCGCGCCGAAGGGCCCGGGCCACACGGTGCGCGGCGAATATGAGAAGGGCGGCGGCGTGCCGTGCCTGGTTGCCGTTCACCAGGACGCTTCCGGCAATGCGCTGGACCTTGGCCTTTCCTATGCCTGCGGCGTGGGTGGCGGCCGTTCGGGCATCATCGAGACCACGTTCCGCGAAGAGTGCGAGACGGATCTCTTCGGTGAACAGGTGGTTCTGTGCGGTGGTCTGGTCGAGCTCATCCGCGCCGGCTTCGAGACGCTGGTCGAGGGCGGCTATGCCCCGGAAATGGCTTATTTCGAGTGCCTGCACGAAGTGAAGCTGATCGTCGACCTCATCTATGAGGGCGGCATTGCAAACATGAACTACTCGATCTCCAACACCGCAGAGTGGGGCGAGTATGTCACGGGCCCGCGCATCATCACGGCAGAGACCAAGGCAGAGATGAAGCGCGTTCTGCAGGACATCCAGTCCGGCCGTTTCACCACCGAGTGGATGCAGGAGTGGCACGCCGGTGCGGCCCGCTTCAAGGCAACCCGTCGCCTGAACGACGAGCATCCGATCGAGGAAGTGGGCGAGAAGCTGCGTGGCATGATGCCGTGGATTTCCAAGAACAAATTGGTGGACAAGGAAAAGAACTGATCTTTCCCAAAGTCTCAGAGAGAAGGCCGCGGCATCGCCCGCGGCCTTTTTCTTTACCGGTCCTTCATCTGCCTGTCCCACCATGAAACGGACATGCTGGCACAATTTTCGCTGCGTGGTCCTCCAGAAGCGGGCAAATGCGAGGAGATGGTGATGATTTCGGACATGGAAAGACGATTACCTTCCGGGCGCACGGTTTCGACCGAGCGTCGCAACGAACCGCGCGATCCCGTGGAGCGACGTGCCCGGCTCTTCTGGAACAACGGCGCCTGCATGCTTCTGGGTATGGTGCGTGATCTCAGCGAGAGCGGCGCGCGCATCCGCTTCTGTGACATCTGTGCCGTGCCGGATGAATTTTACGTCGAGATTGAGGGCAGTGATCGCGTGCGCCGGGCCAAGATCTGCTGGCGCAGCCTGACGGAGATCGGAGTTGCCTTTGGGTAAATTCTTGCCCTACATGAAAATTTACTTTATGTTTTTGCGTAATTCAAGATAATAATATCGCTTTGATAAATAGTTATATTATTTTTACTTGATGAAAACATCCATTCAAACCAGTATAGAGCGCATGATTTTTGTATTTATTAAAACGGTTTTGCAATGCGCTTATTTTGTAAATTTGCATTTTTACCCTTGTTCCTTTTCCCCGGAATGGCTTCAGCTGAAGACGTGTCCATCAAGTTCGAAAGGCAGATGGAGGTCAGTTCGCGTTGCGGCGAGGCGGCCCGCGAGACCTGGCAGAATCCGATTGTCTTGCCGGACGCCGGTGGGTTGCCAGGCTATGACGTGGCGGTGGTGGCCGGCCCGCGACTGACGGACGCCTATCGTCCCGTGCTCGTCTGTCTGATCAACACCGAGACAGGCGTTGTGACCCTGTCAAAAGGGTTCGACATCAGTCCTCTCCTGCCAGGAGCGCGTGCGCTGACAGGAGAGTGACGATATGCCCAGGGCCTTGGTTTGTCGTGAATTGACTAGCCTGTTCAGGCTGTTAGCGGCCAGGGTTCAAGGCCCAGAAGCTTTTCCCTCAGCTCCGTGAGCTTCGCCGTCTTCGCGTTGTTCTTTTCCCATTCGCGCGGGTCGCCGGGGAAGGCGTCGCGCTTGGGGTGGTCGAGTTCGCGCCAGAGGCGGAGGTGTTCTTCCTCGTTTCCGTGTTCGGCCGGATGCGTGGCGATATACTGGGTCATTCCCGATGAAGTTTATGTCGAGATCGAAGGCAGCGACCGTGTCCGCCAAGCCAGCATCCGCTGGCGCAGCCTGACGGAGATCGGCGTGGCGCTTGCGTGAGGGGGCGAGTGCCGGACGTAAATCCCGTCCGGCACGGCTAGCCTATTTTGCGACGCGCGCATCAATGATGGTTTTGCCGTCCTTGAAGGAGATCTTGGCCTTGTCCAGACGGATTTCTGTGCGCTCATCGGTTAGGACGACATTGCCGTTGGCATGCATAATGTTGGTGTCGTCCACTGTGATTTCTTCAGCGCTCACTTCGAATCGATCGAGATTGGAAGTATCATCCGCAGCGAGTGCAGATCCGCTTATTACGATCATTGATAAAATTGAAATTGATATTCTATTCATTGCCTAAAACCGTTATTCTTTAAAGCATTAGTTTCTTCTATGCTTGCCTTTTTATTCATTGTTTGCGGCAAATTTGTGTTTGTCCTTTTTCAAGAAGTGTCGAAGACGGACAAAGCGGGCAGGCATAACAAAGCCTTATCCCTGCCCAGAGGGAAGCGGTTTGCCTTCCATCGAAAGCGATAAATCCTGAACCCTGATGCTTCTTTTCAATTATGCGACGGCAAGGGTTCGCCTCGGACAGCAAACCCTTCTCGTGATCTCACGTCTCAATCCCATTCCATCAGCCCCAGAAGCTTTTCCCCCAGTTCCGTAAGCTTCGCCGTCTTCGCGTTGTTCTTTTCCCATTCGCGCGGGTCGCCGGGGAAGGCGTCGCGCTTGGGGTGGTCGAGTTCGCGCCAGAGGCGGATGCGTTCGAGGCGCTCTTGCTCATTTTCGAATTCGGCGGGGTGCATCGAGATGTATTGTGCCATCCGAACCCGGTCCTTCGAATGGTTGGGGCGCACGCCATGTGCCAGGAGCGAGTTGAAAATCAACAGGTCTCCTGCCTCCATGTCGATGTTGGTGATCTTGAAACCAGCCGTGTCCGGATGCATGGGATCGCGGTCGACAGGCTGGGTCTTCACCCAGTCATCGAAATGCTCGAAGAGCTCGGGAATGCACTGGAAACCGCCGACATCGCCGTCCTGCTTCTTCAGGCTCAAGACGCCCTGAACGCCGATGGGCAGGGGGCGGAGCGATGTGTCGGCATCCCAGTGGATGAAGCCGTTGGGATTGCCGGGAGCTTTCTTCGGCACGTTCAGATTGGCACGGTCGATGGTGACCCAGAGGTCTTCGCGGTCCCAGATGTCGACGAAGGCATCGTAGACGCGCTTTTCCATACGATTATCCCACAGATACTGGTGATTGTAGATCTCCAGCATGCCGGTGTTGTTGAGCTCTTTCATTTTATGCTCGCGGCGCTGCGGGGCGTACCAGGTGGCCGGGTCTTTGGGGTCTTTTTCGTCGAACTCCCATAGGAGCTCCACCAGACGCTCGACATTCTCGCGGGGCACGGCCTGACGTACAATGACGTAGCCCTTCGTGATCCAATGCTGCCAGTCGTCTTTAGAAAGCACACGCAGTGGCAGTGTCTTCTTGATGTCTTTAAGCTGCGTGCCAACCTTGCTGGTTGAGGGGTGCGCATCGCGCTTGATGGCCGCTTCTTGCATGGTTTCCTCCCGAATATTCCTACTTACAGGGATCAGAATACCGCGGCCCCCAGGGCGATGTTGTACTCTCGTCGCCAATATTGATACGATTATGGCCTTCTGAGGCTGTGGAGCGCTGGATGAGGCCGTTTCTTGAGACATTGCCCAAGGTGCCGGGTGCCTCCTGGAGCATGCTCAATCGTCGACTCGAGGATGGTATTCCTTTCGAGTGGCACCATCATCCCGAATACGAGTTGACGTTGACGCTCAACTCCACGGGGCAGCGTTTCGTCGGCGATCATGTGGGGGAATATGATGATGGCGATCTGGTTCTGGTGGGCGCGAACCTGCCGCATACATGGGCTTCCCGGACGCGGCGGAACCCCTCTCTGCCCCATGTGGCGCTGGTCATGTGGTTTCGTCACGAATGGGCGGCGGCACTGGGGGAGGGGTTTGCGGAGCTGCGCCCCATAGGAGGGCTCTTGTCGCGCGCAGAGACCGGACTTGCCTTTTCGGCAGAGGTTTCCGCACGGGCGCGGCCCCTGATCGAGGCACTTTTCGAGGCGGAGTTGGCCGAGCGGTTTCTGGCGCTGGTGCGGGTATTGCTGCTTCTGGCAGCAGACACGGATGCGGAATCTCTTGCAAGCACGGTGGCGGCGCGTGATCTCGATCGGGCGGACCGCGAACGGATAGATCGCGTTCTTTTGCATATTCATACCCACTACGCGGAGCGGATTACCAACGCGGAGCTGGCCGAGATTGCAGCGCTCAGTTCCTCCGGTTTGCATCGTCTGTTTCGCCGGCATACGCGCACCAGCATTTCGGACTACGTAATGCGGCTGCGCATTGGTGAAGCCTGCATGCGGCTGTCCTCAAATGATCAGCCAATCGGGCACGTGGCTGCAGCGGTCGGCTATCACTCGCTGGCCAATTTCAACCGGCAGTTCAAGGCTTTGCGAGGCATGACCCCAAGAGCTTATCGGGCGCTGTTTCGCGGGTGAGGCACGCGTCTTTTTTTCAGGTAGCCAACCTATCGGCCGTAAGGAGATACACAGCGTTTGCGTGGACCGCGATGGGGCTGGAACGTGTTGTCTGAAGCGCGAAACGAACGGTATTTTCCGCTGCACCAAGCCAGATGCGCGGCGCGCGCGTTATGGCTCGGATATGGGCGTGCCACCCCTGTGCGCTGCGCTGGCTCATAGCGCCAATAGAACGACCGACTTCCATGGCGTGGTCTCAACAATGGCCGACCTGGACCGTACACATCGTTGAAACCGTAGAAATAGCCAGCAAAGCGGCCATGCGGATCATGCCAGGGCGACCATGAGGGATTGGTGCGATGGTTTAAGCGATAGGCAGTGCGGCAACGCTCGAGCCAATGGCGACGATGCATGTCGCCCAGTGTCAACTGCATTCGGCCGGGAAAGAGATGCCGCATCGTGCGACGTTCGTTCCAGCTGTCCAGGCAAATGCGGTTGCTGGTTGTCGAAAAAAGCCGACCGGCGGTCGCCATTTGCGTGCCTGCCAGGCAAAGAGCAATAACAAGAACAGCTTTTGAAAAGTGCATAATGAACAACTCCAGATATAAATCCGGATTCTCCATTGCGTCTTCAAGGTTGAAAAGGAGAATTGTCGTAAACATCGCTTCAAGTCGGCGCGACAGCAGATGCTCCATATGAAAATGGCGCGGACGGACCGCGCCATTTCCAGAATTCAGGTCCTCTGCCTATCGGTAGTATGGCGAACGGCAGGGCCGACGTGGGCCGTGATAGGGCTGAAAAGTGTTGTCGGAAGCGCGATAGGAACGATAGCGATTGTGGCACCAGCGTACATGCGCGCGCGACAGCCTCACCGGCTGGCCGTAGTAAGGGCGTACGGGCCGGGGGCGGACATGATGAGGCCGGTAGTAATAGGGAGCTGGCCGGCCGAACTCCAGGTAAAAGCCTGCACGCGGGCGATGCCGGTGCCAATTGCGGCGTTGCTTGTGGTGGCGCCATTTCCTGTGATTGCGGTGGTTTACCTGCGTCAAAGGCGCTTCACTTGCTGAACGCTCTACCGCTCCCGAAGCCGCGCTGCCGACGATACCGAGCGCATTGGCATTGGCAGGTGCGCCGAAGACGATAAAGCCAAGCGCGATCAGGCCCGAACAAGCGAATTTTGTCAGTCCGTGTTTCATAGTGGTCTCCTGGTTTCCAGACCCCAACAAGCCCCTTCATCCCTTTAAACAAGCAATGTCAGAGATGCTTATAGTATCAGAAGCAAGCACAATCTCCATGAACGTGTGATGAATGGAAACGTTGCCGTTTCTGGGCTGAACCGAGGCTTGTAATCCGTGCTGCAGCGTTTAAACGTTCTTGCATGTCGCTCCGGCTCGCCACCTTCAACGTCGAAAATCTGATGAACCGGTTCGATTTCTCCGGTTTCCGCAACGATTTGCATCGCGACCGCGCGCTGTCGCTCTATGAGATCGAGGATGAAGCGCATTATCGTGCACTTGAACAGGCGCGAGCCGTAGCGTTGACGGATGATGCGAGGCAATTGACTGCACTTGCCATCGCAGCGACCCGAGCAGATATTCTGTGCCTTCAGGAAGTCGATAATCTCGCCGCGCTCAAGGCGTTCGAGTATGGCTATCTCTTCAAGATGATCGGGAACGGTTACCGCGAGAAGTATTCTGCTTCGGGCAATGATTCACGCGGTATCGATGTGGCGGTGATGATGCGGCCAATGACTGCGCATGGCCAGCCAATCGAATTCGAGCGCATGACCAGTCATGCCCATGTGACTTTCTCGGATCTGGACCTTCATAACGATGCGCTGGCTGACCTTGGTATCAATCCGCAGGACCGCATCTTCCGCAGGGATTGCCTGGAGCTGGACATCAAGGTCGGGGGCCGCCCGATGTCGCTCTACGTTGTCCATTTCAAGGCGATGAGCCCGCCGCGAAACGGCATGGATGGACGCACGGCGTCGATGCCTGTGCGAATGGCCGAGGCCGCTGCTGTCCGACGCATCATCGAGGAGCGTTTTGGCGGTGAGGAGCGGGCCTCTTCCAAGCGCTGGGTGGTTTGCGGCGATTTGAACGACTATCGCGAGCGCGTCGTCATTTCGGGAGAAGCGCATGAGGGATACAGGTTTGAGCCTGTGCAGGAGGCGCTTTCGAGCATCAACACGCTGACGGCCGGTGGCTTCTGCGAAAACCTGGTAGAGCGCCGGCCCGAGTTGGATCGCTGGACGCTTTATCACACCAGGGGACCGGAGGAACGGCATCTCTGCCAGCTCGATTACCTGCTTGCCTCGAAAGGGCTCGCCGCACGCAACCCCCGTGCCGTGCCCGAGATCATCCGCTCCGGACAGCCCTGGCGCACGATCTTTCCGCCGGATCAAGACATACCCCGCTTTCCTCGCGTAGGCTGGGACCGCCCCAAAGCTTCCGATCATTGTCCGGTGGTGGTTCAACTCGATATAACCTGACCGGGCGAAGAGCCGGTATCAGCAATCATTCGTGCCGAAGGGCCTCGATCGGATCAAGACGGGCGCCGCGCAGTGCCGGGAAAAAGCCGAAGACGATGCCGATGAGCATAGAAACGGCAGCGATTGCTGCGATCGCGGCGAGGCTGGGCACGAAGTCGACATTCATGAAGGCGGTTACGGCCCAGGCAATGGCAAGGCCGGTGCCTATACCGATCAAACCTCCGAGCAGTGACAGAACAGAGGCTTCCGTCAAAAACTGAACCAGAATATCGCGCTGACGGGCACCGATGGCCATGCGGATGCCGATTTCGCGGGTGCGTTCGGTTACCGATACCAGCATGATGTTCATGATGCCTATTCCACCGACCAGAAGGCTGATGGCGGCGATCGCGCCGAGTATCGCCGTGACATTCCCGATGATGCTGCTTGCCTGGCGCATATACTCAGCCATGTCCTCCACCTGGAAGTCATCATTCTGGCCCGGAACAATGCGGCGAAGAGGGCGCATTTCCTCTGCCACCTTCGTTTTGAGACCGGGGATTGATGCCTCGTTGGGCGCGTTGATCAATATCTGGTCAACCTCGTTCTTGCCGCTGATCCGGGTTTGAAACAGCCCGAGCGGCATCATCACGATAGTGTCCTGATCCCCGGAAAAAGAAGCGCCCCTGTCGGAAAGTTCGCCGACGACACGACAGTGGGAGGGGCCAAGACGAATGCGGGCGCCGACCGGGTTTTCTATCCCGAAAAGTGCTTCTGATACCTTGCTTCCAACCACGCAAATGCTGGCATTGCTGGCCAGTTCCAGGGGAGTGGGCAAGCGTCCGCGTCGCAAAGGCCATTCGCGCAGAGCGAAATAGGCGCGGCTGACGCCCAGAAGTCGACCAGGGAGCCCCCGTGCTCCATAAGAAATGCGAAGTGGGGTCTCCGCATATCCTGCAACGATGGCGTATTCGCTGACAGATCTTTCGAGATTGATGAGATGCATGTTTGTCAGCGCGCGTGCCTTTACGCCAGCCGGCACAGAGGGATCCGGGGGAACGCCGGCAAACACGAAGATCAAGCGGCTTCCGAGGCCGGCCATTTCGGAGCGGATTCTTTCCCGGGCTCCGCCACCGATCGTGAGGAGTGAGATTACCGCGGCGACGCCGATAATCACTCCGAGCAGTGTGAGAAGGGAGCGCATCTTGTTACGGGCGATGGAGAGAAGCGCCAGGTGAACCGATTCCAGGAGCATCAGCCTGTCGCCCCCGCACTGCTGTCAAAGGCGATCCGCCCGTCGCGAAAGCCGATCTGCCTGCCGGCAAAGGCTGCGATATCTGCCTCGTGAGTGACCATCACTATGGTCAGGCCCTGCTGCCGATTGAGGCCTGTGAGAAGCGCCATGATCTCGTGACTGCGCCCGGTGTCCAGATTTCCGGTCGGTTCGTCGGCCACGAGCAGTGTCGGTTCCGAGACGAGTGCGCGCGCGATCGCAACCCGTTGCTGTTGACCGCCGGAGAGGGCGCTTGGTGTGTGATCTTCACGCCCCTCAAGCCCGACTTGCGCCAGCGCCCTTCTGGCCAGGGTGCGACGTGTGTGGGCCGAGAGGCCGCGATAGACCAGAGGCAATTCCACGTTTTCGAGCGCGGTGGTCCGTGGCAGCAGGTTGTAACCCTGAAACACAAAGCCGATATGCCGGTTGCGCAGTTCGGCGCGCTTCACTTTATCGAGGCCGCCGGCGTCGTTGCCCATAAAATAATAGGCGCCACGGGTGGGGGTATCGAGAGAGCCCAGAATATTCATTGCGGTGGATTTTCCCGAACCCGACGGCCCGGTTACCGCAACGAATGCCCCTTTCTCGATCTCGAAACTCACATCCGCGAGCGCATGGATCTGCATTTCGCCTTCGCCATAGCTGCGCCAGACCTTCGTGAAGGCAAGAAGCGGTGTCGACGGGATCGACGCATTCATTGGAGCAGTCCGCCGATCTGTTCACCGGTGATCACATTCTGCCCAAGCGAGAGGCCGGAGACGACCTCGGCTTTTTCCCAGTTGCGCACACCAAGCTTCACCCGGACCGCCCTCGGCTCGTCGTTCTCAAGCACGTGGACAAGCGCGGAATTGCCGGGTTCGCCGGAAGGGAGCCGAGAGGATGCCTCTTCAAGGGTGGGTGGCCGATAGCGCAGCGCGCTGGTGGGGATGAGGAGAGCTTCGTGCGCTTCGTCTGTCTTGATCGAAACAGAGGCCGTCATGCCTGGACGCAATCTGAGGTCCATGTTGCGTACATCGAGGTTTGCCTCATAGGTCACCACATCGTTTTCGGTCTTGTGGGCGAAAGAGACATCACGGATTGTCGCGCTGAAGGTCTGGTCGGGATAGGCTTCGACGGTAAAACTCGACTGTTGCCCAGGTTGGACCGTGCCGATATCGGCCTCGTTGATCTTCGCGACCAGTTCCATCTGCTCCAGATTCTCGGCGAGAATAAAGAGCACCCCGTCGTCTGAAGAGGCGAACATCGTTTTGCCAGGCTCGGCCTTGCGCGCCAATACCACCCCGTCGATCGGGGAGCGGATCGTGGTCCGGCTGAGGTCGAAGCGCCTCAGCTTGAGATCGGCCTCATTGGCCGCAAGATCGGCTCGTGCGGTAGCGACCTTGTTTCGGGCACGATCGCGTTCGGCCTGCATGTCTTCGAGCTTTTGCTCGCTGAGTGCACTTCTCGCTTTCAGGGCCTGGGCTCTTTCGAGCTTGCGTTCGGCTTCGCGCAAGGAAATCTCGGCGTCGGACAGGCTCGCCCTTGCCGTTGCCACCAGCGCCTCTGCCCGCTCGACGGCATATTGGAACACAGTGGAATCGAGTGTTGCCAGGATGTCTCCACGCCGGATGCGCTGGCTCTGTTGCACAGGAACCGACTGCACCGTGCCTTTCAGTTCGCTCGATATCTCGATCTGGGTGCGAGGGCGCAACACCGCCGTTGTCGCCACCTGTGCGACAAGATCGCCGCGTTCGACCGGGTGAAGCATATATGCGCTTCCCGCCGGGATGGATCGGGTGCTGGCGAAGACCCAGATGCCTGTCGCCAGCACCGCCGCGAGGGAGAGAAGCAATAGCCAATGATGGCGTTTTGGGCGGTGTTTCGGGCGGCGTTTCGGATCGAGATCGGTGCTTGCCTCCCGACACTGTGCAGTCGCGGGCCCGTCAACTTCATGGCTCGTCATTTCCATGGTCGCCTGTTGTTTGCGGCGCCCCCCATTTCGTTCTGACGTGGTATGAGGAAAGTGGGCAAAAGATGGCGAAGCAGGGTCCGCACCGCCGCATTGCTGCGATGATCTGGATTTTTCTGTGAGAGGCGAGATGACTGGTCGAAACTATTATATTTATGACGTTTTTTCCGCTGAGTCCCTTTCAGGAAACCCATTGGCCGTGGTGTTGGATGCGGACGGGATGGATGATGCGGTGATGCAGAGGATCGCGCGGGAGTTCAATCTCTCGGAGACCGTTTTTATCGGACAAGCGGCGAGCAAGAGCCACACAGCGCATCTGCGCATCTTCACGCCGCGTTCGGAATTGCCTTTCGCTGGTCACCCGACGGTGGGAGCCGCGATCGCTCTAGCTGAGCGGGCGGGACCGGGTGATGGGAGCTCCCAGACTTCGATCATGATGCTGGAGGAGGCGGTGGGACCGGTGCGCTGCGCTGTCACGGCGGGGAAGGACGTGGCCTATGCCGAGTTCGATCTTCCCAAATTGCCCATGACGCTTCCGTTCCCGATAGAACCGGAGGCGGTGGCTGCTGCTCTCGGGCTCGGTCATCATGAGATCGGGTTCGAGAATCACACCATCAGCACGTGGAGTGCAGGGGTTCCCTATATTTGTGTGCCGGTGGCCAATCTAAGCGTGGCGCGCCGTGCGCAGATCGATCCCGCCCTCTGGCGTTCGCTTGTCCCTCGGATCGAGGGGCCATCCGCTGCCCCGTACATCTATTGCCGCGAAACGGTGAACCACGATCATGCATTTCACGTTCGCATGTTTGCTCCTGATGACGGGATACCCGAAGATCCAGCAACGGGTTCGGCGGCTGCTGCCTTTGCGGGTGCGATCATGCAGCATGATGCGCTTGTCGATGGCGCACATGGCTTCCTGATCGAGCAAGGCATTGAAATGGGCCGGCCGTCCAGCATCCGCCTGGAGGTGGACGTCCATCTGGGGGCGATCACTTCTGCCCGGATCGGCGGTCATGCGGTGCGGGTGGCGGAGGGGAAACTGTTGATTTGAGCAATAAGTGACAAACTCGTGTCAGAGTGTCTTGCATGCATGGCAGAAACCGTTTAAGGAGCCGGTCATTCGGTTGACGGCGACCAGATCGCCGCCCGAATTGGTCGGGTGATTAGCTCAGTTGGTAGAGCAGCTGACTCTTAATCAGCGGGTCACAGGTTCGAGCCCTGTATCACCCACCAAACTTTTTTTCTTTGCATTTCAAACGAATTATCCGCCCCTGGCCAGTCGAGCTATGCGCGGTTCCTGCTCTGCCATGCATAAGTTCATGGGCGCAAGGATGGACGGTGAGATGCGTTTGGCTGCAATATAGGGGTTGGACATTTTCTTCACGACCGAAGCCGGGCAGGTTTGAGCAGCAAGCAACATACCGAACAGAACGACGACCGCCGCGGCGCGATGCTTGCGGTGTTGAGACGGCGTGGCATCGTGTCCGACACCGTGCTCGATGCAATGGCTGAAGTGCCGCGCGATCTGTTTGTGCCGGAGCATCTTGCCGAGCTGGCCTATGAAGATGGAGCTCTGCCCATCGGCGACGGGCAGACCATATCCCAGCCCTATATCGTTGCGCTGATGACCGAGGTGGCAGATATAAAGCCGCAAAGCCGGGTTCTCGAGGTCGGGACGGGGTCGGGCTATTCCACGGCCATCCTGTCTCGCATCGCCGGACATGTTTTTTCGATTGAGCGGCACGATTCTCTGGCGATTGCGGCGCGGCGACGCCTGGGAGAGGCGGGCTACCTCGACAATGTGAGTATTGTTGTGGGTGACGGTACGCTGGGGCTGCCGGAAGAAGGGCCGTTTGATGCCATCATAGTGACCGCTGCAGGGCCGCGGGTGCCGGAAGCGCTGCAAGCGCAACTCGCTCTCAATGGAAGGCTAGTCATGCCGGTTGGGTCAACGCCCGGTGCCCAGAAGCTCACCTGCGTGGTGCGTGACGGGGACAGCGACTTTCGCACGGAGGTTCTTGCGACGGTTTCTTTCGTTCCTCTGATCGGCGCGCAGGGCTGGCAACGCTGAGACGCGTCTCCCGGATGAACGATTTGCGCGGGATTCGCGAAGTTGAGATTTTTTGTGGAACCTTTGTTGCCCAGCGATGTTTCAAAGACAAGGCGCGCACCCACCATCCCCCCGACCCGAACCAAGCGCGCCGTTTGCCGGCCAGTCCTCTGGCCGGCTTTCTTTTGTCCGGATCAATAGTCTTTTTCGAAGAAGATCCCGAGGCTTGAATCGCCGTCGGATCCCACCGCACCACGTGCTTTGAGATCCTCGGTAATGTCGAGGTTGATCGTGCCGCGTGTCGTGCCTTTCGCGCCAGCTTCCACTCCAAGATAGATATTGTCCTGAATGTAGCGGCCCGCGCGCACCGCCGCGTTGCCTTCGCTGTCGGTGACGACATCCAAATCGTCAAGTCCTGTTGCACTGCGCAATGAGCCCAGCAAGGAGCTGTTGGATCCGCCCGCCAATTCTGCGGCGGCTGCCGCAAGCTGTGCAATCTGCACGGCGGAGAGTTCGTTGATGCCTCGGTTGAAGATGAGGCGCGCCAACACTTCGTCCTCCGGCAGTTCGGGCTGCGAAGAGAATGTGATGTTCAGGTCGGAGACACGACCATTCACATTGATGAAGACGATGATGTCGTTGCCGCGTGAGCGGGCGACGAAATCGAGCTGCGGATCGAGATCGCCCACCATGGTGACTTCTCCCTCGTCGAAGGTGATGCGCTGACCGATGATGGATAGACGGCCGCGAATGAGCTTGAAGCCTCCGACCGGCTGTATGTTGGTTACCGGCCCTGTCAATCTCACCGAGCCTCCAAGTTCGGCATCAAGGCCGCGCCCACGCACGAAGATGCGAGCCGGCGCTGTCACGTTGACATCGAGCCGCATGACGCTCGGACGCGCCGAGGGCATGGGTGTACCGTCATCTGCGCGGGCGCGCTCCAGCGTGCGCTGAACAGCCGGGGGCGGATCGATATGGCGCACGTTGATCTCAGCAGCGCCGCCACCGATGCTTTCCGGCACGAGAATTTCGGCACGTTCCACGTTCACCTCGCCAGCAAGCAGCGGGTCGCGGGTGAGGGCGCCTGTCATCGTCAGGGCACCGTTGACGGTCGCTGTCAGCATTTCGCCGTCGGTGTGTCTGGCGTCGTTCAGCCCGATTCTCAGATCGGCGGGAAATCCCGCCTGAGCATTGGTCGAGATCGTGCCGGAGACGGACACGCGACCGCCGGCGGCCAGGGCGGCAGAGCCTTCGGTGATCGTCACCCGATCGCCATTGACGGCTGCGGCCAGGCGCACGTCTCCAATGCGCAGATTGGTGAGGGGATCGACGGCAGAAGCGTTGGCGGTCGAGATCGTGCCATCAATGATAGGATCGGCCACGGCACCGGAGACGCGGATATTGGCGGAGGCAGTTCCGGAAAGCTGGGTTCCACGATCGGCAAGAAAGCGATTGGCGATGGAAAGCGGTGCCGTACCTGCAAGGTTGAGCCCAAGGCCGGAACCGGACAGCGGGATTGTGCCACTCGCTTCCACGCCAAGCCCGGACGGGCCGTCCGCCGTCAACCGGGCCAGTTCAATCGCATCGCCTGCGTAACGGCCGCTGGCAGCGAGCTGAAGCGGGCCAAGGCCAGCACCGGACAAAGGTGCAGCCCGTAGACCGGTGGCGCGCATGTCGAAGCTTGCCTGCGGCTTTGCAAGCTTGCCCGTCACCCGAGCGCTGCCTGTCAGCTGTCCGGCAAGGTCCTGACCGCGCACGACACGGTTCAGGGCGGCCAGAGGGAAAGCGTTGAGAGCGACATCCAGGGAAAGCTGCCCGTCATCGAAGGGGACCGCGCCGCTTGCGGAGGCGTTCAACCCTTCCGGGCTGCTGATGCTGGTGTCGAGGTTCAGCCGATTGTCGCGGCTCGTCCCGGTTGCATCGATCGTCAGCGCCCTCAGGCCTGCCTGTGCCAGAACAGGTGACGTGATTTCGCGTCCGTCGACGTCGAAATTCACCAGCGGATTGTCGCGGGTGCCTTTGATCTCAGCATTGCCGTCGAGCGTGCCGCCAAGACCTAGCCCAGGCTGGATCGTGTTGGCGATGGAAAGCGGGACCTCTTGTAGGTTGACGGCGAGATCGAGAATATCGGCGATGCGCCCTCCGGCGGTGATGCGACCGCCCGCAACATCAATCGCTGTTGGATCGAGCGTGTAGACGCTGCCGTCCACAAGAAGGGACGTGGGATCCAGAAGACGGGCCTTAACAGCACCCTGGTCCAGGCGGAGTTCGTTGATCCGAAGGCGATAGCCTTCGCCTTCAGGTGCGAGCGCGCCCCTGGTCTCAATTTCGGTGCCCTGTTCAAGAAGGGCTTTGCCCTCGAAATCTGTTGCACCGGCGTTCTTGCGCGCGGTGGCTTCAATTGAAGCGACGTTGACACCGCCAGCACTGATCCCTTCTGCATTGATCGAGCCGACCGCCGAGGGGACACCAAACAAGTCCTCGACGGTGGCGGCGATTGCCGCGGTGGAAATGCGCGTCTGCTCGACGTTCAGGTCACGGATTGTGGCGTTGATGTCTGCAATCTGGTTTTCGCCGACGTGTGAAAGAGACAGGTCGGCCTTCACACTGCCGGTTGCCTCACGCAGGAGGAGGGCAGCGGCGGTGGACACATCGGCGGCATCGATGTTGACCTTTCCGTCGATCAGGTTTTCGCGCACATTCTGCACGATGTTGCCGCTGGCGGTCGCGCCGCCGGCACGGAATGAAAATTCCGTCATCCGTCTTTGATCCGGCGAAAGGACAAGCTGGCTGGAGAGGTCCACGCGCTCGCCCGCCAGAAAGGCGGTACCGTCCACGGCGCCCGTTAGAGTATCATTTTCGAGCTGTCCGTCGAAACCGATCGTGGCATTGCTGAGATCGCGGCCGGACAGCCTGCCGCGCGGCGCATCGGCTTTCAGCGTCAGATTGATGCGTTCCTCCGCTCCTTCGGCGCGGCCTGTGGCTGTCAGGCGGCCCGACGCATTATCTGCAAGAAGCGCCATATCTTCCAGTGCGGCGTCGAAGCGGAAATTCGCTGTTCCGGTGGCAAAGGTACCATCGGCCTGCATGCTGAACTGATTGTTTGCGAGGGACAATGCCCGCGCGGTCAACCCTTCGGGACCTCGAGCCACACCGCCCTCCACACGCGTGGTTCCCGCAAGCAGGTTTCCGGCAATCTCGTTCTCGATACGCAGGTCGGTTGCCGTACCGTCGAGGTCGAGATCGAAAGCGCCGCTGATGGGGCGCACCGTGCCATTGGCGACGAGATTGACCGAACCGCCCAGTGCCTGATCCGCAAGGCCGGAGAAGGGCGCAATGTCGGCTGCTCTAAGCTTGATATCGCCGTTAAAGGCGAAATCATCGATCTGGCCGGCGAAGGCGGCCTCCAGCCCGTTTCCAGAAATGCTTACGTTTTCCAGCAAGACAGGATTGCCTGCCTGCCAGTCACCCCGCGCCATGATATCAATGGTATCACCGAGTGCCTCGGCGATCTTTGCCTGCGTTGCGGTGATCTCGGAGAGGCCACCGTCGACCTCGAAGCTTATGCGGCGTGAAAGGGGATTATTCAGGTTCTGTGCAAGTCCGCCCATCGTAAGGATGGTCTGACCAGCGGCGAATTCCGCGGTTTGAAGCCCATCCAGTTCGATTTTTCCGTTCCAGCGGTCGGAACCGGCCTCGCCAAAGGTGACATCCAGTTTCGCCGATTGCAGGGAGGTTTGACCACCGGCGACCGGCAACAGCACACGGTTGCCTTTGGGGTTGGCGACGGAGGCGCCAAGGGAGAGAGCGGTGAGAAAATTGTCGCTGCTCGTCTCCGCAACAGCCTCGATACGCATGGAGGCGCTGGCGACCTGAAAATTTTCAAGCAGGATCCCGCCGCCGTTTTTCGATACGCCGTTGACGTTGATGCGGGTCCCCGCGCCGAAGAAATCCTGAAACTGGACCGGCACGAGCCGTCGGATAGACCCTGCGAGACTGGCCGAAAAGCCAAGCCCTTCCTCACGTTCGCGAAGTCGCGCCGTCCCTCCGAAGGCGGGTACACCGTCGGCCTCAAGCGCCAGCTTGACGTCAAGCATGCTCAGCGGCCCACTGCCGGCAAGGGTAAGCTTGAGAGGCGGACGGCCCTGGACATTCAGAAGATTGGCGACCACACCGTTTGCGGGTTCATCAAGGACCAGATCGAGATCCAGTATCTCGGTTTCGTTGGAATACGCAGCATCAAGGGCAAACTGTCCACCAGGACCGTCCAGTCGCTGTACATCGAAATTGCTCTCGAGGGTTCCGCTGTCGATTTTCAGGGCGCCGGTCAGGGCGAGGTTTGCAGAAAGGCCGAAAACCTCCTGCCCGAACGTTGCTTCTTTTATCTCGAGCTGTTCGAGATTGACGGCTAGCGGCAGTTCGGGGACCTGGAAAGAGCGTGATTCGGGCGACGGCAGCCCCTCATCCGGCAGCGGACGGCGCGTGACCAGGATCGTTTCTGCGGCGAGCTTCTGGACTTCGAGGCGCTGGCGCAGAAGAAGGGTGGAGCGGCTCCAGTCGATGGAGGCGTTGTCGATGCGCAGCCAGATGCCCTCCCGGTCGGCGATGGTGATCTCACGGATGGTGGCCTGCGACGACAGAGCACCGGAGATGCCGGAAATGCGAATCTGCCGGTTCGGGGTGGAGAGCTGATCTTCCAGAAGACGTGTGAAGAAAGAGCGCTCTTCATCGGGCGTGCGCTCGCTGGGGGTGTCCTGCGCCATGGCAGGCAGCAGGACGAAAAGCAGGATCAGAGCTGCAAAAAAGCGGATCAAAACGCTTGTCCTATTCCGACATAAACGGCAACGCTCGGATCGCCGTCGCGTCGATCGAGCGGGACGGCGACGTCGAGACGCACGGGCCCTAACGGGGTGAGGTAGCGTAGACCGGCGCCGACGCCGATTCGCACGTCCTCCGAAAAGTCAGGGAAGGATTCCGCACCGACAGTGCCGGCGTCAATGAATCCAACGACACCGATAGAATTCGTGACGCGTGCGCGCAGTTCGGCCGAGGCCTCCATCAACGAGCGGCCGCCCGCAGTACCGTCCGCCGTCTCGACGCCGATGTTGCGATAGGCATAACCCCGGACTGAACCGCCACCGCCGGCGAAGAAGAGCTTATCTGGGGGTGTTTCATCAATGGGCGCACCCACCAGGGCGCCGATTTTTGCGCGTCCGGCCAGCACAAAGCGACCATCGCTGCCGAAATCATGGTAGGCGCGGCCTTCCAGAAGCATGCGGGCGGCCAGGTTGCGATATTCCATTTCGTAGAACGGCTCGAGCGACAACTCGGCAAAATAGCCTTCGGTTGCGTCGGCAGGGTTGTCCCGGCTGTCATAAGTCAGCGTGCCCGCGAGACCTATCGTCGTGAAGTCGCGTGTTCCGAAATCGTCTTCGAAGCGGGCACGGCCGGCATTGGCGAACAGGCTTCCGGAAAGCTCTTCGGTAAATTCGTGCCGGAAGCCGAACTCAGCGCTTACCGCGGTGCGCGTATAGCGTTCGAGAACCTCCCGATCACCGAATATCGAAGCCTGGAAATCCGTGTCGGGCGTGTAGACGCCGGGTTTGAGAAAGCTGGTTCCGACCCGGTAGGTCAGATCTTCCGGCTTGAATGTGTTGCCGATGCCGGAAACCTGTCCTTCGAAACGGAGTCTTTCGGCGCGACCGAAGAGGTTGCGGTGCATCCAGTAAGCCTGCACGCCAAGTCCGTCCAGCGTTGAATAGGTGCCGCCGACACCGAATCGGCGGGGCAGGCGCTCCTGGACGATGACGGCAAGCGGCAGGATGCCGTCAGCGCTGATCTCGTCGGCTTCCTCGATCCGGGCGGAGCGAAAGACGTCTAGCTTTGAAAGGCGCTGGCGAGCCCGATCGATGTCGTCCGGGTCGTATTCGCGTCCGGGAACGAGCCCGGTCTGGCGCGCCACGAAGTCGGGATCCATTCGTTCCGTTCCGCTGACGGATACAGCGCCATAGGTCGCGCGACGGCCAGGTTCGACGGTAAGGATCGCATCCACTGTCTTCGTTTCATGCGCGGCGGTGACGCGCCTCTCAACGATCTCGGCCTTTGCATGCCCCTGATGGCGCCAGGCTTCGACGGCAAGGCGACCGGCTCTCAGGATGGTTCCGGAGGCTGCTACCTCTCCCGATTGGAAGCCCTCTTTTGCCGGGTCTTCCACACGGTCTTTGCGGTTGAGCGGCGGTGGCGCCTGATTGACGATACGCGCCTGGGCGAAATGAAAGACGGAGCCGGGGTCGACAGCGACCCGAACAGTGGCCGGGTTGGAAATGTCTGCGTCGATGGGAAGACTGGATGCCTCTTGGCCATCAATGGTGATGCTGATGGAACCGCCATAGAGCGCTGAGCCGTAGAGCGTATTCAGAAGGCGGCGATAGTCGCCACGCGCCTTGACAATGAGCCCGGCTGCGCCGGAAGCGGGTTTCTCGCGGTCTGCCCAGAGAGAGGAGGCGCCTTTCAGCTTCTTTTCGGTGTCGTCCGCGCCATAGGGAAGGACGAACTCTACCGTGTAGTTCCAGGGTTCACCGATCGTGTCCGGCTCTTCTGCACTCTTGTCCTTGCCAAAGAGCTTTAAGCCGAACAGCTCGAAAGCATTGGCGGAAGGCGGCGAAAAGGCGAGCATAAGCGCGAGCAGCAACGGCCCGTGCAAACGCCACCCCATCGACGGTTTCGCGTCGATTTCACTCAAACCCGTCTCCCATTCTCGAGCCGAAGTGTCGGTCACCAACCTTGCCGTGACGTTAACGCCTGTCGCCCGTATGCTGCAAAACAGTGCGGTTAAACCACAAACCGCTTCTGGGGCCAATGCGGCTAATCAGGTCAGGCCAGACAATTGTGGCCTAAAGCCGGCGTTATTGGGAATGAAGCAACATCGGAACCAGGAAAGGCCAGAAAGGTTGTGTCATTAATGACAAAGATGCTCAACTGCTTCGACTGAGCTGAAGAATTGCTGGTCGTCGGGTTCTCAGGAAAGGTGCGTGTTGCATGGCACAATTGCCCCGAAAGCAGGAGCGCGTTGCCCGGAAATCACCCGCGCGAGGCACGCGAACAGCTCCTGTCCGTCAGACAAAAAATCGTGAGAGCAAAGACAGGCCCGTCTTCATCGTGGATGGCGCACGGACGCCGTTTCTAAGGGCCCAGGGCAAGCCGGGGCCATTCACACCGGTGGATCTTGCCGTCCAATGCGGGCGGCCATTGTTGGCAAGACAGAATTTTTCTTCCGCAAGTTTCGACAAGGTCATCCTCGGCTGTGTCAACGTGATTGCAGACGAGATGAATCCGGCACGGGTGGCAGCATTGCGGCTGGGCATGGGTGACGCGATGCCGGCCTTCACCGTTCAGATCAATTGTGGTTCCGGGATGCAGTCTATCGACACTGCTTTCCGTACGATCGAGGCGGGAAAGGCGGATCTCATCCTGGCAGGAGGAACGGAGGCGCTTTCCCATGCACCGCTGGTGTGGCCGCAGGAAGGCTCTGCATGGTTCGGTCGCTTCGCCTTTTCCAAGTCGCTTCTTGAAAAGCTGGCGGCCGTGGGTGCCTTGCGACCGCGCATGCTCAAACCGGTGATTGGGCTTGAGCGTGGGCTGACCGATCCCGTCACCCAACTCAATATGGGACAGACAGCCGAGAAAATCGGCCATATCTTCGACATTTCGCGTGAAGCGGCGGATGCATATGCGCTGGAAAGTCACCAGCGGTTGGCGAGGGCACAGAAAAGCGACGCTCTCAAAGGGGAGGTCGTTCCTGCTGTGACCCGCGATGGCGTCTTGTACGATCACGATGACGGCGTTCGTCCGGATACCTCGATGGAGCGGCTCGCCAAGCTGAAACCGGCCTTTGAAAAACCTTTTGGCAACGTCACCCCGGGCAATTCCTCGCAGATCACCGACGGGGCCTCCTGGGTCATCCTTGCTTCCGAGGAGGCGCTCAGGAAGCACGGTCTCACACCGCTGGCCCGGATCGTCGACAGTGAGTGGTCGGGGCTGGATCCTTCCATCATGGGTCTTGGGCCAACACTGAGTTCGACGGCGTTGCTCGAACGGCACAGTCTGACCCGCGAGGACATCGAACTGTGGGAACTGAATGAGGCTTTTGCGGCGCAGGTTCTTGCATGCCTTGCCGCGTGGGAAGACGAAGACTACTGCCGCCTAGTTCTTGGGCTTGAAGCGCCGTTCGGCCGCATCGACCACACTCGCCTCAATGTGGATGGAGGAGCGATCAGCCTCGGGCATCCGGTTGGAACCAGCGGCAACCGGATCGTGCTTCATCTGGTCAACGCCCTGCGCAGAGGCGGTTTCAAACGCGGTGTGGCAACCGAATGCATCGGCGGCGGTCTTGGTGGCGCGATGCTGATGGAGGTGGTCTGATGTCTGTTGAAACGATATCTGCTGGCAAGCATCTCGATCGAAACCGTCTTGCGCTCGGCTCCGATGCGCAGGAGATCGCGAAAACTGAGCATTGGTCGCTGTCCAGGGACGCGGACGCTATTGCCTGGCTGGTGCTCGACCGCGCGGGAGAAAGCACGAACACGCTTTCCGAAACAGTGATGGCCGAGTTGGAAACCTTGCTGGAAAAGGTCGAGGCGTTACAGCCGGCTGGGCTCGTGCTGCGCTCGGGCAAAGCCGGTGGCTATATCGCGGGTGCCGATATCCGAGACTTCGCCGGTGTCTCTCAATCAAACGAGGTTGAAGCCCGTATGACGCGGGCCCACGCAATCGTTGACCGTATGGCAGCGCTCCCGATGCCAAGCGTTGCGGTGGTGCACGGCCATTGTCTTGGCGGCGGGCTTGAGCTGGCGCTCGCCTGCAGGTTCAGGATCGCGGTCGAGGGAGCGGTTTTCGGGTTTCCGGAAGTGCTTCTCGGCCTTCACCCGGGCCTTGGAGGGACTTTTCGCCTGCCGGCACTGATCGATCCGGTGGAAGCCATGAAGATGATGCTGACTGGCAAATCCGTACATGCGGCCAAAGCGCGGAAGCTCGGCCTGGTCGACGCCGTGGTCGAGGAGCGGCATGTCGTGAACGCGGTCAAAGCGGCCATCTCGGGAAAGCTGAAGCCCACAAAGCGGGGCGCGGGTTTGAGCCGCTTTTCGTTTTATCGCGGTTTCGCCGCACGCAAGATGCGCGCCATGGCTGCAAAGCGCGCACCGGAAAAGCATTATCCTGCTCCTCATCGACTGATTGATCTGTGGGAAGACCATGGTGCCGGGAACAAGGACGAGATGCAGAAGGAGGAAATCCGCTCCTTTGCAACGCTTTTGACCGGGGAGACGGCGCAGAACCTCATTCACGTATTTTTCCTGCGTGAAGCCTTGAAGGCAGGGGGGAAGGGGGACAGTGGTATCGCGCAAGTTCACGTGGTCGGTGCCGGGACGATGGGCGGGGATATCGCCGCATGGTGTGCGGCGCGGGGTCTCAGGGTGACGCTTTCCGATCTGGATGAACAGGCTCTTGCCGCAGCAATCGGCCGGGCAGGGCGACTTTTTGAGAAACGCCTGCACAGCGGGATCGCCAGACGCGATGCGTCAGATCGGCTGATTCCGGATTTTGCGGGTGATGGCGTCAGGCAGGCTGATCTGGTGATCGAGGCGGTGGCGGAGAAGGCCGACGTGAAGCGCAAGGTCTTTGAAACGGTCGCGCCCTTGATGAAGAAGGACGCGATACTGGCGACCAACACGTCCAGCATTCCCTTAAACGAGTTGCTAACGGCCGTTCCGTTTCCTGAGAGACTGGTGGGCCTGCACTTCTTCAATCCTGTCGCGCGCATGGAACTCGTTGAAGTTGTTTCACATGACGGTTGTTCGGATGCGGCGCTGGCGCGGCTGGCGGCCTTTTGCGGCTCTATCGACAGGCTTCCCGCGGCGGTGAAAAGCTCGCCGGGCTTTCTCATCAACCGCGTTCTGACACCTTACCTCACCGAGGCGTTTGTTATGCTCGACGAAGGCATGCAGAAAGAAGCCATCGATCAGTCCGCGGTTTCGTTCGGCATGCCCATGGGGCCGATCGAACTTGCCGACCGTGTCGGCCTGGACATTTGTCTTGAAGTGGCGCGCACCATGCGGGCCGGCCTCGACACCTCGGTACCGGATGTGCCCGGCTGGCTGGAATCCATGGTTGCGGAAGGACACACCGGCCGGAAGGCGGGGCAGGGGCTTTATACATACGACCGGAATGGTGATCCGGTGAAAAATACAAAGCATCCGGTGCCTGACGGAGCCATGACAGATCGATTGATCCTGCCCATGCTCAACACCTGCATGACCTGCCTGCGGGAGGGCGTTGTGACCGACGAGAAGACGCTGGAAGGCGCGATGATCTTTGCCACGGGGTTTGCTCCGTTTCGGGGTGGACCGCTTCGATATGCGCGTGCGCGCGGCATCGAAGACATTGTCAACGCGCTTGAACGCCTGCAGGCACAGCACGGCGACCGCTTCAATCCCGATCCTCATTGGCGAAAATTGTCACCAATCTGAACGATGTCGGGAACCGCGCTTCGTCCCCAGGCTTGTTCCTTGGGTGGGTAACTCAAGCAGGAGAGCAAGATGCCGGCAAAGTCCAAAGCGCAGCAAAAGGCCGCCGGGGCCGCACTCGCGGCCAAACGCGGAGAGATGCCGAAATCCAAGCTTCAGGGCGCTTCCAAGGAAATGTATGAGTCCATGAGTGAAGACGAACTGGAAGAATTCGCTGAAACCGATCGCAAGGGCTTGCCCGAGAAGAAGGAGTAGGGCGCTCGGCGCCCTGTCTCGCTATTCCGCGGCAGAGCGCCCCAGGCGGGCCGTGATGAAACGTTGGAGGCGTTTGGCAGCCTCGCGCAGCGTTTCCTCGTCCTGGCACATGGAGATGCGGATATGTCCCTTGGCGGCGTCACCGAAGCTCGCGCCGGGCAGCACCGCAACATTCTCCGCGCCCAGAAAATCCCAGGCAAATCTTTCACAGTCCGATTCGATGGCGCGGATATCGAGCATCACATACATGCCGCCCTCCGAGCCGCGAACGACCACGTCGTTCAAGCCGCGTATCGCCTCTAGAAACGCTTTGCGCCTTTTGGTGTAGAGGTCGGCGATCTCGCGGAGGCCGAAACCGTTCTCGGCGGCAGCGATGGCGGCGTGGGACGTGAAATCGGGCAGGCCATAGGTGGCAACGAGATTGAGATTGGTCAGAACAGCGATCATCTCGGCCGGACCGGTGAGCCAACCGACGCGCCATCCGGTCATGCCGTGGCTCTTCGACAGCGAATTGATGACGAGCGTCCGCTCCTTCATTCCGGGTAGGGCGCGGGGCGACAGATGTTCCTTTTCCGAGCGAATGGTCCAGTACACTTCATCGGACAGGAGCCAGAGATCACGTTTGCGGCAGATATCCGCGATGCGCTCGATGGTTGCGCGTGAGTAGACGGCGCCGGTGGGATTGTTCGGCGAATTGATCAGGATCGCCCGTGTATCTGGTTCGAGTGCGGCTTCGATTTCTTCGAGGCTTGGCTCGAAATCGTTTTCCGCATGGGTCTCGATCTCCGTGTAACGGCCGCCAGCCGCACGAACTGTGCCGGGATAGGTCGCGTAATAGGGCGAGACAATCACCGCATGGTCGCCTGGATCGAGCACTCCCTGGAAAGCAGCATAAAGCGCGCCCTGGCCACCGATGGTGACCATGATCTCGTCTGCGCTTGTCTCGGTTGCCGTGCATTCTTCCGACAATTTTGCCAAAGCACGTCGCAGCCGAGGCAGGCCGGGAAGCTGAGTGTAGTGGTGATGCCCGCCCCGCACGGCATTGACGCAGGCCTCGACCGTACCTTCCGGTGTATCAAAGTCGTGGTCGCCGACGGACAACATGATGACCTTGTCGCCCGCCTGTTTGCGGGTCATGGCGGCGAAGTGGATTTCCCACCCATTCTTGCCTGACGGGACGATGCCTGCAATGCGGGATGAGGGATTTGGCATAGAGGGCTCCAGGGGCGAATTTGGCATTCGACTTGAAAAAAACAGGTCCTTCGACTACGAGGACCGGCGCATTGGTCGGCGTTTTAGCAAATCGACCGGTGCGAGAACAGCGTAGTGAATGTGTGCATTTGGTCCTGAATGGATCGCGATATTGATGCAGGGGGCATAGTCGCGCATCTGAAAGGACCGCCAGGAAGGATAGCGGCATGTTGGCCCCTGACAAGAAGAATGAACCGTCCATTTCCGACATCGTCGATGAGGCGATGCTGACGCGGCGTTCCGTCCGGGCATTTTTGCCGGACCCAGTCGACGATGAGACAATCAGGGACATTCTTCGCGTTGCCGCGCGTGCACCCTCGGGCACCAACATGCAGCCCTGGAAGGTCTATGTGGTGTCGGGTGAGCGCAAAAAGGCGTTGTCTGACGCCATTCTTTCTTCAGGTGTTCGCCCGGAAAAGATCGAGTGGGATGAATACAAGTACTATCCCGACAAATTCTTCGAGCCGTATCTCTCGCGCCGTCGTGCGGTTGGCTATGCGCTTTATAGTCTTTTGGGCATTGGCCGGCGTGAAGTCGAGCGGATGCGCGCGCAGCATGACCGCAACTTTACCTTTTTCGATGCACCGGTCGGCCTGATCTTTACCATCGACCGGCGTTTGAACAAGGGATCGTGGATCGATCTTGGCATGTTCGTGCAATCGGTGATGATCGCGGCACGCGGCCGTGAACTCCATACGTGCCCGCAGGCGGCTTTTGCGCCCTATCACAAGCAGATCCGCCCGATCCTCGGCATTCCCGATGAGGAAATCGTCGTCTGCGGCATGGCGCTCGGCTACGAGGATGCCTCCAAGCCGGAAAATGACCTGCGCAGTGAACGCGCGCCGCTGGAGGAATTTGTTTCCTTCGTTCGCTGACGTCGCTTTCCACCGCTGTTGCTTACGAATTTGTAATTTCCCGGCAAGGTCGCCGTAATGTGCGATCAGCGATTATCTCCTCGTTCCCTGCCGCAACCTCCCTGCGGCGCCCCTACGAGGAGACAGATATGAAAAAGAAAATCCTTCTGACGGCGATGGCTCTGAGCCTGATGGCTGGTTCTGCCGCGATTGCGCAGGAGACCAACTCCGGTCAGGCTGCACCCCAGGTCGCCGGTGAAAAGATGAAGGACGGCAAGAAGATGCGGGGCTTTTCCCGTCTCGACAAGGATGGCGACGGTGCCATCTCCGCCGAAGAGTTTTCTGCGGTTCACATCGAACGTTTGAAAGCAGCCGATGCCGATGGTGACGGTGTGTTGTCTGACGCAGAACTTCAAGACATGGCCGCGAAGCGCATGGCTGATCGCCGCGCCAAGCGTGCCGCGCAGCGCCTCGACGTGGATGGCGACGGCACGGTGACCATTGCCGAGATCGAAAGCCAGCAGGCAAAGCGTTTCGCGCTCATGGATGCCAATGACGATGGCAAGGTCGATCAGCGCGAAATGCGCCGTGGGTTCCGCCAGATGGCAGGCGAGCGTGGCGGCCATCATGGCAAGAAAATGCACCACAAGCGTGACCACAGAGGCGGCCCTCGTGGAGATATGCCCGGTAAAATGCGCCCAGGCAATCCGCCCGCAGAGATGGCACCAGATGCCGACAATGGCTGATTGAAAACTGCCGGAAGGTGCCCGTGGTGCCTTCCGGCAGATCAGACCGGTTCGCGCGGGCTCCGCGGGTCGGTCGATAGGCCCGGCGTTGACGCGCCGGGCCTATGTTATTGTATAGCCCACATCCTGTGACGCATGGCGAAGCGTGTCGGCGAATGCTTTCGCAAACGAACGGAACAGGTACAGCTCAAATCGCGTCTCAGCCCTGCGCTGGATCTGCACAAAGAGATCGTGATGGGCCGTGGCCCGCCCGGCGTGAACCGGGAACGCGGAAAGGTCGAAATCGAGCGCGAATAGCTTGGACAGAACCCATTCGACCGCCGGACCTTCCAAGGTGAACACCGTGCGACCGTGCGAAAGATCGGTCACCGTTCCGATTGTCGCGTCAATGGCTGCAGAGAGAGCGCCTGCCAGCGCTTCATCTTGACCACTCACAAGGAAACGCCCGGGGCCGATGTTGAAGGCGCATGTGCCCTCGCGGTTCGTCGCGCCGTTTCCAGGCCGTGCCGAAAGCTTGAGATGGCAGATGGCTGACAGGGCTTCTGCCAGTGACCCCTCCTGGCCGGGCCAGGAACTTGCCTCGATGATTGTGCCCTTTCTGGCTTCCGAAATCGTGATGCCGGTGCCGTCGGCAAAGTCGCCATAGGAGCCGGGGCGGAAATCACTTGCCAGCGGTGATGCGCGTTCAACCATGCATGCGTTCCCCATCCGGATCGAAGAAATGGTGGCTGACGATCTCTACCTGACCGAAGCGTTTTCGCAGGGGATCGGAGAGATAGGCCCGTGTGCCGTGGCGGGCCTTACCGCCCCGGACGAGGGCAAGTCCGATATATTTCTGCAGTGCGGGCGAGTAGCAATAGGCGGTCACATGGCCGATGCTTTCGCCCGGCTCGTCAGGACTGCCGCGCTCAACCAGATGAGCACCGCCGCCAAGCTTTTGTCCATCGAGCGAGATGACACCCACAAGCCGCAGGCGGTTTTTCTCGATCAGGGCCGGGCGGTCCATCAGGCCCGATCCGATGAACGGCTTCTTCTTCGAGAGCATCCAGTCCAGATAAAGGTCGCGTGCAGTGGTTCGACCGTCGATCTCGGCGCCGGTGACATGGCCTTTCTCGATTCGTAATGCGCCAAGCGCTTCCATGCCGTAGGGCGTGATCTCGAACCGGGCGCCGGCTTCCATCAGGGCTTCCCACACATGCATGCCGTGGCCGGCGCCGCAATAGACCTCATAGGCGAGTTCGCCTGAGAAGGAGAGGCGGCAGATCATGACGGGGGCGCCCTCAACCTGACCATGCACGATGCCCATGAAAGGCAGTGTTTCGTTGTCGACCTTCGCTCCGGTGACGCAGCGCTCCAGCACGGCGCGTGCCTTCGGCCCGGCAATGGCCGCGCCTGCCCATTGGTCCGTCACCGAGGTGAGATGGACCTTGAGGTCGGGCCAGAGAATGTCGAGGCAATATTCCAGATGCTGCATCACTGCGCCCGCATTGGCGGTTGTGGTGGTCATCAGGAAGTCGGTTTCGCCAAGCCGCCATGTTGTGCCATCGTCAAAGGCAATGCCGTCCTCGCGCAGCATCAGGCCGTAGCGTGCCTTGCCAACTTTCAACGTTGAGAAGGTGTTGGTGTAGACTCGATCAAGGAAAGTGGCGGCGTCCGGCCCCTTGACGGCGATCTTGCCCAGGGTGGAGACATCGACAATGCCCACCGAGCGGCGCACCGCCGCCGCCTCGCGGATATAGGCCTGTTCAACCGTTTCGCCGGGGGCGGCATAAACGAGCGGGCGATGCCACAGGCCGGCCGGGGTCATCTCCGCCCCGTGTTCCACATGCCATTCATGCATGGGGGTGTATCGCTCGGGCTTCAGGTCGCCATAACGTTCCGCAGCCAAGGCGCCGATGGCCACCGGCGAATAGGGTGGGCGAAACCGCGTGGTGCCGGCCTCGGGGATGGTGATGCCGCGCGCGGCGGCCATGATTGCGAGGCCAGGCACGTTCGACGTCTTGCCCTGATCTGTCGCCATGCCGAGCGTTGTGTAGCGCTTCAGGTGCTCCACACTGACAAAGCCCTCGCGGTGGGCGAGGCGCACATCGTCGGCGGTCACGTCGTGCTGGAAATCGACGAAAGCCTTGCCCTTGCCCCGGATCTCGAGAACGGGAGCCGGCGTCAGGTCGGGCGCATCGGGTGCGATGTCAGGCAATCTGGCGCGGGAGGGACGTTTTTCGGCACATTTCAGGCCCGCATCGCGACCTGTGACGAGCGCTTCGGCCGTGCCGAACCTGCCCGTAAACGCGCCTGCACCCATCCAGCGCTGTGTGGGTTGGGGAGGCAGAAAGGCCTGTGTGACGTCGTCCCAAACGGGCTTTGCGCCCGCCTGGCTTGCCAGGTGAAGGACCGGCTGCCAACCGCCCGAAACCGCAAGACTGTCGCATTCGAGCGGCCTTGCTTCTCCCGACAGCTTGCCTGTCGCGGCATCAAAAGCCTGTACGATTGCGCCAGAAAGCGCCTTGCCGCCTTTGGTGCCGACGACCGCATGTCCGGTGATCGGTTCTACGCCTGCTTCGATGGCGAGCGCGCTTGCGGTATCGCTGATCCGGGCGCGCACATCCACAATGGCCGCCACATGGCCGCCAGCGCGCTTCACGATCGCGGCTGCCTGATAAGCGCTGTCATTGTTGGTGAAAAACAGGGTTTTGCTTCCGGGCAGAACGCCGAATTCCTTAGCATAGCGCCGCGCCGCGCCGGCCAGCATGATCCCCGGTCGGTCATTGCCGGGAAAGACGATGGGCCGTTCAAGTGCGCCTGTCGCGAGCACAACGTCACCGGCACGGATTGTCCAGTGTCGCTGGCGGGGGTGATTTTTCGGCGTGCGGGCAAGGTGGTCGTTGACGCGTTCAAGGGCTGCGAGCGTGTTGCCGTCGTAATAGCCCCAGACTGCCGTGCGCGTTAAAACACGGACATTGTCGAGCTCGGCAAGCCGCCGGGTGAGCGCATTCGCCCAGTCGTGCGCCGGAATCTCGTCAATGGTTTCGCCGGACCAGCGGGCAAAGCCGCCGGTGTGCGGCTCCTGCTCGGCCAGGATGACGCGTTTTCCTGCTTTTGCCGCCGCTTCCGCCGCCATGAGCCCGGCGATGCCTCCACCCACCACCAGAACGTCGCAATAGGCGTTGACCTGTTCATAGCGTGACGGATCGGCCTCAAAGTCGGCGCGACCGAGACCGGCAGCGCGGCGGATGAAATGTTCGCACATCATCCAGAAACGCGTGCCCTTCAAAGGCCCGATGACAGGGCCCATGAAGGTTTTATAGTAAAAGCCCGCGCCCAAAAGCTTGCCACCAAGCTGATTGATCGCGCCGACATCCCAGGCGAGCGAGGGGAAGCGGTTCTGGCTTTCGGCGCGCAGACCGTCATAAATCTCGGTCCGCGTGGCGGGAATGTTGGGCTCGCGCACGCCTTCGCGCAGGAGGGTCACCAGCGCGTTGGGTTCGTCGATCCCGGCGCTGTAGACACCGCGGGGGCGGTGATATTTGAAGGAGCGGCCCATCAGCGAGATGCCATTGGCCAGCAGGGCCGCGGCCAGCGTGTCGCCCGCATGGCCTGTCAGGCTCTCGCCGTCGAAGGTGAAGCGGATGGTTCGAGTACGGTCGATCAGCCCGCCAGCACTGGAACGGCGCGGGCTCATGCGGCATCTCCGCCAGCAGCGTCTCGAGCGATAGCGACCGCGTGAATTTCATGGGTCAGCGTGTCGCGTTCCACGACCAGATGCGCGCGGCAGCCGCCTGCATGCTGCCAGAACTCGCGGTGTCGTCCGGCTGGATTTGGTCGATTGTAGACATAGTCGATCCAAGCCTTCGTGTCGGTCGAGCCGAGGTCAGGTCGCGTGCGCGATGCATCCCCCTGATAGGAGAATTCGGCAAGATCGCGCGGGCCGCAATGCGGGCAATCGATCAGCATGGCGTGTCCCTCAATGCAGTTTGGGTGTTGGGCCGTGGCCCGTTTCGTCTATCGCGGCGCCGCGCTCGAAACGGCTCAGCGTGAAGGGGGCGTTGATCGCATGCGGCTCGTCCTTCGCGATGGTCCAGGCGAAGGAATAGCCGGAGGCCGGCGTGGCCTTGAACCCGCCGTAACACCAGCCGCAATTGAGGTAGAGACCGGGAAGGGGGCCTTTCGTGATGATGGGTGAGCCATCCATGGACATGTCCATCACGCCACCCCAGGAGCGCAAAAGCCTCAGCCGCGCAACGGAGGGGAACATGGCGCAGATCTCACTCATCACATCCTGAGCGGTGGGAAGATTTCCACGCTGGGCGTAGGAATTGTAGAAATCGAGACTGCCGCCGAATACCAGCCCGCCCTTGTCGGACTGGGACATGTAGAGATGCCCTGCACCGAAGGTGACGACGCAGTTCACGAATGGTTTGATGGCCTCGGAGACAAAGGCCTGAAGGACGTGGCTTTCGAGGGGCAGGCGCTCGATGCCGGCACGCTGCAAGACCCGGCTGGTGCTGCCGGCAACTGCCACCGCAACTTTTTTTGCGCGGATGTCGCCTCTCGTGGTGGAGACGCCGGTGATCCGGTCGCCGTCGCGCAGGAAACCCGTCACCTCACAATTCTCGAGCAGGTCGACGCCGCGACGGTCTGCGGCGCGGGCATAGCCCCAGGCGATTGCATCGTGGCGTGCGGTCCCCGCGCGCGGCTGCAAGAGCCCGCCGGTGATCGGAAAGCGCGCCGAGGCGGACGTATCGAGGCCGGGCACCCTGCGTGCGATCTGTTGCGGGCTCAACCATTCGGCATCGACACCGCTGTGGCGCATAGCGTTGCCGCGGCGGATATAAGCGTCCGCCTGGCCCGGACTATGAGCGAGATTGAGGATGCCCCGCTGTGAGAACATCACATTGTAGTTGAGCTCATGGGAGAGATTTTCCCAGAGCTTCATCGAATATTCGTAGAACCGGAGGGATTCCGGCAGAAGATAGTTGGAACGCACAATGGTGGTGTTGCGGCCGATATTGCCGGAACCCAGCCATCCCTTTTCCAGAACGGCGACATTTGTGATGCCGTGTTCGGCTGCGAGATAATAGGCAGTTGCCAGCCCATGGCCGCCGCCACCGATGATGATGACGTCGTAATTCGGTTTGGGATCGGGCTTGCGCCAGGCCGGTTTCCAGTCACGATTGCCTGAAAAGGCATTCTTCAAAAGCGAAAAAGCTGAATATTCCGCCATGCGCCGCCATTCTTTTGCCAGAGCGAGGATTGATCCCGGATCAAAGCTATAGGACACCCGGAATGCCGAAAGCAAACAAAACGCCAAGGGTTTTCACAGACCAGACCTCGGCGCGGGGTATCGCTTGCTGCGCCGACGTAGCTCAGGCAATGTTCACGCATTGAGGCTGATGACCGATGGCGTATGATTCTGTGAGAACACTGTTAGAGATGTCGTTGAAGTTTCGTGCCCTTCCGGTTTTCCTGTGCTTCCTGTTCCAAGTCACCATCCTGGCGTCGGCTTTGGCTCAGGCACCGGAAAACTTCCTGCAGGTGCAACGCGAAAAGCTTTCCGAAATCGAATCCACCGTCAACAGCCTGGAACAGGAAGTAGACGATCAGGCCACTGACGATGGTGAACTCGTCTCGGTGCGTGTTGAGCTGGAGAAGCTCGCGCGCGAGGTCTTTGATGCAAGTCTGGCATTTCGTCCACGCCTTTCCGAAATCAATACGCGTCTTGAACAACTGGGTGAGCCGCGCAAGGAGGGCGAGCCGGCCGAACCGGAGGAGGTGACGCGCGAACGCACCCGATTGCTCGACGAGAAGGCGAGTTTCAACGTGCTGATCGGCGACGCCGAGAGGCTTTCGGTTCATATCAACAGTGTCGTCGATGGAATTGCCGAACTTCGGCGGGACCTTTTCACGCGAACGCTTTCACGCCGCTACGATGTCTCCGCGGCCTTGAGCGCGGATGTTGCCGGTGAGTTCACTCAGGACGTCGGACGCGTTTACCAGCGTGTCTCCGCCTGGCTCTCCTTCGTCTTCAAGTATCGCCTCAAGCCACTTCTTCTCGCGACTACGCTGGCGACCATTGCCGCCCTCGCGCTGCTTTTCGGGGGGCGCCGCCTGTTCGGCGATTTCATAGAGCCTGATCCGACGGAAACGGAGCCTACCTATCTCAGTCGTCTTTCGCTGGCATTGTTCTCGACGCTGATACCGTCGCTGTCTATTGGCGTTTTCCTAGCCTCGACCTACTATTTTCTCGACTATTTCAGCCTTCTGCGCAGCGATATCCAACCACTTCTGTGGGCGTTTTTTTCCGTCATCATCCTGGTTTATTTCGTCTATCGTCTGGCGCGGGCCATCCTTGCGCCGAGGCGACCCAACTGGCGGCTGCTGCCCGTACGGTCGCAGGCGGCTCAATGGCTGCTAGTTCTGGCCGTGGTTACGGCGATAGCGACCGGATTCGACTATTTCATGGATCAGGTCTACCTGCTGTTCGGCTCTCAGCTTTCGCTGACAGTGGCCACCAGTCTGATAGCCACTGTTATTGTAGGCCTGCTCATCATGGCCATTGGCGGCGTCAGCCCTTTGGATGATGAGGAAGGCAAACCGAAACCCTGGCCGCTCAAGTTTCGCTATCTCCTGTTCGCCCTTGGGGCGGCCATCATCATTGCGGCGATGCTTGGCTATATCGGCTTTGCCCGGTTCCTTTCCCAGCAGGCGGTGGTCACGGGCGCGATCATCGCCACGACGTATATCGGCATCCTAACAGCCGGGGCGATCACCTCGGAGGGGGCTTTCGCCAATTCCTGGCTGGCACGGCGGCTGGAGCGCTACACGGCTTTCGATGAAACCGCGCTCGATCAACTCGGTCTCGTCACCGGTATGCTGATCAACACGATCGTGGTTCTGATCGGCGTGCCGCTTATCCTTCTGCAATGGGGGTTCCGTTGGGCAGATCTGACGGCGTGGAGCTATCGGATCGCCGGCAAGATTCAGGTCGGTTCTCTCTCGTTCTCCATTGTCGGAATCCTGACCGGCATTCTCGTGTTCGTCATCGGTTATTTCCTTACGCGCTGGTTTCAGAGTTGGCTCGACGGGAAGGTGATGGCCCGAAGCCGGATGGATTCCGGCGTGCGCAATTCCATTCGAACCGGTATCGGCTATGTCGGCCTGGTGATTGCGGCGCTTATCGGCATTTCGGCGGCCGGCATCAATCTGTCCAATCTCGCCCTTGTCGCGGGTGCGCTTTCTCTCGGGATCGGCTTCGGCCTGCAGAACATCGTCTCAAACTTCGTTTCGGGGCTGATCCTGCTGGCAGAGCGTCCGTTCAAGGCGGGTGACTGGATCGTTGCGGGCGGGGTATCGGGCACGGTCAAGAAAATTTCCGTGCGCGCAACCGAAATCGAGACGTTTCAACGCCAGTCAGTCATTCTGCCGAATTCCGAGCTGATCAACGCGGCTGTCGGCAACTGGACCCACCGCAACAAGCTGGGGCGCATGGAGATACCCATCGGTGTCGCCTATGGGTCGGATGTGCGGCGGGTGCACGAAATTCTTCTGGAAATCGCCAGATCACATCCGCTTGTCCTCAAGAACCCGGAGCCATTTGTCCTCTTTGCCGGCTTTGGCGACTCTTCCCTCGATTTCGAGATTCGTGTCTACCTTTCGGACATTCTCATGCAGCTTAATGTGCAAAACGATATTCGCTTTGCCATTGTCGACGCATTCGAGGCGGAGGGGATCGAAATACCGTTTCCGCAACGCGATATCCACGTGCGCTCGGGGCTGTTTAAAGCTCAAGAGACGGCGCAGGCTACAAATAATGGAGATCCCTCGGACGCGGTAGTGGACGAACAGGATGATTTGTCGGCAGGAAAGCGTCGGCGCCGACGCAAAGTCGACCCGGAATAGCGGCGGAAAACTGGATGCGTCGTTCAGTTGCCGTTCAGGTTGAAATCTCTATAAACGGGGCCAAAGGGCTGTCGTGCCCGCTGTTACAGGGGTGGTGAAGCACCGATGAAAACCATGAAGATATTTGCACTTGCGGCCACCACGTTCATTTTCGCCGGCGGTTCGGTGTTTGCGGCCAGTGTCGTCAACCGCGACAGCGAACCACAGACCATCGTCGTTACCGAAGGCGGCTCGCAATCGGAGATCGTGGTGGGTGCGGGCGAAACGATCGAATTCTGCTCGGCAGGCTGTTTTGTGACAATGCCCAATGGCGACCGCGAAGTGTTGACCGGTTCGGAAACGGTCGAGATTTCCGAGGGTCGCGGTCGCGTCCGCTGACTGCAGCCCTTGCTCGGGATTGAATGCCCTGATTACTAGAAGCTCCGGCAGAGCCATTCTGCCGGAGTTTTTTATGCGCAGCCGCCCCCCGGTCAGTTGACCTTAGGGAAGTCTTAAGCCTGTTTTTGAATTCTACTTTTGTATTTGCTCAGTCGATCGATGATTTCAGACTTTGGAAGCTCCTTTCGGGTAAGGCCGTTTGAAGAACGGATATCTCGTCGGGGGCTTTTATGGACGCGCGATCTGAACGCAATGCAGTGCCTTTGGCTGTCGATCTCGACGGCACGCTGATTGCGACCGATCTTTTGTGGGAGAGCCTGTTCCTCCTGCTACGCCGGCAGCCCTTGTGTGTGCTTTTCCTTCCTTTCTGGCTTCTTGGGGGCAAGGCGCGGCTCAAATGCGAAATCGCCGCGCGCGTCGAGCTAGACGCGCCAGGGCTGCCATATCGTCAGGAACTGCTCACACAGCTTCGCAAAGACAAGGCAGACGGCCGCCACATTGTTCTGGCAACGGCTTCGCCGAAGAAATTCGCCGATGCGATCGCAGAGCACCTTGGGGTCTTTGACGAGGTCATCTCCACCGAACCTGGGCGCAACATGGCGTCCGGAATGAAGCGTGACGCGCTGATCGAGGCATTCGGCGACGGCGGGTTCGACTATGCGGGCAACAGCCGCGCCGATGTTGCTGTCTTCGATGCCGCGCGCAGAGCGATCGTGGTTGCCCCTGATCGTGCGGCCGCACGCTGGCATGCAGTGAATGGTGGCGAGCTGCTGGCAGCACCCCAGCCGACGTTCAGGACCTATGTGAAAATGCTGCGGGTCCATCAATGGCTGAAGAACAGTCTGATTTTTGTGCCTCTGATCCTCAGTCACGAATATTTCAATGTTCCCCTGCTCATTCTGTGCATTCTGGCCTTCATCTCGTTCAGCACGGCGGCCTCGGCCATCTACATCCTGAACGACTTTTTCGATCTCGGACTTGATCGTCGGCATCCCAGCAAGAGGAACAGACCTTTTGCAAGTGGCGTGCTTTCGATTCCCTTCGGGTTTGCCTCGATGCTGGCGCTGCTGGCAATCAGTGGCGCAACGGCGCTTCTCCTGCCGCCGCTTTTCTGCCTCGTGCTCCTCGCCTATCTGGTTGCCACCACCGCTTATTCGCTTTCCATCAAGCGGATGCTGTTGATTGACGTTTTGACCCTGGCGGGCCTTTACACGGTGCGCATCCTTGCCGGCAGCGCGGCGACCATGATCGGCGTCTCATTCTGGCTTCTGGCCTTCTCCGTGTTCTTCTTTCTCTCGCTTGCGCTGGTGAAACGCTATGTCGAGCTCCGCTCCACGGTGCTCCCCGCTGGCGAGCGGATTGCGGGAAGGGGGTACCGCGCGGAGGATCAGGAGGTGATTGCACAGGCGGGTATGGCCTCCGCTTTTTCCTCGGCGATGGTTCTTGCACTTTATATTCAAAGCAGCGCGGTGCGCGAACTCTACGACATGCCATGGCTGATCTGGCCGCTTTGCCCGATTGTTCTCTACATCACGATCCGCATGTGGATCCTTGCCAGGCGTGACGAGATGCATGACGATCCCATCGTTTTCATCATCAGCGACTGGCGCAGCCAGCTTTTCGGCCTGCTGGGTGCGCTTCTCCTCTTCACGGCGGGGTTCTGACGCATGGCTGAATACGGGGCATTCGGACTGGTTCGGAAAGGCACGACACAGGCGATCGGCGCTGAAGAGGCGATCGAGCGGTTGCGTGCGGGCCGGGGCCTACCGGAGACCGTTCTGCCCTATGGCAATGGACGCTCATACGGCGATACCTGCCTGAACGACGAGGGAGCGCTGATCGACATGCGCTCCATGAACCGCATTCTCGCATTTGACGACGAAAACGGTGTGTTGACGGCTGAGGCCGGGCTCATGCTGTCGGACATCATTGCTCATGCCGGCCCGAAGGGCTGGTTTCCCGCCGTGGTGCCTGGAACGCAATACGTCACGCTGGGTGGTGCCATCGCCAATGATGTGCACGGCAAGAATCACCACCGGCGTGGCAGCTTTGGGTGTCATGTGATTTCGTTCACACTACTGCGCTCGGATGGTCAGACACACCATTGCAGTCAAACGGACAATCCCGAGCTCTTCCGTGCAACTATAGGCGGGATGGGACTGACAGGCCTCATCTTGAAGGCAACGATCCGATTGATGAAGGTCGCCTCCGTCGATGTGAATGAACACGTGCGCGGGTTTTCAAGCCTCGACGAGTATTTTGAACTTGCCGAAGAGGCCGACGCGCAGAACGAATATGCCGTTGCGTGGCTTGATCAGCTTGCCACGGGATCGAAGGCGGGGAGGGGATTCCTGCTCACGGCCAATCATGCGGAGGATGGCGCGGTCTATACTTCGCCTTCCAGCCGCCGTCTTGCCGTTCCCTTCCGGCCGCCGCTCAACCTCCTGAACCGCTGGTCATTGACGCTGTTCAACCGTGCGTTCGCGTGGAGCAAGGCGCGGGCGGAGGGCATCCGGCGTTCTTCATATCAAAGCTATTTCTTTCCGCTTGATGCGGTGCGCCACTGGAACCGGCTCTATGGACCGCGCGGGCTTCTCCAGCATCAATGCGTGGTGCCGTTCGATGCAGCGCGCGAAACCATCCCGGCCATGTTGGCGGCAGCGCGCGAGGCGGGGCAGGCTTCGTTCCTGACCGTTCTGAAACGGTTTGGCGATGTGCCATCGCCGGGCACGCTCTCGTTTCCAAGGCCCGGATACACGCTGACGCTGGATTTCTCCAATGGGGGTGCCGCCACGCAAGCGCTTTTCGAGCGCCTGGATCAGCTGACGGTCGAAGCCGGTGGCGCGGTCAACCCCTATAAGGATGCGCGCATGAGTGCTGCGGTGTTCGAAGCTTCGTTTCCGAAATGGCGCGATCTGGAGGTCTTCCGGGATCCCGGTTTCGTTTCGGATTTCTGGCGCAGAACGGCGTTGGAGCTGCCGGCCAGTGCCGCAGGAGGGCGCCATGCCGCCGAGTGAGCAGGCAGTCGGCGCGGGAAACACCGCAATGCGCGCGATGGATGCAATTTTTGGAATGCGCTTCACGCTTTGTTTGCGAGACGGCGTTAGGACGGACAAGGGCGGGACAAGATGAAATACATACCCTTCATACTCTTCACGGTGATGACCAACGCGGCAGCGCAGCTTATGCTGAAATACGGCATGATGTCGCTTGGCGAACTGAGCTTTGCCGGCACCAATCCGATCCTGAAGATCCTGCAGATTGTCTTCAGTCCGTGGATTTTCGCCGGCCTGTGCGTTTTCGTCATTTCCATGGCCTCGCACCTCTATGTGCTTTCGAAGGTTGATCTGTCCTTCGCCTATCCGTTTCTGAGCCTTGCCTATGTGGCGGTGGCGGTGTTCGCGTATCTGCTCTTCAAGGAGGATCTGAACGCCTATCGCATCGCCGGCATTGCGCTCATCTGCGTCGGCACCGTGTTGATCGCGCAGAGCGGTCGGGAGACGCCTGAAGATCAGGCTGCGCTCGCAAAAGACAAACTTGAGTCCGAAAGGTCGATAATCCAATGAGACACATCATTTTTGGCGGTGACGGCTTTGTCGGTCGTCATCTGGCGCCCAAACTTGTGGCCGATGGCGAAGAGGTTATCGTCGCAGACATCGCGAAGAGCGATCTGCCACACTATCGCCAGGTGGACTTCATTCATTGTGATGTGACCGATCCGGCGGCTGTCGAGGCTGTGGGCATGAAGGCCGATGACATGGTCTACAATCTGTCGGCCAAGATGCTGTCGCCGATCCAGGTGCGCGCCAAGCGGCACGATTTCTTCTATCCGGTGAACTATCACGGCACGGTCAATATCATTGAGGCGATGGACAAGGCGGGCGCGAAGAGTCTCGTCCACTTCACCACCGACATGATCTACGGCCACACCGTGACCTATCCGATGACAGAGGATCATCCGGTCTCGCCGCTTGGCGAATATGGCCAGTCAAAGCTCGACACCGAAGTGCTGGCAGCCGAATGGCGCAAGCGCGGCATGAACATCTCGCTGTTCCGTCCGCGCCTCATCATCGGGCCCGGGCGTCTGGGCATTCTGGAAAAGCTGTTCAAACTGGTGGACATGAATTTGCCGGTGCCAATGATCGGCTCGGGCAAGAATCCCTATCAGTTCATCTCCGTGTTTGATTGTGCGGAAGCAGCACGGCTTGCGTGGAAGGCCGGGGTGCCGAACGAGGCCTACAATCTCGGCTCGCTCAATCCGCCGCCGGTTCGCAAGCTGCTTGGCGATCTTGTAAAACATGCGGGCTCGAAGTCGTTTCTTCTGCCCACGCCCGGTTGGGCGGTAAAGCGCACGCTGGATTTCCTCGATTGGATGAACATGCCGCTCATGGACCCGGAGCAATATCTGATCGCCGACGAAATGTGCGTGCTCGACGTGTCGAAGGGCGAGCGCGATCTTGGCTGGGTGCCGCAATACAATGACGGCGACATGCTGATCGCTGCCTATGATGAATATCGCGCCAAAAAGACCGGGCAGGCCATGGATGCCAGCCAGGTTCCGGCCGAGTAGGGAGGTCGCCATGACCGTCGTGACAAAGACCGAGACGAAAGGGGCAAGGCCCGTGATGGATGCACCCGAACTCGCACCCAGGACAATCGTGAAACCCGACCTTCTGACCGTGGAAGATGCCAAGGCGTTGAGCGTCGAGCGGATGACCGACCTGTTCAAGGCGCATCTCAACCCTGGCCAGCTTCACTTCATGAAGCTTCTGGGTTTTCACAAGATCAAGATCGAAAGTGCCGAAGGGATGTATTACATCGACCAGAACGGTCGAAAGATCCTCGATTTCTTCGGCGGTTTCGGGTCGCTGGCCTTCGGCCACAACCATCCGCGCATTCTCGAAGCGCGCAAGAAGTTCCAGGACGAGAAGCGCCACGAGATCGCCATTGCCTTCATGTCGCAATATGCGACGGCGCTGGCCGCCAATCTGGCTGCCTGTTCGCCGGGTGCGCTCGATATGGTGTTTCTCGGGTCCTCGGGGTCCGAGGCAATGGAATCGGCCATCAAGCTTGCCGAGCGCGCGGCCGGGCCCAAGCGGCCGAAGGTCGTCTATGCGGAAAATTCATTCCACGGCAAGACCAAGGGTGTTCTCACCATTACCGATGGCACTCTTTACCGCGCCGAGTTCCGCCTGACGGACAACACTGTGCGTGTGCCCTTTGGCGATATAGACGCCATCGAAACGGCTTTCCGCACCGATCCCGAGATTGGCTCGATCGTTCTTGAAACGGTGCAGGGCGGCGGAGGCATCAACGAGGCGCCGCGCGAATTCTGGCAAAAGCTGCGTCAGCTCTGCGACCAGTATGGCGTGATCTGGGTGGCGGACGAAGTGCAGTGCGGTTACGGGCGCACGGGCCGCTTCTACGCGTTTGAGCATTATGACGTGGTGCCGGATATCACTGCACTCGCCAAGTCGCTGGGTGCGGGCAAGGCTGCCATGGCCGCGATGATCGCCAAGCGCGAGATCTACATGAAGGCCTATGGTACCCCGAAGACGGCGATGATCCACGCCATGGCCACATTCGGCGGCATCGGCGAGGCCTGCGCCACGGCCATCGAGGGCACCAACGTGCTCTATGACGAGGCGCTGATGGAGAATGCCGAAATCACCGGCGCTTATCTCGTCGAACGCCTCAATGCGCTGAAGGACAAGTACCCGCGCATCATCAAGGACATTCGTGGCCGTGGCTGCATGGTCGGGCTCGAGTTCCACGATTTCTCGCAGACCCTGCCGGCGGTCCTGCGCCCGGTGGTGGGTGTGCTCGACGAGAAGCTGAAGGGTTCGCTTTCGGGCTTTGTCGGTGCGCTTCTCTTGCGCGATTACGATGTGCTGGTGGCCTTCACCGAATACAACCGCAATGTCATCCGCCTCCTGCCGCCGCTGATCATGCGTCCAGAGCATGTGGACAAGCTCGTGGATTCGCTGGATGCGCTGCTTGGGCGCGGTGTCGTTTCGATCGTGAAGGATTTCGTCAAAAGCCAGGTGAAGTGAGCGCCGGCTTTTGAGAGAATGAGTCCGGATCGCCTTTCAAGGCTCTGAAAAGTTTAGGAATAGCGCCTCTCGCGCGACAACTGGCCGGGCTTGTCCCGGCCTTCTTTTTTGTCTGCGATGGTGCAGGCGGATGAGGGGCGTGCGCCCGGCTTTGAACGAGCTGCCGTGCCTATTCGATCCGGTCTGCCATCTCTGGCCTGAGATAGGCGTCGAAGCACTGGTTCAGCGCGATGCGCTCGTGCTCCTGCATGGCAGGTGCGTAAATCTTCAGAAGATCGGCATTGGCCGTGGTCAGCGGGCAGGTGGGGTGCAGGATCAGATCCGTCTGGCGAACGGCTTCCAGTGCTTCTGCGTCTGGTGGAGGAACGGCGCGCGTGGGATCGGCACCAATGGCCACATGCAGGGGCGCCTGGCGGTCGAGAAGCCAGGGGAAGGGATTGACGAAGTTCAGGTTGAGAATGGTTTCGAACCTGATGCCCTGTTCGGCTTCCAGCTCCCGGATCGCGTCGATGGCCCCGTCGATGGCCAGGAGATGCGCGGCCTGAAAGTCGAATTCCGAATAGTACATATAGGCCGGCAGCTCCTGAATGCGGATGAAATCGGCATAGGTTTCTCGATGCCGTGCGTAGAAATCGAGCATCTTTTCGGAGCGTCGAAGGACTTCGGGCCGCATGTTGACGCGTCCCAGCGTTTTCAGATTCTGGTTCGGCAACTCCACATTCTTGATTGCGCCGATATAGGTGCGGGCAGCGCGCTCCACAGTGTTGATCAGTGGCGGGAGTGCCGTGGCTGCGGAAAGAGCGACGGCGGTTAGAAAGGCCGGGCTGCGGGCCGTTTCGGTCTGCCAGAGCCGGGTGAGGGCGGGCAGGACTGCGGGCCATATGAAGATGAGCGCCTGGCTTCCGGTGTTCTGAGTTTCGAAGAAAATGCCGGCAATGAGCACCGCCATGATCCAGAAGGCTTCATGGTCGATCACGCTTGCCATGCCCGAGAGGCTTCTCGAGCGGAGTTTCTCCAAAAGGTGGGCGCGATCATGGAAGAGCAGGGCGAGTGCGAGAAGACCTGCCGGAACTACAATGCCGAATGTGTGCGACGCAGCCTGAAGGAACCGTGGCAGAAGGCTTCCCTCGTTCATCACCACCAGCGCCAGAATATCGGCAAAGTAATTTAGTGTGAAACCGCTCGCGATTTCCAGGAACCCAAGGATGCCGAGGAACAGAACGGCGGACGTGACAGCGGTTCGCAGGGTCAGGCGGCCCGCAGCAAAGGCAAAGGCGCAGAGCAAGCCGCCGGAAACGAAACCGGTGATCTTCGTCAGGAAAAGCCCAGTCATGCCGGCTACGATGGAGATGAGCAGGAGGCGCTGATCACGCAGATAGATGAGCGCGACCGTCAGCACATAAAGAAGCTGACAGACCTGCCTGTTGTAGATGCCGAAACCATCGGACCCGGGAAAGGAGTAAAATTCGCGCGTATTGAACGGCAGCACGGCGAAGACGAGAAATGGCAGGAGAAGAGCGAGCGCCGTTGTGCGTGACCTTTGATTCACCTGCCAGAGCGCCAGCGCCATCAACGGGGCGGTGACTGCAAAGAGCGACCAGTGGACAAGAAGCAGCGGCTGCGCGTTTGGAAAGAGCTTCACGCCGCCGGTGAACAGATAATAGCCGAGCGGCCCCACGGGCGCGAAGAAATCCGTGGCAGGAACCTGACCGGAAAAGAGCCTGTTGGCAGCGTCGAAATAGATGAACAGGTCCCAGTACATAGGACCGATCGGCACATTGAGCGGCAGAGCGAGAAACACCAGCATAACAAGTGCCGTGATCGCGAGAATTGAAACCGGGCTTGTCAGCCAGCTTCGCCGTTTCGCTGTCGCTGCGTGTTCGACCACCATCGTCATGTGTGTCCCCGAAATCCAATATCCTGCCGCTGGGGCAGGTTTTACCGGACAGGCGGTGAAAAGAGGTTAATCGGCTGAGCAAAACGTCCGTTTTGCTTAATGGCGCGCGCCGCTTCTGTGATGTCGCATTCAGGCAAAGCAGCCCTGCGCCCCGCAGACTAGGATCGGTTTCTGTCACAGGTCATATCCGGCCTGGCTGGAAGGTTCGGCCGGAAAGCGATCGAGGGGATTGAGTGCATGAAGGCGAATGCGCGAGCGGTTGTCATCGGCGGTGGCGTGGTGGGGGTGTCAACGCTTTACCATCTCGCCAAAAAAGGATGGTCGGATGTGGTGCTGCTTGAGCGCAAGGAGCTGACATCGGGCTCGACATGGCATGCAGCGGGTCTGCTGCCATTGTTCAACATGAGCTACTCGGTTGGACAGATCCACAAATACTCGGTCAAATTCTATCGGGAGCTTCAGAAGGAAACCGGCATGAATGTCGGCTTCACCCAATGCTCGAACATTCGTCTTGCGCGCACGAAAGACCGCTGGGATGAGTATATGTATTACGCCGGGATCGCGGAAACCATTGGCATCCCGGTCAACATCCTGACACCCGAGCAAGTGAAAGAAATCTGGCCGCTTTGCGAAACGGAGGGGCTGCTCGGCGCTATCCAGCATCCTGATGACGGATATATCCAGCCGGCCGACCTGACACAGGCGTTGGCCAAGGGCGCGCGCGATCTTGGCGCTACCATCTATCGCAACACCACGGTGACGGCGTTATCGCAGGAGGCAGATGGATCCTGGACGGTGACCACCGACAAGGGCGAGATCTGCTGTGAGCATGTCATCTCCTGCACCGGCAATTTTGCTCGCAGAACCGGCGCGATGGTGGGGCTCGATGTGCCGGTGATCCCGGTGGAGCATCAGTATATCGTCACCGAGCCGCACCCGGCCATTGTGGCGCGCAAGAAAGAGGGGCTTCCCGAGATGGGCGTCCTGCGCGAGAGCGATTCCTCCTGGTACATGCGCGAGGAAAATGGTGGTCTCCTGCTTGGTCCTTACGAGGTCGGTGCGCCCTGCTGCTATGTGGATGGTCCGAGCGACGACAGTGAGTACGAGCTGTTTCAGGAGGATCTGGAGCGGCTCATGCCCTATGTGGAAACGGCGATCGCGCGCGTGCCTGCGTTCGGCGAGGTGGGGATCAAGAAGATCTACAACGGCGCCATCGCCTATACGCCCGATGGCTCTCCCATTATCGGACCGGCGCCGAGGGTGAAGAATTTCTGGCTGAATGAGGGACACTCATTCGGTGTGACGGCAGCGGGCGGTGCTGGTTGGCAGCTTGCCGAATGGATCGTAGAGGGCGAGCCGTCCATCGACATGATGGGTGTCGATCCCCGACGTTTCGGTCCCTATGCAACCGAGGGCTATCTGCGTGAGAAGAACGAGGAGGCCTATGCCAATGTCTTCACAGTGCATTACCCGGATGAGGAGCGTCCGGCCGCGCGGCCGCTGAAGACGACGCCAAGCTATGATCGATTGAAGCGACTCGGCGCTGTGTTCGGCTCCGTCTACGGGTGGGAGCGGCCCAACTGGTTTGCGCCTCAGGGGTATCAGGTTCCGGAAAGCAACCTAGGCGTGGGTGCAGATGTACTCCTGAAGCACAATCACGCGCCGGCGCTTGCCGATGGTCGTGTCGTTGAAAAATGGTCGTTTCGCCGCTCGAACTATTTCGAACATGTCGGCAACGAGGTGAAGAACGTTCACGAGAATGTGGGTCTGCTCGACATGTCGGCCTTCGCCAAGATCGAGGTCTCGGGACCGGGGGCAAGGGCCTGGCTCGACAGCATTCTCGCCAATCGCATTCCGAAGAAACGGGGGAGGGTCGCTCTCTGCCACCTGTTGACGAGAAATGGCGGGGTGCGTTCCGAATTCACTGTATATGAATGGAAGCCCGGGCGCTTCTATCTGGTATCAGCCGGCGCCTATGAAGCGCATGACCATGACGTTCTTTTGAAGCTGGCTCCCGCTGACGGGTCCGTCACTCTGCGGCCATTGACGCAGCAATATGGCGTGTTCGTTCTTGCTGGTCCGAAAAGCCGCGATGTTTTGCAAAAGCTCACCCGCACGGACCTCTCCAATGCGGCGTTCCCATGGCTTTCGGGGAAAGAGGTCGCGATCGGGCGGGCGAGCGCCCATGCGCTGCGCGTGAATTTCGTCGGTGAGCTTGGCTGGGAGCTGCACCATCCGATCGAGCAGCAGAACCTGATTTTCGATCTGGTCATGGAGGCAGGCGCAAAATTCGGCATCAAACCCTTCGGCATCCGCGCCATGACAGCGATGGCCATCGAAAAGAGTTACCGTTTGATACCGCGCGAACTCTCCATCGAGTATACGGCCTGGGAAAGCGGGCTTGACCGTTTCGTCCATCCGGATAAGGGGGATTTCATCGGCCGGGACGCGCTTCTCAAGCAGCGCGAGACGGGGCTCAACTGGAATTACGTCACGCTTCAGGTGGGGGGTGTCGTGGACGCAGACGCGCGTGGCAATGAGGCGATCTACAGGGCGGGAGAACTGGTCGGACGCGCCACTCATGGCGGCTTTGGCTGGCGGGTGGGCAAAAGCCTGGCGCTCGCGATGGTGCGCCCTGCACATGCTGCGCCAGGGACTGAGTTGGACATCAAGATTTTGGGGAAGCGCCACCCGGCAAAGGTGATCGGAGAAAGCCCATTTGACCCAGAGAACGCCGCCTTGCGGTCCGATGGCTGGTGAATTGCAATCCGTACTTTGCGCTTGTTCAGGCAGACGATTACGCCAAATTGCGGGATTTGTATGCGGCTGTTCTTGCGCTAAACTGGGCCATGCGCAGGTCAGCGAAGACTCAGCGAACTCTTAGAAGCGGTTTGATTGCTGCTTTCGCAGGTCTTTGCGGCGCTTTTTTCGCTGGCCCTTCAATGGCAAGGGCGCAGGAGATCGTTGACGTTCAGCTTGTTCTTGCTGTCGATGTCTCGCTTTCCATGTCGGCGGGCGAACTGGAGATACAGCGTCGCGGCTATGCAGAAGCCCTTGTTCATGAAGAGGTGGTCAATGCCATTCTGAATGGGCTGCACGGGAAGATTGCCGTGACCTATTTTGAATGGGCGGGTCATTTTTCGCAGCGCGTGATCATTCCCTGGACCCGGATCGCTTCTGCTGACGACGCGCAACGCGTGGCCGAGCAATTGTCGGCCAATCCGCCTGGCAGTGCGCGCCGAACCTCGATCTCCGGCGCGCTCGACTTTGCCGGTGATCTGTTGGCCGAAAGCGGGTTCAGGGGGGTGCGTCGCGTGGTCGATGTCTCCGGCGATGGGCCCAACAACCAGGGTGGACCGGTGGTTCCCTCACGTGATCGGCTGGTGGACATGGGCATCACCATCAACGGTTTGCCCCTGATGACCAATGGCGGGCTGACAACCAGTTTCGACGTCAAGGATCTCGATACCTATTATCGAAACTGTGTGATTGGAGGGCCGGGAGCGTTCGTCGTACCGGTCAATGAATGGTCGCAGTTCCCGGAAGCCATCCGTCGCAAACTTGTTCTGGAACTCGCAGAGGTGAGGACGCATCGGCCGCAGGTCATGCTGGCGCAGTTTCACAGTGCCTATGATTGTCTTGTCGGTGAAAGGATGTGGCGGGACCGCTCCTGGATGTGGAGCGATCCCTGACGCCACTCACAGACTGGAGGCAATCTCTTCGAGCTGTTCGGCGCATTGGCCCCAACCCTCATGGAAGCCCATCTTTTCATGGGCTTCAACATCCTCTGCGTTCCAGTGCCGCGCTCTGGCGATATAGCGTGTCTTCCCATCGCCGGCGTCTTCGAGCGTGAGGATCATGGTCATGAAGGGCTTTGGAGAAGGCTTCCAGGCCTCGGTGAAGGCGTCGGTGGTCACGATCTTCTCGTTCTCGACCACCTCCAGGAACACGCCGGGATTGGGGTATTCGTTTCCATCCGGATCTTTCATGACAACAAGGCTCGAACCGCCCGGGCGAACATCCATTTCCACTTTCGAGATGGTCCAGGGTTTTGGCACGAACCATTGCCGGAGGATCTCAGGTTCGGTCCAGGCACGGAAGATTTTCTCGCGCGGCGCGTCGATGATGCGGGCCAGAACCAGTTCGTTTTCGGCGGACGGCTTGACGTCGATGGTCGTGGTCATTGTGGTGCTTCCCATTGGTTGATCATGCTGCGAGGACGAATGGCTCACCTCAGCCCCGACAGCAACGATCCTTTTTTGTTCAGGCGACGAGAAGCTGCTTGCGGTCGGCGCGTTCCTGCTGGGGCGAACGGGCATAGAGTTCGCGGTAGCATTTGGAAAAGTGAGAAGCTGAGACGAAACCGCAGGCGATGGCAACCTCGACCACGGGCAGGGAGGATTGTATCAAGAGGTGGCGGGCCCGATCGAGCCGGATTTCAAGATAGTAGCGCGCGGGGGAGCGTCCCATTTCCTGCCGGAAGAGGCGCTCGATCTGGCGGCGCGAAAGACCGACATTCTCGGCGATCTGAACCAGCGAGAGCGGTTCGGCCAGATTGGCCTCCATCAGTTCGATGATGGTCAGTACCTTCGAGTTCTGGACACCGAGCCGGGCTCGCAGGGGCAGGCGCTGGCGATCAGATGGGCTGCGGACGCGATCCGTTAACAACTGCTCACAGACGCGGTTGATCAGGGTCTCGTCGAAATCCTCACCGATCAGTTTCAGCATCATATCCATTGCCGCTGTGCCGCCGGCGCAGGTGTAGATATTCGCCTCTGTCTCGAAGAGATCAGCGAACACATTGGCACGAGGGTATCGCTCGGCGAAACCGGGCAGGTTCTCCCAGTGAATTGCGCACCGCCGATCCGTGAGGAGACCGGCTCCTGCCAGCACATAGGCTGCCGTGCACAGACCGCCAATGGCGACTCCGCGGTTGTACTCCTCGCGCAACCAGGCAAAGACGGTCTTGTTGTTGTAATCCTCTATGTTCAGTCCGCCGCAGACAATGACCATTGACGGGCGCTCGTGCCCGACCATCTTCTGCCTTTCGGCTGCGAGAGAAGATCCGACGGCAACCTCCACGCCGTTGGATGCGCAAACAGGGGCTCCGTCGCTGCTTGCCAAACGCCATGTGTAGGCCTCATAGCCAGCCATCCGATTGGCGGTTCGCAAGGGTTCCAGGGCGGCTGAAAAAGCCATCATGGTGAAGTCGGGGATGAGAAAGAAAACGATTGACCGTTTGTGATGGTTCTCGCCCGGCATGGTGCCTCCCGATCGCACATGACGCCCGCTCAGCGGGTCGGGTCCCTGTCATCCAAGCGTCATCAGGAAACGGGTTTTCTGTCAATCCAAAGACGGAACAAGAAACAGCCCGTGAGGCGGTTCAGGGCGCATTTCACGGTTCCTTGCCCGTGATGCTTGCGGTGTCAGGCTCGCAAACAGAATGTGCCACCGCACCAGCCCGGCACGGCGGCTATTCGACAGGTCCTGATATAGGGCGATCAGTTTACCAGAAAGCCTAACCTTGAAGCGGCGAGGGCGCCGGTCTCGCCCGGCATCGTCTTGCCGAAGCGCTGACGGGCAAAGACCGTGTTCGGGTTGGAACCCCGTCGACGGCGTATAAAGCGGGCAAAAAGCTTCATTTTACGCTCCAAAGAATTTGTATCGAAAGACAATCGGCTCTCACCGAGCGCCTTCTCATACGGAATGGAGTGGGGTCGCTCGTTCGATAGTGGGAAATTATCCCATTTGGGCCGGCGCGGAGGTGGAAAAAACGAAGCACACGTTAGAAAATGCGACATCCATGGGGTTTGCAGTGCCGGGCAGATAAAAAAAGACCCCGACATTCGGTTCGGGGTCAGCTTTCCTTAGGATGGGCTGCGCATAAACGCGTGGCTTTTGGTTTCATGTCAGTGCGAGCACCGGCCAGAAGGCCCGAGCTTCTTCGTGGGTCGGGTGCCGTATTTCGCGTGATGCGTCATCGCATCGAACTCGATCGCGAAATCCCGAACGGCCTTCAGGGCCCTTGTCAGCAACGTCATTGCATACTCCTCCTTGTCTAGGACAGATCTTCAGAAACGGGATATGCTGCGATTGTCCTGACCATCGGACTGAATGCCAGTGTAATGTGCAGGCCACCCGATATCCTTGCGGATTTCTGCAGGAAGCGTGTCGATGAGACGCTCGGTGCGCCTACGGTTCAAAGTCGTCCGGTAGTGACGGACATACTGGTTCATGCGTGTGAATACAGACATTGTCCTTCTCCTCTGTCTGGCTGCTTTGCCAGACGTCATCGCCTGACAAGGTTGACTATGCCGCAAGGTTGATGTTCAATCAAACACAATCGAATGATCCTTTCATTCAAAGTTATTGAACGGAGAACGGCATGAACGCCCCCCTCAATCACCCGATGCCCTTATTGGAGCTCGATGTGCTGCGCACATTTGTTGCGATCGCGGAGACAGGCAGTTTCACCGCAGCATCCAACGCGGTTTTCCGGACGCCTTCAGCCGTCTCTATGCAGATCAAGAAGCTCGAGGAAATGTTAGGACGCTCGGTCTTTCAGCGCGATGCGCGATCGGTGTCACTCACAGCAGACGGCGAGTTATTATTGAACTATGCGAGGAGATTGCTGGCCCTGAATCGGGAAGCGGTTTCGAAGTTCGTGATGCCCGATATCAGCGGCATCGTTCGATTAGGGTCGCCAGATGACTATGGCGAGCGCATCTTACCCCGCGTTCTCAAACGCTTTGCAGAAACCCACCCTTCCATCGCCGTTGACGTGGTCATCGACCAGAGCGCAAATCTTCGCAAGCGCATGGCCAACCGGCAACTTGATCTCACACTTCTCACATGCACTGAAGGATCTGAAGACGGCAGCGTTCAGATCATCTTCACCGAACCCATCGTCTGGGCTGGCGCCAAGGGTGGTTGCGCTCATCTGCGTGAGCCGCTGCCGCTTTCCCTTTGGGAGGAGGGGTGCGCATGGCGCGCCGGTGCACTCTCGGCCATGGAAAAAGACGGTCGTGATTATCGTATCGCCTATATGAGCGCCCACACGGCCGGACAGCGAGCCGCTATCCTCTCGGATCTCGCCATCGCGCCGCTGCCCAAGTCTTTCCTGCGTGATGATCTCGTGGAACTCGGTCCGAAGGACGGCTTGCCGAAGTTATGCAACTATCACATCGGTATGGTCGTTGCTCCCGATGCTTCGGCGCCAGTGCGGGCTGCGGCTGACCACATTCGCTCGACTTTCGACATTTTTTGCGAATCTGGTCGGTTTTGAACGAAACGCACGCGGTCGGGGCCTGAACAAGCTGGAGGCCGGTGCAGATGAGTTCGGACAATCGGTTGCAGATCGGCGGTGTATCTCTGTCGAGCCCGGATAAAATCCTGTTCGAAGAGGTTGGCATCACCAAAAGTGATCTAGCGCGCTACTACGAGCATGCAGGAACGCGTATGCTTCCGCATATCGAAAAGCGCCTTGTCAGTCTCGTGCGTTGCCCGGACGGGCGGGACAGTCCCTGCTTCTTCCAGCGCCATGGCGCTAAAGGATTTCCCGAAACAGTAAGACGTCTGGCGATCGCTGAGAAAAGCGGCGAGAAGGATGAGTATCTTTACATCAACGATGTGAGCGGCGTCATCTCTGCGGTGCAGATGAGCACGCTTGAATTCCATATATGGGGCTCACGCATTGACCGGCTGGAGTTTCCCGATCGGCTGGTGTTTGATCTCGACCCTGACGAGGAACTTGATTTCAACGCGGTGCGGAGCGCTGCGTTTGCGGTGAGCGAACGGTTGGCCGATCTGGGCCTGAAGACCGTGCCGCTATTGACCGGAGGCAAGGGTATTCATGTCATCGCACCGCTCGAGCGTCGCCGGGCATGGTCGGATGTCAAAGAGTTCGCCAGAGGTTTTGCCAAGCGCCTGTCCGAAGATGAGCCGGAGCGCTTCCTTGCGGAGGCATCGAAAGCCAAACGGGAAGGTCGGGTCTTTGTCGACTGGTTGCGCAACGATCGCTCGGCCACGGCCATCGCACCATATTCGACGCGGGCCAAACCGGGCGCGCCGGTGGCCACGCCCGTGTCGTGGGACGAACTGACGGCGATCACGAAATCCGGTGCCTTTACGCTGGCGGACATGAAAGAACGGTTTGCGCAGCCCGATCCATGGGAGCGAAGCAAGCGGTGGCGCCAATCCATTACCGCGTCAATGTTGAAAAGCGTTGCCTAAGGATCAAGATTAGCAGTCTGCCATTTCACCTGAACCCGCTCGCCGTTCAAACGCGCCGCCTTCGCGCCGCACGTTCCTCGCGGGAGCGACGCCGTGGGCGTGAGGGATTGCTTTCCTCCCCTGGTATGCCGGCCATCGTCCGAGGCGGCAGTTGAACCAGTTCGGCCAGTTTTGGAAATGGCTCCACCTTGTTTGGCAGCGCCATGGCGTTCACGAAATGCTCCTGGAATCTTGGCTCCAAGGCCGTTTCGATTTTCTCGATGCGGCGCACAGTCTGTTCGATTTCGCGGCGGTGGTCGCGGCTGAGCAGCGCCATGCGTGCACCCGTACCGGCGGCATTGCCGACCGCCGAGACCCGTGAGAGATCGCAATCGGGGATGAGGCCGAGAACCATGGCGTATTGCGGATCTATAAAGGAGCCGAAGGCACCGGCAAATCGGATCATGTCGACCGTTTCAACGCCCTGTTTCTCCATCAGAAGCTTGATACCCGCATAGAGCGCGGCCTTGGCAAGCTGTATCCCCCGAACATCGTTCTGGGTGATCGTGATGCGCGGTTCGGTCTCGCAAAGAGCATAGGAGAAGGTGCGGCCTTCGGCGACGATGCGCGAACTTTTGTCCGCCAGTGCACCGTTCACCACGCCATCTTCCGAGATGATGCCGGACAGATACATCTCCGCGATTACCTCGATGATGCCGGAGCCGCAGATACCGGTGACACCGGTCTGGCCGAGTGAATCGAGAAAGCCCGCCTCGTCCGACCAGAGCTCGCTGCCGATCACACGAAAACGAGGTGCGAGCGTTTCACGGTCGATGCGCACGCGTTCGATGGCGCCGGGGGCCGCGCGCTGACCGGATGAGATTTCCGCACCCTCGAAGGCCGGGCCGGTGGGGGAGGAGGCGGCAACCACACGGTTCCTGTTGCCAAGAACGATCTCTGCATTGGTGCCCACATCGACGATGAGCATCATCTCATCCTGTCTATGCGGCCCTTCCGACAGGGTGACGGCGGCGGCATCGGCTCCCACATGGCCGGCAATGCAGGGCAGAAGATAGGTGCGTGTGCCCGGGTTGAGCTTGAGATCCAGATCTTCAGCCTTGAGCAGAACAGCTTCGGAGACGGCCAGCGCGAAGGGCGCGCCGCCAAGCTCCGTGGGGTCGATGCCCAGAAACAGGTGGTGCATGATGGGATTGGCAACAAAGACGGCGTCCAGAATGTCGCTGCGCGCGATCCCGCCGTCTTCGGCAACTTTCTGCACGAGTTTGGAGATTTCCTGACGGACGGCACGCGTCATTGCCTCGCGTCCGTCCGGGTTCATCATCACGTAGGATACCCGGCTCATGAGGTCTTCGCCAAAGCGGATCTGCGGGTTTGACGCGCCGGCCGAGGCGACGACACGACCGGACAGAAGCGACACGAGATGCATAGCGATGGTGGTGGAGCCGATGTCACAGGCAAGGCCGTAGGCTTCATTCTTCAGGCCCGGCCACAGGGCAGCCAGGCGCGCGATGTCGTTGTCGCCGTCCTGAAAGAGGGCCGCGGTAACCGCCCATTTCCCTTCGCGCAGGGTCGGCTGCACCTGCGGCAGGAGATGCGCGTCCACCTCGATGGGACCAAAGCTCCAGTCTCTCTGCAGAGCGGCTTTCAGCCGGTCTAGGTCGCCGAGGGGCTTGTGCATGTCGGGCTCTTCGACCTCGACATAGCAAAGGTGCACGGCGGGGTGTCGCTCGATGACCCGCGTATCGGCGTCCTTGCGCACCACCTGCGCGTTGATGACCGCATCCTGGGGCACATCAACCACCAGATCACCCTCGATGGTGGCGGAACAGGAAAGGCGGCGGCCGGGCGGCAGCGTGCGCTTTTCGGCGTATCGGGTTTCCTTTGCGCCAGGCGGGGATATGTGATCCGGTGACGAAGAAATCTTGTGCTTGGCGAAATGGCCTTCCTGCACCTCTATCTGGCATCGCCCGCAGGTCGCCCGCCCGCCGCAGACACTCTCCACATAGACACCAAGCTTTCGTGCGGCATCAAGCAGGGGCGTACCCCTTGGGAAATGCCCTCGTTTTCCCGACGGCATGAAGAGGACAAGGGGATCGTCATTCATGGCGAGGCTCGTTTCCCTGGAAGCGTAGGCTGGAAGGCGCGGTGTGACCGGTGGAACAAGGCTCTTTCACCCCCGTGCCAGGCGCGCCTCGCGGCCGCCGCGCCGCCGACCATCGGAGGAAACGGGGGCTGCAGCAGCCGCAACCGCCTCGCCGGATGCTGCGGGCTGGTGGTCGCGGTAGGTCATGATCCAGTTCTGGCAGTTGGGGTCGGTTCCGTTCAGCACATTGGCCGCGCGCACCATTTCCATCTCCTGCGGACGGCAGGGGTTCATGATGGCGCTGGTCATGCCGGCGCCAATCACCATGGGGATGAAGCCCGCATTGATGCCATGTCGATGCGGAAGGCCGAAGGAGATGTTGGAGAGCCCGCAGGTGGTGTTCACCTTCAGTTCCTCGCGCAGGCGCCGCAGGAGTCGGAAGACCTGCTGGCCCGCCGTGCCCATGGCGCCGATGGGCATGACCAGAGGGTCCACAACGATGTCGTGGGCGGGAATGCCATAGTCGGCGGCGCGCTGGACGATTTTTTTCGCAACCGCGAAGCGCACATCGGGGTCCTCGGATATTCCGGTCTCGTCGTTGGAAATGGCCACGACCGGAACGTCGTATTTCCTGATCAGCGGCAGGATCGCCTCGAGCTTTTCTTCTTCGCCCGTCACGGAATTGATCAGCGGTCTGCCCCGGGCGATCTTCAGCCCTGCCTCGATGGCAGCCGAAACCGAGGAATCGATGGAGAGCGGTACGTCCACCAGTTCCTGCACGATCTCAAGGGTCTGAACGAGAAGGCCGGGCTCCGTCGCGTTGGGATCGACTGCCGTAACGCCGGCATTCACGTCGAGCATGGTGGCCCCGGCTGCGACCTGCGCGAGCGCATCGCTTTTTACGGTCTCGAAATTGCCGGCCATCATTTCCGCAGCGAGCTTCTTGCGCCCGGTCGGGTTGATGCGCTCGCCGATAACGCAGAAGGGCTGGTCGAAGCCGATCACGATTTCCCGCCTCGCAGAGGCGACGATGGTTCGGGTCATTCAATATCCTCCTTAAAGCATGGCGGGCTTCCATGCAGATGATCTTCGAGGCCGACAGGAACTGTCATTCGCCGGACGCCTCGCTTGCGTCCTTCACCAGATCGACGGGCGCTTCGCTCGGATTGTCATGCAGGATGTGGTCGAGCCGCTCGGCCACCATCGCATCATCGAGGCCCGGCTCGCGCTTCCACGGTTTGCGGCCTTTCAGGACGCCAGAATCATGAACGATTTCGGCGACGAATTCCTCCTGCCGGTAGGCCATGACGTGGATGCCGGAAACGCCTTCGATCTCCTTGACCTCATTAATGATGTCGATGCACAGGCGCTTGCCTTCTTCCTTCTGTTTTTCCGCCCCCTCAAGCCGCGTGATGACCGCGTCGGGAATGTGCACACCGGGGACGTTCGAGCGGATCCAGCGGGCGGTTTTGGCCGACGCGAGCGGTCCGACGCCGACCAGAATAAAGCATTTTTCGTCAAGCCCCATATCGCGCACGCGTTTCATGTATTCCTTCAGCATCGGCACATCGTAGCAATACTGGCTTTGGACGAACTGCGCGCCGGCTGCGATTTTCTTGGCAAGCCGGTGAGGGCGAAAATCGAAGGGCGGGGCGAATGGATTGATGGCCGCGCCGAGGAATACGGCGGGGGCCGTGGTGAGCGTGCGACCGGAAAGGAATTTTTCCTCATCACGCATGGTGCGCACGGTTTGAAGAAGCGACATGCAGTCGAGATCGAAGACAGGCTTTGCGCCCGGCTGGTCGCCTGCCTGCACGCCATCGCCCGTCAGGCAAAGGATGTTGCCCACGCCCATGGCAGCCGCCCCCAGAACATCGCCCTGAATGGCGATGCGGTTCCGGTCGCGGCAGGCGATCTGCATGATCGTGGCGTAGCCCATCCGGGTGAGAAGGGCGCAGATGCCCATGGAGGACATGTGGCAATTGGCGCCGGACGCGTCCACCGCGTTGATGCCGTCTACCCATCCGTCGAAGATCGCTGCCCGTTCATAGACATCCTGCGCATTGGCGCTGTCGGGTGGGTTGAGTTCTGCCGTGACCGCAAATTCGCCGCGCCGGAGCACGCGTTCCAACCGTCCACGCGAGGAATGACCGGGCAGGGGCTCCAGCGGCAGATCGACACCGTCGGGATGTTCGTCGATCTGCGGCGGGCGGGGCATCATGCGGCGCGGTTCCCGGTAGCGTCTCGCTCGCGTGCAGCCTGTGCCGTGACCCGCAACCAGGCGGAACTTTCTCTCAAGGATTGATCGACGGCTTTCTGCACATCGAAGATCGCTTCACTGCCACGCATGGTCTGTGCGCCTTCCCAGGCTTTGACCCAGACGCAGGGCATGTCCGGCTCCACCTCGCAGTTCCCGTTGCTGCGCACGCCGCCGCAGGGGCCGTTGCGCAACTGCTTGGGGCAGTTCATGGGGCATGACATGCCCGTGGATGAGAGGATGCACTCTCCGCACATGCGGCAATCGAACATCAACCCCTTTACTCGGCGCTCGACGAATTTGACCGGTGTTTCCACCCGTCCGTAGCCGATGGCATTCCAGAACGGGTGCAGGGCCAAAAACACGCTGGAAAGACGCGCATAGACCCATTCCAGCAGCCGGGCATGGCGCACAGACCAATGCCGCATGGTGTAGCGGCGCTGGATGCGGCGCTGCGGCGAAACATCGGCTGGCTTGTAAGCAAGGGTTTCGCGTGCGCGTTTCACCAGCGTTGCGTGAGTGATCGTCGCTTGCCTTGTGGGGCTATCGATCAGCATGGCCACCCGCCTCAACGAGCGCCAGCAGGCGTTCCCTGTCGAAATTGAGGTTGATCGCCTCGAGAGCCAGATCGGCCTCTGCCTCCAGATCGTCGCCGACGATGACCGGTTCGCCGCGCCGCCACTCGGCGAGATAGGCGTCCGTGTCCTGTGCGCCGACGCGCATGGCGCACATGTCGATGGCCTCGGTAAAGCGGACGGGCAGTTCGCGCTTGGCTGTCTGCCGTCCCTTTTTAACGATCACCTGAGCGGGGATGTCGCGCCAGTATACAACGATCAGCTGGGCCATAAGCGCCTGTTCCTTCCTCGGTTTTCAGAATTGCCGCATTGCTGAGCGCCCGCTTGCTGCGAGGCGACGTGCGTGCATTCAAATGCGACGTAGGGAAGGAGAGGGGTGACCTCAGTGCATGACGGCGCCGGCCATCATGCTGGCGCCGACCACCACGCCGGCAATCACCATGAGGGACAGAACACCACAAGTGACGGCGATGCCGAGAAGCACGCCATCGCGCTCGGACAGAGCCAGTCCGATCAGCGCACAGGAGAAGGCGGGAAACCAGTTGCCCAGCGGAATGGGCAGCGTCACGGCGATCGAGAGGATCAGGGCGGCAAGGCCGATGATTCTGTCGGCATGATCGCGTGCGAATGGCCAATAGCGGGGCTTGATAAGCCGCTCCAGCCAGATCAGGCGCGGAATGAGCCGTTCGCTCATGTGGCGAAACTTGTCTGCACCGATTGCCTTGTTGAGCAGAAACTGCGGCAGCCAGACCGTGCGATTGCCCATCACCATTTGCAGGGCGACAAGAACCAGTGGGGGGCCGAGCACGAGCGTGCTGCCCGGGGGGAAGGGCAGAAGGTTCAAGCTGGCAAAGAACACGAGAAGGGTCGCAAAGCTGCGATCGCCGAGCGCCTGGCGGATCTGGCCTATGGTGACCTTGTCTTCAGCGTGCTTCGCGAGATCGCGAAAAATACGCGACAGCCGGCGCGGAGGTAACTGAGCTGGCGGTGCGCCCAACACCGTGTCCAAGTTCGTTCCCTCCACCATCATTCCACTCTTCTCGACAACCGATCGAATCCCGATCCGGGTGACATACAGTTATGTCCGCATGCGGTTAAGCCTTCATGACAGAAGCTGCAAGCATCGTTCGACTGTTTGCAGCTTATCGGGCCTGGCGGAACTCGAGAATATCGAGCACGGATTCACGCTCCGGGGCGGGAAATTCCATGCGCCAGCCATCGTCGCGGCCGCGAAAAACATAAGCCACCTGATCACTCTCGCGGCCCGAGCCATAGGAGGGCGGGCGGTCGGTCGAGACGTAATAGCTGCCGAGATAGATCAGTCGATTGTCGGTGTCGGTGTAAAAGCGGCCCCTGGTTCGCTGCGACCCGGTCAGCTTTTCCAGCACCCAGCTGGCTCCATCGTCACCGACCTTGCAGCGGAACCAGTCATAAACCACGAGTGGAACAAGACCGCCGGCTTTGATGGTGCGGCACTCCCATTCGCCCGCGAGATCAAATCCGTCGAACGAACGTTGATCCCGCTTCTCGATCTCTTCCAGAATTGCAACATCCGACGCTGCCCCGCCGGATTTCGCCTGCTTCACGGCTTCGGCACGTATCCGTTCATAAGCGTCGAGACGCGCGGCGTCGCGGTAGGTGATGTCCTGCATCACCGTGTCCTTTTCAAAGCCGGCCCGTTCCATATCGAGTTTTTCCTGAACCAGCGACTGTGCAAATACCGGGACCGAGCTCAGGCCGAAAGCCAGAAGGGGAAGGAAAATACGATGCATGAAAATTTCTCCTGAAAATCGCGCAATATGCTGGAAATCTGCATCGTTAATGTAACCATTTCATGGCGTTGAACGGGTCGATCAAGCGCTTGGCAGCGTGGATTCGAGCGCGTTTGTCAGATCGCCGTAACCCGTTTGGCGCTTTTCATAGGCCAATCCCAGAAACTGCGCCGCGTTCTGAGCGACGCTCTCGAGTTGCGGATCTTCCGTCTGTGCGAGGTAGACGAGCTTCTCATAATTGCCGAAAAAGTCGTCGATCAATTCGGGGTGTCGATCGAGACCGAGGGGTTTCAAGAAGAAGGCGTCGAACTGGCGGCACAGAAAGTCCGTCATGTAGAAGGAAAGCATGTCCTTTTCGGCGACGGCATTGAAGGCTGAAAGCCCCTGGTAAAATGCGAAGCAATGCGGGCCGTCGATGCGCGCAACGCCGTGTTTTTCACAAACCCGGTCGAGCGCTCCGCCGGTGCCGCAATCCGCGTATCCGACGAAAATATTTCGATAACCCGCCGCGCGCGCTTTGACGATGGCGGCGTCCATGGCGGGGGCGATGCGGCCTGGGCGATAATGAAATTCCGCGGGAAGGCAAGTCAGCTCCAGGTGTGTGAAGCCAAGTGTCTCTCGCACGGCCAGAACCTCTCGCGCGATCATGCCGCAGGCAATCACGAGAACCTTTTCGGGACCGAGAACTTTTTCCGGTTTCGTGCGTTGCTGCATTGTTGCTGTCCCGTTGATGCGGGCGGTTTATCTGTGATGGAGACAAACCATGAAATTGTCCGTTCTTTCCCGGCTGGCTATACTCATTCTTGTTGCCGGTTCCACTGCCGGCTGCGCCAATACAATTCGCGGGGTCGGCAAGGATACCGCCAACGCGGTCGATGCGACACAGAGCGCGGGGCGCGACATCTCGCAATCCACCTACTAGAATCTGCCCGTCGGGCGACCGTAGCCAGGATCAGGCGCCAGCCGATACGTTGTGCTTGCGCTTGATCAGTTCCTTGGCCATTTCAACTGTCACTGCGGCGTCGCGGCAATAGGCGTCTGCTCCCACCGCCTTGCCAAACTCCTCGTTCAGCGGCGCGCCACCGACGAGCACAATATACTTGTCCCGAATGCCTTTCTCTATCAACGTGTCGATCACTACCTTCATGTAGGGCATCGTGGTCGTCAGCAGTGCCGACATGCCGACAATGTCGGGCTGATGTTCCTCGATTGCATTGAGGTAGTTTTCAACCGGGTTGTTGATGCCGATGTCGATCACGTCGAACCCGGCACCTTCCATCATCATCCCCACCAGGTTCTTGCCGATGTCATGGATGTCTCCCTTCACCGTGCCGATTACCATCTTGCCTTGCTTCGGGGCGCCTGTCTCGGCAAGAAGGGGTCGAAGGATGGCCATGCCAGCCTTCATGGCGTTGGCGGAAAGAAGCACTTCCGGAACGAAAAGAATGCCGTCGCGGAAATCCTCACCGACGATCCTCATGCCTTCAACCAGAGCATCGGTCAGCACCTCATAAGGTTTCCAGCCGCGGCTCAGTAGAATGTGCGTGCCTTCCTCGATCTCCTCTTTGAGCCCGTCATAAAGGTCGTCATGCATCTGCTGCACGAGTTCGTCGTCGGGAAGCTCCGAGAGAATGATTTCGTCGTCGGACATGCTCTGCCTCCTGCTGGTCATGTCGCGCGGGCGTTGCACACAGGCCGCGCTCATGTTCGGCCGCGATGTTGTATTGCCACCAGAATACGGTTCGAAGCAGCTGAATATATAGCTGATTTGCGACTTGCGCCGTCAGGAAAGCGACGACGCGACACAGCCGGCATCGGCGCGGAGGATGTCGAAATGAATTGATTGTATTATTATGATTTATAAATCAGAGATTGAATTTTAGCGGTATGTTAAGCGGTTTGCGCTTTCATATCCTCCGTAAGAGGGGGCTTGTCTGCTTGTTTGTAAGGAGCAGGGACATGTTCAGAACCTCTCTAACCGCAGTTTTGTTGAGCGCCGCTTTTATTGCGCCCGCCGCCGCCGTGACCAACAAGGTCATCTTCAACGGCAGTGTGATTTCCACATGTCTGATTACTGTAGAAACACCTGGTCTTCTGAGCACCAACGGCGCATTGACCACCCTTTCTTCCACCGAAGCTGGCGGCGTTTCAGGTACGGCAACCATTCTGACCACCGGCGGGAACTACAGTCTCTCGACCTCCGCACCGACCTCCTTTTTCCAAGCTCCCCAGTATGGCGATGACGATGTCACCTTCTCCACCCAGTACAGCGCGTCAGGGGTGACCACGCTTCTCGATGTTGTGGGTTCGGTAACGTCTCCGCTCGGGTTTGGCTTGACCAATGTCAATGTCGATCTGTCCGCAACGAAGACGGTCGGTGTTTTTCCTGCCGGAAATTACATCGCCGAGGTAACGCTGACCTGTGAGTAATTCTGTCTGGACGAATGTCGTGCTGGCTGCGGTTTTCGCAGCCGGTTGCGGCGCAAGCGCTGCGCAGTCGATGACGCCGATGCGTGGCAAGATATCGAGTTTTGACGACACGTTTTCAGTGCGGGTTTTTCCCTACAATCCCTATCCGCACAGAATTCGCATGGCGGTGAAAGTCTACGATCAGGACTTCCGACCGATCGCTGCACAGGTTTCTCCTGCGGAAGCAATGGTTGGAAGCCAATCGTCCCGCGCTGTCCTCGTCTCGATAGGGTTCAACGACCAAAGGGTCAGACGTGTCAGGATCTGCGCCGAAAGTGTGCCGTTCCCTGGCCGCGGTACAAATATTAAGGCTCAAGTATGCGGACGTTTCATAGCTTATCGTATCGATTGATCGGGGCCTGCGCGCTCGTGGTTCTGAGCGCATCCGTCGTCTACGGGGATAGTGATCAGTATGTCATCAACCAGAACCAGACAGGTGTGACCCTGCCGGGAGTTGTCATGCCGAACGGCTTTGACGAGATCAGGGCTGCGGACGGAACCACCTGCCGAGCATCCATGGCAAATTCCGGTGCCTATCTCGACTCGGGTGTCATTGGAGACAACAGCTCGCAACGCATTTCCGCGTATGGACGACTGGTTGTGCCTCTGGGGCAAAAGCCAAGGCGGCTTGATTGCGACAAACTCTATCAGCTGGAGCTCAAGCGGCTGGAACTGGAGGTTGAACTCATGCGGCAGGGGCTTGACCCGCGCATGCGATCAAACTCGGAGGGGAACTGGGCGAATGACGCTTCATGGTCCAATGAGGGCAGGCGCTAAATGCGCCTGTTCTCTATCATAATTGTTTGTTTTCGTGCCTTTATTTTAGTTGACGGGATATTTTTTGACTACTAAATGGCGCCCTTGTTTTCAACCTAGGGTTTTGTCATGAAGTATATTCTTTCTAGTGCGCTGTTGCTTCTGGGTACCGTTTCCTCTTTCGGGACGCAGTTGGATATTCCTTTTCGAGCCAGTCTCGAGGAGAGTTGCACCATTGAGCTTCAGTCCGACGGTCTGCTCGTTCGGGATGGTCTCGATGTTCTGGATTCGGCCGCTGCCGGTGGGCGCGCTGGCCGGGCCACGATCTACGCGACCGGTGCGGGGTTTCAAACGTCGCTGGATACGCCGCAGGCTTTTTCGAGAGCGCCGCTCGGTACCGGCGAAGCGACCTTTACAACGACCTACAGTTCAACAGGAGCGACAACCACTCCAAAAGTGGCGGGCTCGACCATGACATCGCTGGAAGTGGGCGCGAGCACCCTTTCAGTCGATCTGCGCGCGGTGGCGAGCAACGCTATCTTTCACAAAGGCGAATATGAAGCCTTTGTCACGGTGACCTGTGAGTGAAGGTGACATGTACAGATTGATATCCGTGGCGCTGATTGCGGCTTGTTTCGGATCGACTCCGGCCTTGTCACAATCCATGTCGCCCATGCGGGGAGAAATCCGCAGTTACACTGACAGTTTCGCCGTGAGGGTTCAGCCCCGAAATCCGTACAAGCATCGCATAAATGTGGGCATTCGTGCGTATGATGCGGATTTCAGGCCAATTGAGGCACGCATATCGCCAGCGGATTTCTCGCTTGGCGCCGGTGCTTCGCGCTCGGTTCTGGTTGTTGTGAATTTCAATGGAGCGCGTGAGCGACGGGTCCGTATCTGCACCGAGAGCGTGCCCCTCTCAGGCAAGGGAGTGGGTATGAAGGCGCAGATCTGCGGAAAGTTCATTGGCCATCGCCTTTAAGGACGGTCGGCCTCGGGCCGCCTGGATAAGACGCAGGCTGGCCAATGTTTCTGGTTCGTTCAGCTCATCAGTTGCGACACCATCTGCCGCTGGCGGAACGGAGGTTGCGGCTGCAAACGCTAGGCTCACACGGTGAGCTTATGATGATCCTGGCGTGGAGTTTGAGCGATGACGATGATGGCCAGTGACGAGGAAACACGGGATCTGCCGCGCCGGAGCCGCTCCGGACGCGGCGAGCGCGGGGGCGCGGCGGCGCGCAGGGCGGCGCGAAGCGGTGGCGGGCCAGGGCTGCCACTAAGCTATATCCGCCGGTCGCTGAAACCCTATGAGGTGCTCGATGAGGAAGCGCTTTCGCTTGTGGAGGCGAATGCCGACACGGTTCTTGAGGAAATAGGGATTGAATTCCGTGATGATCCGGAGGCGCTCTCTCTCTGGAAGGAGGCGGGAGCGGATGTCGCCGGAGACCGGGTGCATTTTCCCAAGGGGTTGTGCCGGCAACTCCTCAAGACGGCCCCCTCGATCTTCACTCAGCACGCACGCAACCCGGAGCGTTCGGTCGAGATTGGTGGCAACACGACGGTTTTTGCGCCGGTCTATGGTCCGCCTTTTGTGCGGGATCTAGAAGGCACCAGACGCTACGCGACGATCGAGGATTTCCGCAATTTCGTGAAACTCTCCTACATGGCGCCATCGATCCATCATTCGGGTGGTACCGTATGCGAACCGGTGGATGTACCAGTCAACAAGCGCCATCTCGACATGGTGTTTGCGCATATGCGCTATTCCGACAAGCCCTTCATGGGCTCTGTTACAGCGCCGGACCGTGCTGAAGACACGGTCGCGATGGCGAAAATCCTTTTTGGTGAGGATTTTGTCGACCAGAACGCGGTGGTGATCAATCTGATCAACGCCAACTCACCCATGGTTTTCGACGAAACCATGCTGGGAGCGGCGAAGGTCTATGCGCGGGCCAATCAAGCGTGCATTGTCACGCCGTTCATTCTCGCCGGTGCCATGAGCCCGGTGACGGTTATCGGCACATTGACGCAGGTGCTGGCCGAAGTTCTGGCCGGTGCCGCCTTCACGCAGCTGGTTCGTCCGGGAGCGCCGGTTCTGTTCGGGACGTTCGCTTCGTCCATTTCCATGCAATCGGGCGCGCCCACTTTCGGCACCCCCGAACCGTCGCTGGTTTCCTACGGGGCAGCGCAGCTTGCGCGGCGTCTCGGGCTTCCCTTTCGAACCGGTGGCTCGCTCACGGGCTCCAAGATTGCCGATGCTCAGGCGGCATATGAGAGCGCAAACACCCTGAACTCGACGGTTCTCGCAGGAACAAATTTCGTGCTCCACGCCGCCGGATGGCTGGAGGGCGGACTGGTCTCATCCTACGAGAAATTCATGATGGATGTCGATCAGCTCGGCATGCAACAGCGCCTATGCGAACCGCTCGACATTTCGGAGAACGGTCAGGCGATGGACGCGATCCGCGAAGTCGGACCGGGTAGCCATTATCTGGGATGCACCCACACGCAGGCCAATTTCCAGACGGCGTTCTACCGCTCGTCCATTGCTGACAACAATTCCTATGAACAATGGGCGGGAGAGGGCGAGAAAACCGCGGCGCAGCGCGCCAACCATCTCGCCCGAAGCTGGCTCGAAATGTATCAGGCTCCGCCGCTCGATCCGGGCATCGAAGAGGGCCTCCTTGATTTCATCGCTCGCCGAAAGGAATCGATGCCCGACGCCTTCACGTGAGATCAGCCAGCCGGAAACGCGCGAAGCTTTCGACCGTCGATTGTCTGTAGCACTAGAGCTCCTTCGGGCGTGGTGGCGTAAAGTTTAAGGTCGGTCAGTATGGACAGGAATTTTTGCTCCTGGTCCATCAAGGCTTCGGCACAGGCCATTTTCGTGGTGGCAGCCGGACCCAGCGTCAGTTTGCCATTTTCCTCGGTCCAGTTCGCCGAATAGCTGTTGCACGAGGCGCGCCCGCTGACGCTACCGTTTCCGGCGAAGGTGAGGGACACGCGCGAGCTGTCTATGATGCCGCGGCCGTCGATGTCTTCCACCACCCACTCGGTATCGATGATTGCATCCATGGTAGCACGGGTGAGCCGGGACGCCGTTCCCGCAGGAACGAGGAACAAAGTACCGAGATCGATTTCCCCCTGTTCGGGGTCGATCAAAACCGCTTCCGAGCTCCAACGCTGTTTTTCGCCATCGTGAATGGCAGCGTAGAAATTGTATGCCTTTTCCGGCGGCAGTTTCTGTTTCTCGACCGAAAGGCTGAAGGCGATTGGCACCTGCTTGCCGTTGAGTGCAATCCTGGTTTCGGCGAGAGGGGGTTCATCGTCGGAGGCCATTGCATTACGGAGCACAACAATCGCAACGCTGTCTTTTGGCAATGCCATGCGCACGAGATAGGCGAGTTCTCCGGAAATCGTGAGCATGGTTTTCTCTTTTTGCTGTGCAAGCGCGTTTGTGCCGATGACGGCGCTGGCTAGAAGGGCAATGGCATTGAGAAGGATGCGACGTCGAATAAACATAAAGTCCTCAATCTGTTCTGGACGTTCTGAAAGCGCTGGCTGTGACAGGCTTCTGGTACCATATTATGGCGTATGGAATGGTCAGCGTGTCGCCCGGCGGATGAAAACTTGCGTGTGGTGGCAGCCGGCTTATGATATGGCAACTGGCGCGTCCGCGCCTGATTTCAGCACCCGGAGAGTTTTGATGGAAAAGCGCCGTCTTGGACGCAGCGATCTCCTTGTTTCGCAGATTTGCCTGGGAACCATGACCTATGGTGAGCAAAACACCGAGGCGGAAGGTCACCAGCAGATGGACCGTGCGGTGGAGCGCGGGGTCAATTTTCTCGATATGGCCGAATTATACCCGATCCCACCGAAGGCGGAGACTCAGGGCCGCACGGAACGCGTTGTCGGAACCTGGATGAAAGCGCGCGGAAATCGCGATCAGGTGATCGTAGCCTCCAAGGTGATTGGCCGCACGGCCAATGAATGGTTCCGGGGCGACAGGCCGTCAAAGCTGGTGCGGGCCGACATCATGGATGCCATCGACAAGTCGCTTGCCCGGCTGCAGACGGACTACATCGATCTCTACCAGATACATTGGCCAGACCGCGAGAATCCATTTGGCTCGAACCCGACGCGAGTTACGGCGGTGTCGGAGCCTCTGGCCGATGAAACGCCGATTGCGGAAACGCTGGCAGTGTTCGATGACCTGGTGAAAGCTGGGAAGATCCGTCATTTCGGCCTTTCCAATGAGAGTTCCTGGGGCGTCATGCGGTTCATTGCCGAGGCCGACAAGGGGGTGGGGCCGCGGGTCGTCTCGTTGCAGAACGCCTACAATCTCATGAACCGTACATTTGAAGTGAATCTCGCCGAGACCTGTCAGCGTGAAGAGGTCGGGCTGTTGGCTTACTCGCCGCTGGCCCAGGGCTACCTCAGCGGAAAATACGATGACGGCGCGATGCCCGAAGGGTCGCGCAAGGTGCTGTTCGATCGTCTTCAACGGTACGAAAAACCGGGTGGGCCGGAAGCTGCCAAGGCTTACAATTCGATGGCGCGGGAATTTGGACTGACGCCGGCGATCTTCGCGCATGCGTTTGTCAATTCGCGGCCTTTCATGGCCTCTAACATCATTGGTGCGACCACGATGGCTCAACTCGAAGAGGCGCTGGATTCTCTCAATGTGAGCTGGACCGACGAGATGCAGACGGCTGTCGATGATCTCCATCAGCGGATCGGCAATCCGAGCCCCTGAGAAGCCTGGGGGCGGTGCAGGTCGGCGGCATCGTTCTTGAATGAATTTCAATGGAATCCGTTTTCCTGTCGGATCGGGATGGTTTTCTGCGTCCTTTGAGCATCGCAATGACGGTGCGTCGCAGTGACGGCCGGTTTGACAGGAGAGCGCGATGTTCAGAACTGCCCTTGCCGCCGCATGTGTGGCCTGGATGCTCACAGTATTCGCCGGCACGTCAGCGCGCGCCGAAACGGGGATGTCCCAGCCTCTCAGGAGTGGAGAGGTGGAAGCTGGCGGCATTCAGTATCACTACCAGATCCACGGGGAGGGCGAGCCGCTGCTCCTCTTGCATGGAGGGCTTGGGCTGATCGAGATGTTCGGGCCGGTGTTGTCCATGCTTGCAGCCGAACGGGAAGTCATTGCCATCGACCTGCAGGGGCATGGACGCAGTGAACTTGGCGATCGCCCGATCAGTTTGGAGGCCATGGGCGATGATATGGCGTCTATTCTCGATCAACTGGGTTATGATCGTGTGGATGCCATGGGCTATTCCATGGGAGGCGGTGTTGTCCTGCGTCTGGCCGTGCAGCATCCGGAAAAGGTGCGGCGCGTCGCGCTGGTCTCGACGGGCTTTGCACAGGATGGCTTTTATCCGGAAATGCTTCCGATGCAGGCTCAGGTGGGGGCCGGTATGGCCGAGATGATGAAGGACACGCCCATGTATCAGTCCTATGCGGCCGTGGCGCCGGATCCCTCTCTCTTTCCGGAGTTGCTCGACCGCATGGGCGCCTTCATGCGCAACCCCTACAATTTCGCTGAGGATGTGAAGACGCTGAAAATGCCGGTGATGCTTGTGTTCGGCGATTCCGACATGTATCGGCCCGAGCATGTTGTGGCGTTTTACCAGCTTCTTGGAGGCGGACTGAAGGATGCGGGCTGGCAGCGCGAGAACATGTCTCAGAACCGCCTGGCAATCCTGCCGAACCTGACGCATTACGACATCGGTGTGTCGCCAAGGCTGGCTGAAACCGTGTTGCCATTCCTGAACGATGACCAGATCAACGCGCCTTGGACCGCGGATGACCTCATGCGCAAATAGGCGCGCTGTGGGAGAACGTTCCTTGCCGGCCGAAAGCCGGCAAGGTTTTTCTGTTCTGTATCAGACCGTGCCTGGCTCGGGCTGTCCGCCGCCGAGCACAACCATGCGTGAGCCGCGCGGGACGCGCTTGAAGAGATCGATGATGTCGTGATTCAGCAAGCGAATGCAGCCTGATGACACAGACCGGCCGATCGACCAGGGCTCCGTGGTGCCGTGAATCCGGTAGAGCGTGTCCTTGCCGTCCTTGTACAGATAGAGTGCACGCGCTCCCAGCGGGTTGTCGAGACCGCCTTTCATGCCAGCTGCAAGCGGCCGATAGCGCTCCGGCTCGCGGTTGATCATGGAAAGGGTCGGAGCCCAGTTCGGCCATTCCGCCTTCCGGCCAATGACGCCATCGCCTTCATATTCAAGCCCCGCCTTGGCCACCCCGATCCCATAGCGCATGGCCTTGCCGTTCTCCATGATCAGGTAGAGGAACCGGTTTTCCGGGTCGACGACAATTGTGCCCACCGGCTCGCTGGTCGGATAGTCGACCATCTGGCGCAGATATTTGCGATCCATCTTCGTGACATCGACTGCCGGAATGATGGTGCCATTGTCATCGATCTCGCGGTACATCTCCTGATAATAGGAGAGCGTGGGGCCGGGGACGTCTGCCGCGGGGATGGTGCTGCGGCCCGTGGTGGTGCAGGCGGCTGCGAGGGCAGGCAGGAGCAGCAGCAGGGCGAGCCGCGCAACGCGGGGGGCTGCGCGTGCAACATGGATAGGAAACAAGAAGACTCTCCTTAGGTGTGGTATTCCGGATTTCATGCGGGTGGTTCGCGTCTTCGGCGCGGATGCGCAGAAGCATTGGAAGGCGCTTGGCACGCGGTTTCCGAGAAAATGTGGCAAAGACCGGACCTGTGCCCGAATGTCGCGCGAATTGCGTCCTTCAGCCGATATCTCACCAGGCAGTGAGGCATTTTTCCCACAGTCGGTGGCCCGTGAAATCTCTCCCAATGGCGTTTGTGGCTGGCACGTCCGGATACGATAAATCGATGCGCTGCGCACCGGCGTCTGCAACGTGGTTAACGGGTTGATTCAAACTTTATTGGTAAGTTTGGAATAACACTGCGCTTTCAACCGGTGGAACGGGCACCGGGTTTCCAAATTCCTCGAGCTCCTGCAGATCGTCCATGCGTTTTCCTGCATTCCTTCGACCTGTCTTTCTTACGCTAGTGCTGACCGGCTGCACTGGCGGACCCAGCATTGACGCCGCACTAGACATCGATCCGCCCTCACGCGAGGTGACGAGTTCGATCATACGGCCCGATGTGGGACTGCCGCATGGCGCCGGCGCCGAGAGCGAGACCAATCATGTGAGCGAGGCGGGGATGACGGCGATTGCCGAACCCGATCGTGTCTCGACACCAGCGCTTGAGCAGGTGGCCATGATCACGCCGCCCAAGCCGACGCTGCGGCCCAAGAGTGTAGCGCGCGGTGAGGTCTACCGCAGCCAGTTCGGGGATGCACATCCCATCAATTTCGGAAAGATCACCCCGAAGCATCATGCGGTGCACGGTGTGGATGTTTCGCGCTGGCAGGGCGATATCGACTGGGTAACACTGCGCAAGCGCGGGGCCAATTTCGCTTACATCAAGGCGACGGACGGGGTCGACCATATCGATCCGATGTTCAAGAAGAACTGGAACGGGGCTGCCAAGGCCGGCATTCGCCGCGGGGCCTATCATTTCTTTTTCTGGTGTCGCAGGGCTTCCGACCAGGCGGAATGGTTTATCCGCAATGTTCCGAAGGTGAAGGGTGCGCTGCCGCCGGTTCTGGACGTGGAATGGAACCACCAGTCAAGCTGCAAGTGGAAGCCTTCTCGAGCTGAAGTCATTGAAAAAATGCAGGTTTTTATGGATCGGCTGGAACGTCATTATGGCCAGAGACCTGTCATTTATACAGCGCCCGACTTCTATGAGGACAATCTGAAGGGGGCTTTCCCGAACCACCCGTTCTGGCTGCGTGCCGTGGCCGAACACCCCTCAAAAGTCTATCCGGGTCGGGATTGGGTGTTCTGGCAGTATTCAGGCTCTGGCCTGAGCCAGGGCGTGAATGGCAGGATCGACCTCAATGTCTTCCACGGCGATGAAAGCGCCTGGTGGCGCTGGCTTGGCAAGGCGGCTGGCTGATCCCCTGGCAAAAGGGGCTTTCCGTCAGGAACACCAGGATTCCTTGAAACCGCGCCAGCGATGGGCAAGGCCCTCGGCGATGAGCTGATCGCCGATCGGCTTGCCGTCCCGGTAGAGACTTCTGAGCTTGCGGCCGTAAACGTCTTCGTCGCGCAGGCTCGTGCGCCGCAGATCGAACGGACCTGAATTGACCAGTTGCTGAAAACGGCGCTGCGCGCGGCGGGCCAGTTTCTTCTCGTATGCGCATTCGGGCGAGAACAGTTCTGGCGTGTTGAAGCCTGTCACCCTGATCTTCTCGCCATTCACATAGAGCGTGTCGCCATCGACGATGCAGTTCACCCGCTTGCCGCTTCCACAGATCGGGAAATACCGGGCGATATGTGGCTGGCTCTCCGATCGGGGAGCGCTAAAGAGACCTGAGATCCTGTCCGTGGGGACAACGGAATAATGCGCTGCCGCCCAGCCAGCGACAAGCGCGAGCGCGATCAGGCCGAAACCATCCTTGAGCACCTGAAACGGGCGCCATGACCGGGTGTTGCGCTTCCTTCCGCGGCCCGAAGACGTGCGCCAGTGGCTGTTGTTTCTGCTTCTTCTGGAGCAAAGATCGTAAATGCGCGCCATTGTCCGCTCCCTCCCGGCTCCGCTCCCTCCCGGCAGTGGAGCAGAGGGGGATGAAGATGGGGTTTGATTCACGCCGAAAATTTTAAGGATTTGGCCCGCCGGGGGATTGTTTCGACGGAGTGTTTCTGAGCGTGGACTCTCTGGATGCCGGGGGCGGTAATCGTCCGTGGGGAGAGCCGGGAAGCCCATGATGCACGCATTGCCGCCGATCCGTTCATGGAGTATGGCGTCGTGAGCGCGGAGACTTATGAGATCGATCCGAAGCGCACGGTGCCGGCGCTGGAGTTTACGAAGGCGGCTTAGCGGAAGTGGATAAACGCAAGCGCGGTACGATTTTCTACCGAAACGACCATGGCGCTCTTTAGCAACCTTGGAAGCGTGTTGGTGAACCTTCAGTCGTTGGATTTTAGTTGGATTGAGAGTGACGTCGAAAAAAGTGGAGCAGGATTCTGCAGGCTTTTCAGGAAGCCCGGGCGGATTACATACGGCTGACTTTCAGAGTGCCTAGTCATATCCTTGTCGACTATGCTGGTGATAAGCATATGATCCCGAATAAGAACCTGATATAAGTACAATCCTTCTTCTTTATTTCGTATCGATCGGAATTTTATTTGTTCTTTTTCTCTGCATTTTGAAGTTAAATCCTCAAAAGGCTCGCCGAATCTCAGAAAATCTGGTATTCCTCCTTCAAGTAAGGCCGCTGGGGTAAGAGACATTGTCCAGAGCCCGCCCTCAATCGCCAATGGTATGCCGTTGTCCTCATAGTAATGAGCCATTCCTATTTTTGCACCCAAGACCTTTAGGGAAAGAAGAGCTGCGCCATCAAGCTTAGACGCCTGTACTGGGATTCCGAATGCTTCACTCAACTGTTTGCTGCGATGACGTTGGCCTGTAGCACCTTGAACCACATCGGAAATAGCTTTTCGGGCATTGTTCTTTACGCCAGAGGCGACCTTCTGAAAGTGAGCTGAGGAAGTCGCGTGTGCGTCGATCGTACTGAGGGTTAATAGGGCCGCGATTTGATCATACTGCTTGGAAGCATGGTTGCACTGGTAGCAGGAAGGGAACTCAAATTTTTTGTCCCCTGGCAACTGGCTGTTGGTAAACAGTATCTTAGCAGGGATATGATCAATGCTTTCTGTGGGGGAGTTTCCCCCACAGAAACAACAATATGGATGGGCCTTCCTGAAGACGTCGAGGCGCCGTTTTCTTTCACCCAAAACGGCGCTCTCAGCTACATCCGCTCGTTGCGCCGCAGGTGTCGCATTTTTCGCAGGTGCCGTTTCTCACCATGGTGAAGTTCTGGCACTCCGAGCACATATTGCCCGTGTAACCCTGCATGATCGCCTGCTGGCGGCGGTGGGTTTCGACCTTCTTGGCATCGGCGGCTTCCGTGGCGGCGGCGTCGGTGAAGACATCGTTGATGTCGTTATCCTGTGCAACCTCTTCGGCCAGTTCCTTCGCACGCTCCTCATAGTCACGACGGAAGGCGGTGGCTTCCTCGTGCAGTTCGGAGACCGCCGGCTTCAGCGCATGCACCGTTGCTCCGGAGGAGATGGCACGCACCGTGCTGCCGGATGAGCCCTTGGGCTCGCCACCGGACTTGCCGGAGACGACCTTGAGCGGCGCGCCGCGGGTCAGGCCCTTGGAATAGGGCAGGGCCTTGCCTTCATTGATGCCGCGGCCAAGCGCGGTGTTGGTGAAGTCGGACGTGTCCACATGGGCAAGGTCGGACCGGTCGAGATAGGAAACGGCCAGCTCGCGGAACACATAGTCGAGGATCGACGTGGCGTTCTTGATCGCGTCATTGCCCATGACCATGCCGGCCGGCTCGAACTTGGTGAAGGTGAAGGCCTCCACATATTCGTCGAGCGGCACGCCATATTGCAGGCCGAGCGAGATGGCGATGGCGAAGTTGTTCATCATGGCGCGGAAGGCTGCGCCTTCCTTGTGCATGTCGATGAAGATCTCGCCGAGGCGGCCATCGTCAAACTCGCCGGTGCGCAGGTAGACCTTGTGCCCGCCGATCACCGCCTTCTGGGTATAGCCCTTGCGGCGGTTGGGCAGCTTCTCGCGCTCGCGCACCACCTTTTCGACCACGCGCTCGATGATCTTCTCGGAGATCGTCGCGGCCTGGGCGGCGGTTGGTGCTGCGGCCAGTTCCTCGACCAGATCGTCGGCATCCTCTTCATCATCGGCGATGAGCGAGGCATTGAGCGGCTGTGAAAGCTTGGAGCCATCGCGGTAGAGCGCATTGGCCTTGAGCGCCAGCTTCCAGGACAGGAGATAGGCCTCCTTGCAGTCCTCGACCGTGGCATCATTGGGCATGTTGATGGTCTTGGAGATGGCCCCGGAAATGAAGGGCTGGGCAGCCGCCATCATGCGGATGTGGCTTTCCACCGAGAGATAGCGCTTGCCGATCTTGCCGCAGGGATTGGCGCAGTCGAAGACGGGCAGGTGCTCCTCCTTCAGATGCGGCGCGCCTTCCAGCGTCATGGCACCACAGATGTGGATGTTGGCTGCCTCGATCTCCTTCTTCGAGAAGCCGAGAGCGGCCAGCATGTCGAAGGAGAAATCGTCGAGCTGCTCGTCGGTGAAGCCAAGCTTCTCGCGGCAGAAATCCTCGCCCAAGGTCCACTTGTTGAAGGCGAACTTGATGTCGAAGGCCGATTTGAGCGCGGCGTTGACGGCGGCGATCTTCTCGTCGTCGAAACCCTTGCCCTTGAGGCTCGTCGGGTTGATGGCAGGCGCCTGGTCGAAATTGCCATGGCCGACGGCATATGCCTCGATCTCGGCGATCTGGGCCTCGGTATAGCCGAGGGTGCGCAGCGCTTCCGGCACGGCGCGGTTGATGATCTTGAAGTAGCCGCCACCGGCCAGCTTCTTGAACTTCACCAGCGCGAAGTCGGGCTCGATGCCGGTCGTGTCGCAGTCCATGACAAGGCCGATCGTGCCGGTGGGCGCGATGACGGTGGCCTGCGCGTTGCGGTAGCCGTGCTTTTCGCCGAGCTCCAGTGCGCGGTCCCAGGCAGCGCGTGCATGCTCGATCAGATCGGCATGGGGGCAATCCTCGGCCACAAGCGGCACCGGGTTCACCGCGAGCTTCTCATAGCCCTGGCTTTCGCCATGGGCGGCGCGGCGGTGGTTGCGGATGACACGCAGCATGTTTTCCGCATTGCGCTCATAATCGGCGAAGGGGCCGAGTTCTCCTGCCATTTCGGCGGAGGTCGCATAGGCAACGCCGGTCATGATCGCCGTCAGCGCGCCGCAGATGGCGCGGCCTTCAGGCGAATCATAGGGAATGCCGGAGGTCATCAGAAGGCCGCCAATATTGGCATAGCCGAGGCCCAGCGTGCGGTATTCGTAGGAGAGCTTGGCGATCTCCTTGGACGGGAACTGCGCCATCATGACGGAGATTTCGAGCACCATGGTCCAGAGGCGCACCGTGTGCTCATAGGCGGCAATGTCGATGGAGCCGTCCTTGTTGCGATACTGCAAAAGGTTCATCGAGGCGAGATTGCAGGCCGTGTCGTCCAGGAACATGTATTCCGAGCACGGGTTCGAGGCGCGGATCGGGCCCGCGGCCGGCGAGGTGTGCCAGTCGTTCATGGTGGTGTTGTAGTGGAGGCCCGGATCAGCGGATGCCCATGCGGCATAGCCGATCTTCTCCCACAGGTCGCGGGCCTTCACGGTCTTGGCGACCTTGCCGTCGATGCGGTTGATGAGATTCCACTCGCCATCGGCCTCGACAGCGCGCAGGAAGTCGTCCTTCAAGGAGACGGAATTGTTGGAATTCTGGCCGGAGACGGTCAGATAGGCTTCCGAATCCCAATCCGTGTCATAGGTCTTGAAGCCCAGATCGGTGTAGCCCTGGCGCGCGAACTGGATGACGCGCTGGATGTAGTTTTCCGGCACGGCATTGCGCTTGGCGGCCTTGATCTCGCGCTTGAGCGCGGGGTTCTTGGACGGGTCGAAGCAATCATCATTGGCGCCTTCGCAATTGATGCAGGCCTTCATGATGGCGTCGAGATGTTTCTTGGCGATCTTGGAGCCGGTGACGAGGGCGGCAACTTTCTGCTCCTCCTTCACCTTCCAGTCGATATAGGATTCGATGTCGGGGTGATCCACATCGACGACGACCATCTTGGCCGCGCGGCGCGTGGTGCCACCCGACTTGATGGCGCCGGCAGCGCGGTCACCGATCTTCAGGAAGGACATGAGGCCCGACGACTTGCCGCCGCCGGAGAGCTTCTCGCCTTCGCCCCTGAGATGCGAGAAGTTGGAGCCGGTGCCCGATCCGTATTTGAACAGGCGCGCCTCGCGGACCCAAAGGTCCATGATGCCGCCCTCATTGACCAGATCGTCACCGACGGACTGGATGAAGCAGGCATGGGGCTGCGGGTGTTCGTAGGAGGATTTGGACTTCGTCAGCTTGCCGGTGAAGGGATCGACATAATAGTGGCCCTGGCCGGGACCATCGATGCCGTAGGCCCAGTGAAGGCCGGTGTTGAACCACTGCGGGGAGTTGGGAGCAACGCGCTGGGTGGCGAGCATGTAGCACAGCTCGTCCATGAAGGTCTGCGCATCTTCCTCGCCATTGAAATAGCCACCTTTCCAGCCCCAGTAGGTCCAGGTGCCAGCAAGACGGTTGAACACCTGCGCGGCGCTGGTCTCGGAACCATAGCGCTCGTCTTCCGGCAGGTCCTTCAGGGCTTCCTCGTCAGCCACCGAACGCCACAGGAAAGAGGGGACGTCATTCTCCTCGACCTTCTTCAGGCGCGCAGGCACACCGGCCTTGCGGAAATATTTCTGGGCCAGAATGTCGCTGGCAACCTGGGAGAACTGCGCCGGAACGTCGATATTCTCCAGCCGGAAGACAATGGAGCCATCCGGGTTCTTGATTTCGCTCGTGGCCTTGCGGAAGGAAATCTCCGCATATGGGCTCTGGCCTTGCTTTGTGAACCGGCGTTCGATGCGCATTTTGTCCTCTTCGCCCCTAATCCAAATATAGTGTCTGCAACGGAGAATGCCTCATCACATTTTCACCGTGCAGACGCTGTGTCCGCCGACTGCCATCCACCGCAGCGAATGACTCTCCTTGACCGAAGGTTGGTGCTTCTCAAAGGATCGGGAAGAAGATCCATTCGAAGCGTTGTCTCGCCCTTGGCGAAATCGCCCCCAACCTGACGCCGATGCAACGCTACCGTCACATAACATTCACATTATCTGGTGCGTAAAATATCTGAAGACACTAAATATAGTGTTAACAGCTTCTTTATACCAGATGGGAACTCGCACCCCCGCTTGCATTTTTCCGCGGTGCAAACGACACCGTTCCACCCAAAAGCTGTTTGGGCAGGTCTCGGAAACTCAATACAAAATTGGAAAATCGACCGGATTTTTCGCCGACCAATCGCACCTTACGAACGCAGGCGCGAAACCCATAAAAAGCGACTCGTACCCGGACGTCAAGGAGTCGAGTTTGGATCATTTATGACCGCAAGATGTTGTGTGTCACATGTGTGAATAATGGGGAAGTCACTCAGCCGCTGTTGCGGTTTGCGAAACCCACCGTTCCCGGTGCATTGCGGGCAGAGGCGCCGGGTTCGGACAGCGGGGAAGCCACGAGCCGACCCGTCGGAAGAAAAATGCTGACGTCAGCTGATGAAGTCGAGTACCAGGAAAATGCCGGCTGAAAGTAGCGCTGCCGCCGGGACCGTTGTCACCCATGCAGCAATGATGGTGCGGACATGCGCACGACGCACCAGTTTGCGCCGAGCAATCTCTTCGCGAGATGTTTTCTGCAATTCGATTTCCAGATCGTCGTCATCGCTGGCGCCATTGTCCGCTTTGAGACGAACGCCCTTGCGCTCGAGATAGGCGCGACGGCGCTTGGAATGGGCCGTGTACCACTCACGGAAAAAGCCGACGCCGAACACCGCGCCGACTGCGGTATGGGTGGAACTGATGGGCAGGCCGAGACCGGAGGCGATGATAACGGTGATGGCGGCCGATAGGGCGACGCAGAACGCACGCATCGGATTGAGCTTCGTGATCTGCTCGCCGACCATGCGAATGAGTTTGGGCCCGAAAAGGACGAGACCGATCGAAATGCCTGCAGCGCCGATGATCATCACCCACAGGGGGATTGTGACGGTGGTGTTCACAGAGCTTTCGTGAACGGTGAAAACGATGGCGGCAAGGGGACCGACAGCATTCGCAACGTCATTCGCTCCATGAGCGAATGAGAGGAGGGCAGCCGAGATGACCAGTGGGACCTTGAAGAGGCTGCGCAGAGACTGATTGCGGTTCTCTAGACCCTCGGACTGGGCATGTACGAACAGATGAGCGAGAAACCAGGTGACCGCGAAAAAGGCGAGGCCGATGATCCCGGCACCCATGCCGCTGACGGGAAACACCTTCTTCAGCCCCTTGAGGGTAAGATAGGTGGCGAAAGCTCCGGCCATGATGGCGATCAAAAGCGGCAACCAGCGCCGCGCTGCCGAAATCTTATCGTCCTGATAAATGATGGCGGTTTTGATACAAGCGAGGAAAAGAGCTGCGATAACGCCGCCGACCAGGGGGGAGACCACCCAGCTCGCGGCGATCTGCATCATCGTCGACCAGTCTACCGAAGAAAAACCTGCAGCTGCAACACCAGCGCCCATGACACCGCCGACAACCGAATGCGTCGTCGAAACCGGAGCGCCGATCCAGGTGGCGAGGTTGATCCATAGTGCCGAAGAGATGAGAGCGGCCATCATGGCCCGAACAAACGCCTCGGGTGTTCCCACCGCGGCCGGGTCGATGATGCCTTTGGAAATCGTGTCAACAACATCGCCGCCGGCAATCAGTGCGCCGGCGCTTTCGAAAACGGCAGCGATCAACAATGCGCCACCGAGAGTCATGGCCTTTGCGCCCACAGCCGGGCCAACATTGTTGGCGACATCATTGGCGCCGATGTTCAGCGCCATGTATGCGCCGATCGCGGCGGCGGCAATGATAATGACCGCGCGTGGTTCGCCAAAGGTGTAAGTGGCGGCGAATATGGCGGTGAGCGCCAGAAAAAGCAGGCCAAGGCCCGGTGCGACCAGCCCGCGAGCGACGGTTGTCGTGGCCTCCTCCACATGAACCAGCTTGTCCAGGTCCTTGTCGAGGGTCTGTTTGCGCGGGTTGGTGGCGGTTTCGCTCATGCGTTTTCCAGTTTCTGCCAATGCGACGCCACGGGCCGAGCGTTCGGCGAACAAGTCCGCCTCCGGTTAGGAAACTATGTTCCAAACGGCAAGAGTTGACGGCGAAAAAGGAGGCTTAGGCCGCGATTTCCCGTGGATTGTGAGCGAATTGTACGAGAAGCTCGCCCAGGTCCGGTTCCTGGACAGCGGTGGCTGCCTCCTGAGGCGTGAACCACTGGCGGGTTCGCTGCTTGCGTTCCGGCCATTTGGAACGCTCTTCCGTGACTTCAAGAGGAATGACGGCAACCTCGCAGGGCCATTCGACACCGGTTCCGTCGAGCTTGTGGTAATAGAAGCGTCCGATCTCATTCTCGCTGGCGTGGCCAAGCACCCCGGCCTCCTCACGCGCTTCGCGTTCTGCAGCCATGGCTAGCGTTTCGGGGCCTTCCGACCACCCTTTGGGCAAGACCCAGCGACCGGTGCCACGGCTGGTCACGAGCATGATCTCAATGCCGTCACCGTCGGCCTTCGCACGCCACGGCAGGGCCGCTGCCTGCACCCGGCGGGGATTGCCGCCGAACAGACGCCGGACCGTTTCGGTCAACCGCAAACGTGTGCCGTGAGTGAAAATCGTGCTTCTCCTTCGCCCGAACACAATGCGCCGGGATTCGCTTCTTTTCTACAAGTAACTGTTTCTACGCCAAATTCACGCGCTGAGCAGACCAAGCCGCTGAACCGCTTGTGCGCTCGAATCGTGGAACGCAGAAGGCCTGTCGGCAGACATAATGAATTGGTGACAAAAATCAAGGGTTTGGCGTTCAGAACGTGCCGTATCGCCGTCGACCTCTGCCGGTTTTCCGAGCAGTCCACCTTTCGTTGTGGCGTTGCATTGCGCGATCACCACGCTTTCGCCACCCGCGTTTTCGAATTCGGGCCACGCATGAAAGCCATGCTCTTGCCTGGTACATTCTACCCTGCCATACCCTGCTATTCCCTGCACGCCGCATCCCCTCGGGGATCCCATGCACCGCCTTCACGCGGTCTTCGTGCAATATCCTGACCCGATCAAAACCGTTTCCTTCAGGAAGCCCAGCCAGGAAGCCCAGCCAGGCAGTTCAGCCACGCTGGTCTTCCGCGATCGGCTTCTGGTACGAGAAACCCATATCCCAGGGGAAATAGATCCAGGTATCCTGTGAAACCTCCGTCACGAAGGTGTCGACAAGGGGACGCCCTTTGGGCTTGGCATAGACAGTCGCAAAATGCGCCTTGGGCATCATGGCGCGCACGATGGCCGCGGTCTTTCCCGTGTCAGTCAGGTCGTCGACAATCAGAACGTTTTCGCCATCTTCCTTGAGCAGTTCCGGATTGATTTCCTTCAACACGTGAAGATCACCCTGCTCGGAGTAGTCGTGATAGGAAGCGACGCAAACAGTTTCGATCAGTCGAATGCCCAACTCTCGCGAAATGACGGCTGCGGGCACGAGTCCTCCGCGCGTGATGCACACGATGGCTTTCCAGCTGCCATTCGCGCCAGCGAGCCGCCATGCAAGGGCCCGCGCATCACGGTGAAACTGATCCCATGAGACAGGGAAGGCTTTTTCAGGAAGGGACATCGGCATCGCACTCCATGGGCGCATCGGGTCGGCTGATCGGAATGCGCGGTGAATTAGCCGGAAAGGGATGCCGTGCGCAAGCCCGACACCCATTGATGATGAGTTTCCGGCCAGTATTCGGCTTTGCCACTTATTGAACCGTGCTCAATGCGCCATGAATGTTGGCACGGTCATGCTCTGCAAAATCGTCCGGGTGGCGCCGCCAAAAACGAACTCCCGCAACCTCGACCGTCCGAACGCTCCCATGACGAGAAGGTCGGCGCCAGTATCGGAGACCCGATTTTCGAGAATCTCTCCGTGGGAAACGCCACCAGACTGCTCCACCTTGACGGTGACATCGATCTCGTGGCGGGCCAAAGCGGTGGCTATTGCTGTGCCAGCCATGGAGGCATCGCGACGGGGCGTGTCCTGCGGATCGATGCAGAATACCTCAACGCTGTCCGCCTCCTTCAAGAAGGGCAATGCATCGAAGGCCGCCCTTGCTGCCTGCCGGCTGCCGTTCCAGGCAAGCAAGATCTTGTTGAATTCCGCTTCGCGCGCCTTGTGGATATAGGGGACGAAAAGAACCGGCCGCCCGCTTTCGAACAGCAGCGCCTCGACATTGGCTTCCATGGCGCCTGCGGCGTCCGGATCGGTCTGCTGGGCGATGACCAGATCCACACTGCGGGCGCTTTCAATGCCAGAGATGGCGGAATCGCCTGATACGCTGTCGAAGCCGCGCCATTCATTGCTGATATCTTCCTTGCGCGCACGCTCATTGAACAGCTCTCGAATGACGGCGTGGCGGCGGCCTGCCTCTTCGTGCATGTCGACACTCAGGTCGACCACCGGGCCACCCATGGGAGAAGCCATGACCATCGGCAGGGCTTCCGCGTGAAGCCCGATCACGTGGCTTCGGTGACGGGCCGCCAGAGGCAGGGTGAGGTCGAGGACGCGTGGGGCGTCAGCTTCGCTTTGAAGAATCGCGAGAATGGTTTTGTAGCTCATGTCAGCCTCCTTGGAGCTGCGATGGAGTGCCTTCTCTGTTCTTAACGCTGTGCCGAGCAAAAAGTTTGCGCCAGATCAACCTTTTGCCCTCTGCCTGTCCGGAATGGAGGCGAGCATAGCACGGATCTCATCGACAGCAGTGGCAAGCGCCTCGGCTGAGCGAGAGCGAACGACGATCTCGGTCCAGAAGGTGCCATCCTGATATTTTGGATAGGAGCCGATGATGGTTTCGGGATGCGCCGCCTGGATTTCACCCAGCGGACCGCCGATCGCACCTTCGGACTGCGAGGAGGGGACGGTTTCCGAAATGAGCTTCGCGCCCGTCTTCAAGGTGGGGATCACGTTGTCGAGCATGGCCTGAAAAATCGCCGGCACACCTGCCATCACGTAAACATTCTCGACGCGGAAGCCGGGCGCAACAGAAATCGGGTTTTCAATGTGCTCGACCCCAACCGGCATGCGTGCCATGCGTTTGCGGGCCTCAGAAAATTCAGTCCCTCGACTGGCGTAATGCTTTTCAAGAAGGTGATAAGCCTTTTCGTCGTAATCGCATGGCCTTCCGAAGGCTCGGGCGATGGAATCAGCGGTGATATCGTCATGGGTCGGGCCGATGCCTCCCGTGGTGAACACGTATGTGTTGCGGACGCGCAGGGCATTCACCGCTTCGACAATCGCCGCCTCATCATCGGAGACGATACGCACTTCCCTTAGCTCTATGCCGACCGCTGTCAGCATGTCCGCGAGGTGGCCGATATTTCTGTCTTTGGTTCGGCCTGACAGAATTTCGTCGCCGATGACCACCATACCGGCCGTTACAAGCTCACTCATTCTTCGGGACCCCTTTTGTCGGGAGAAGAGATAGACCTGTGTCCAGGTTAGGGCAATGGTTTTGCAACGGTGAACGGTGTGTCGGTTTTAGCGCGGTTTTTAGTGAACCAGACAAGGGGTACATCCGTTGACGCCGCAAGGTCGTGGTCGACGGCCGAAACTGAAATCGCAGCAAAACGGAGCAGGCATGACCAAAATTCTGGTTCTTTACTATTCGAGCTGGGGGCATATGGAAGCCATGGCAAAGGCAGCGGCTGAGGGCGCACGGGACGCCGGTGCCGACGTGACCATAAAGCGTGTGCCAGAACTGGTGCCCGATGAGGTGGCAAAGAAGGCGCACTACAAGCTCGACCAGGAAGCACCTGTCGCGGAACCTGATGAGCTTGCCGATTATGACGGCTTCATATTCGGCATTTCGACGCGCTATGGCATGATGGCTTCGCAGATCAAGAATTTCCTGGATCAGACCGGGTCGCTTTGGGCAGATGGCAAGTTGATCGACAAGCCTGCCACAGTGATGTCTTCAACCGCGACGCAGCATGGGGGCGCAGAGATGGCGCTGGCTTCTACGCAGCTTGCCCTCCAACACCACGGGATGCTGATTGTGCCATTGTCCTATGCCTATCAGGATCAGCAGGGCAACGACAAGGTACGGGGAGGCGCGCCCTACGGCATGACCACGACCACAAATGGTGATGGCTCCCGAATGCCTTCCCAACAAGAGCTTGAGGGCGCAAAATTCCAGGGCAAGCGGTTGGCCGAGATCACTGCAAAGCTGGCAGCCTGATCGAAGATCAGCCTCACCAGGGCGAGGGCCGCCATGCGCGGTCCCTCCCTTTGTCTTTTGTGAACAAGCGTATTCTTTGAAGAACATGCGTATCCCGCTTGATCAGCAGGGTTTCTACCGCTAGTCGTTGACCTGTGCGGACGTGGCGAAACTGGTAGACGCAGCAGACTTAAAATTTGCCGCCTTCGGGCTTGCGGGTTCGACCCCCGCCGTCCGCACCAGCCATCCAGCTTACGGCGGATTTTGGCGAAACCGCAGGCGCTGCCTTACCACGTGATGCTCAGGCCCAGATTGCCCTCGAATATTTCCTTCTTCTCACCGCCGATGTTCGTTGTGTAATCGGCAGTTGCAAAAAGGCCCACCTGTTTGGTGAGGTTCGCGACAAGCCCTGCACCAAGTTCAAGTGATGTGCCTTCGAGCTCTGTTGTGATCGCATCTCCATCGAAATGCAGGTTCTGATCTGCCGAGAATGTGTGCCAGAGATTGGCCTTGAAATATGGTTTCAGGCCGCGACCACCTTCGGTTTGAAAATCTCCCTCAAAACGCATTCCCAACCGCCCGGTCACGACGTCGTTCGTTTCGAAGGTGACGGTCGAAAATCGGTCGCTTTGGTTGTCGAGGGAAAGATGTTGCCAGATCAACTGGGCCTGCGGCTCCAGGTTCCAGCGATCGTTGATGGCGACGGGGTAACCTGTCTCGACAGAGGCTGCGATACCGGCCCCATCCACATCAATGGCCTCGCCGGCGCTGGATCGTGTCTCTCCGCCAAACCAGGTGCCCATCACCACGCCATCCAGATACCAGCCATCGGGCGCAACATGCGTCCAGTAGCCGCCCAGGCTGGTGCCATGCAAATCGAGTTCGCCGACCGCCATGTCATTCCAGCCAACGGCCTGACCAGTGGTGTCACCGTTCAATCGTGCATGACTGAGAAAGATTCCGGCTCGATCCACGTGACCATTGCCGCTATCCCTTTCGATCAGGTCCTGACCAAGTTGAAAGCCAAACAAGCTGCCGTCAAAACCCGGTGCGACGGTGCCATCCCAATTGCTTTCCACGTTCTGGCCGAAAAACCGCCCCCAGCTCGCTGGCAAAACCGCATCGCCATCCCGCAGAAATGGTTGCGCACCGCGTCTTTCATGGAACGTCCCAAGCGTGGACGCTGCGAGATGCTGCAGGGCGGGTGGAACGGCGGAATAGGCTGCTACCTCCGGACGATAGAGTGCTACCGTCCCGCCTGTCACAGGGGTCGCGCCTGGAGTGGGAGGCGTGACCGGCCCCGGAGCGGGCTGCGGCACAGTGGGCGAGGTCGGGTTGACGATGGTCGAGCGCAGATACCAGTTTTCCTGCGTCCCGGCTGAAACACCACCTCTATACAGTTGATACTCGAATGCACCGACCGCGACGCGGTCATTGAGGGAGAAGGCTCCGGCGGCAGTCGTGCCGCTTCCCGTGGCCTCGACGACCATGATCCCGTCCTGAACCGTAGCGCCGCCGCTGCCGCCGGCATTGACGATAGAAATGCCGGTGGAACCGCCAGCGCTCCCCTCGGCAATCACCAGCTTGTCTGAGGAAGATGTATCGTCTCCCAGCACCGTGTTCAAAGAGAGTTTGCCGTCATCTCCGTGGTAATCGCCGGTGATGGTGAAAGTATCGGTTGCACTGTCGCCGCCATTGGTCAGATCGATGGTGCCGGCATTGCGAACATTCGCGCGCTGGCCGGCGCCGAACGCATTGATGCCGCCATTTGCAGAGCCGCCGAACAGAGTGCTGGATGCATCGATGTTCACGGTGCCGGTGCCCGTCCCGCTGTCGCCGAGGGTGAGTGTTTCACCGCCCGCGAATGTCAGTGCGGATGCTGCGTTCACATTGACGGTTTCCAGTGTCTGGAAACGGTCGGGGGTGTCGGTCACCACGCCTTCGAGTGTCAAGTCATCGGTGCCAAGGCCACCGAGAAACGCATTCATGCCCGCGAGATTGGTATCGTTCAGGTTGCGTAGCGTTGCGGTATCGTCGTCACCGCCCATATCCACATCGCCGCCGATGCTGCCGCCACCATCCCACAGAAGCGTGTCGGATCCCACGCTCAACCGGATGTCGCCGCCAACAGAACCGCCGGTGATTGTGACGCGATCTGTGCCTCCGCTGACACTGATGTTGCCACCGATGGAGCCACCGGACAGGATGATCGTGTCGTGCCCGAACCCGGCGACAAGATTGCCATCGATGGTGCCACCAGACATATCGAAAATGTTGTTGGCGAGCTTCATATCGACACGACCGATGCGCCCTCCGGTCATGACCGCTTCGTCGCCGTCGTCGAAGTAATTGACGATGTGGCCATCGGACATGAAGAATGTATCGAAATGTCCGCCCTGGTTCAGGCTGTCAATCTGGCCTCCGGTCATGATGAAATCATCGATGCCGTCGCCCTGTTGGAGCTGTCCGTTGATCGCGCCCGAATGCACCTCGACCGTGTCAACGCCGGGACCGAATGTCACGTCGCCATTTATGATGCCGGTGCCACCAGCAGGCATTGTAAGGGAATTGTCTCCTGAAAGGTCCACCAGGTTGCCGCCGTGCGTTCCGCTGTCGCAGATGAACACATCGTTGCCGGCTGTCGGCACGAGACTGCAGGCGGCGTGTGCGCTGGAAACCGGCCAACCGAGCACGCTCGCAAGAGCGCTTCCGGATAATAGAATCGCGGTCAATTTCTTGCTTGATGTGCGGGAATGCATGCGCCCCTCAATATTTGGCGTTTTTGCACCGCATTTTATTTTTTTTTATGTGGTCCACATCCCTTATATTCAGGAAACTGAGTGGATCTGCCATTTCTGCGGCGCGAAGGATGTCGAATATTTACTGTGCAGATCCTTTCTGAGATGATTGCTGTTACGATTAATTCACAAAGATTAACGTAAAGTAAGCCGGCAAACAACTGCTCTCTGTCGATCACTTCCAGTAGGGACGACTTAACTTGGGAGTCTCACCCGTGGCCTGCGATCACATCCAGAAAGGCCTCGCCATAACGGTCGAGCTTGGCTTCGCCGATGCCGGAGATGCCTGCCATCGCGCGGCGTGAGGCGGGGCGAGCCGTGGCCAGCTCGATCAGCGTTCGGTCGTGGAAAATGACATAGGGCGGCAGGTTTTGAGCCCGTGCGATCTCGATGCGTTTTTCACGCAATGCCCTGAACAGTTCGGCATCCGCCGGGGCCAGGGCCGTGGCGGCTTCATTGCCGGACGAGCGGCGGTTTTTGCCTTTCGCAGCCGGACGAGGCACGCGCAGCATCAGCGTTGGTTTTTCTCGCAGGAACTGCGCGCCGCGCTCGGAAATGGAAAGGCCGCCATGTCCGCTGAAATCGACATCGACAAAGCCGTGGGCAACCATCTGGCGGAGGATGGAGCGCCAGGTGCGCTGGTCGTGTTCCTTGCCGATCCCGTAGGTAGAAATCTGGTCGTGCCCGAAACGCGCGATGCGCTCGTCGTCTGCGCCAAGCAGCACGGAGACGATATAAGCCTGCCCGAAGCGCTCGCCGGTGCGGTAGATGCAGGACAGCGCCTTTTGCACAGCGATGGAACCGTCGAAACGTTCTGGCGGATTGGCGCAGGTGTCGCAGTTGCCGCAGGGTTCGCAATGGTCGCCGAAATAGTTGAGCAGCACCTGGCGGCGGCACTGAGCGGTTTCGGCCAGGCCGAGAAGCGTGTCCAGCTTCTGCATCTCCATGCGCTTGCGCTGGTCGGATGCGTCGGATTCGTCGATAAACCGGCGGCGTAACGCGATATCGTCGAAACCATAGAGCATCATAGCTTCCGATGGCAGGCCATCGCGGCCGGCGCGGCCCGTCTCCTGATAATAGGCCTCGATGCTGCCGGGCAGATCGAGATGGGCGACGAAGCGCACATCTGGCTTGTCGATGCCCATGCCGAACGCGATGGTGGCGACCATGATGACCGCTTCCTCGCGCTGGAAACGTGTCTGGTTGGCTTCGCGCGCCTCGCGGTCCATGCCTGCATGATAGGCGAGCGCGTTGTAGCCCTGCGACTGGAGCCAGGCGGCGGTTTCGTCTGTTTTTCGCTTGGACAGGCAGTAGACGATGCCGCTCTCATCCTTGTGCTTTTCCAGAAAGCGCTGGAGCTGACGGCGCGGGTTGTCCTTTTCCTCGATCGCGTAATGGATGTTGGGGCGGTCGAAACCGGCGATGAAACTGTCGCCCTCGGAAATGTCCAGATGGGCGATGATTTCCGCGCGGGTGGGCGCATCGGCCGTTGCCGTGAGCGCCATGCGGGGCGTGTCGGGAAATTCGGTGACCAGTGCGTCCAGCTGGCGGTAATGCGGGCGAAAATCATGGCCCCATTGGGAGAGACAGTGGGCCTCGTCGATAGCGACGAGCGACAGGGGAACCTGTTTCAGCCGGTCCAGGACCGTAGGGCGCAGCAGGGTTTCCGGCGACACATACAGAATGTCGAGCGACCCGTTGCCCATGGCGCGCCAGATGGCCTGGCGGGCTTCGGGGGGGAGGTTTGAATTGAGCGCGGCCGCCCTAATGCCGGCTTGTTTCAATGCAGCGACCTGATCGGCCATGAGTGCGATGAGCGGCGAGACAATAAGGCCGAGGCCGGGACGGCAGAGTGCGGGGATCTGATAGCAGAGCGACTTTCCGCCACCCGTCGGCATCAGAACGAACGCGTTATGGCCGGCGATGACGTGGTCGACGATTTCGGCCTGGCGTCCTCGAAAGCTTTCGTATCCATAGACAGTTTTGAGGATATGGGTCGGATCAGCGGTCACGTCGGGCCTGTCGGGAGAATCGGGTGATTATCCTCTCATAACAGGTTTGGCGATGCGCTGCAGACCGGGGAGGGGGAGAGAGGAGCGGCATGACCGCCCCATTGGTTTCCACAATGGGTTTGACAAAGTGGTGTTCAGGCGTTGCTGCCCCCGTCCACGGCGAGCGCGGCGCCGGTGATGTATCGTCCATCGGGACTGGCAAGATGAGCGACCATGGCGGCAATGTCGTCGGGAGCGCCATAATGGCCGACAGCATTGAGGGCGCGCTGACCGTCGGCACCGGGCCCGTCCGCCGGGTTCATGTCGGTATCAGTCGATCCGGGATCGACCACATTTACGGTAGTGCCCCGCGAGCCGACATCACGGGCCAGCCCCTTCGTGAAGCCGATCAAAGCGGACTTGCTCATGGAATAGAGCGTGACCCCGCCATGAGGAACACGCTGGGCGAAGCAGGAACCGATGGAGATGATTCGTCCACCTTCGCTCATATGCGAAAGGGCAGCTTGTGAGGCAACGTAAACGCCCTTCACGTGGATGCCGATCGTGCGGTCGATCTCCTCCAGGGTGACCTCATCGGGTGGGCCGTAGGGGAAGATGCCGGCGTTGTTCACAAGAATATCCAGACGGCCAAAGGTTTCCGCCGCCGTGTCAACCGCTGCCTTGATGGCGCGGGGATCGGCGCTGTCGGCCCGGATGGCGAGGCCGCGGCGACCGGCAGCCTCGATCTTCGCCACGACGCTCTCAGCCTTTGCGGTGCTTGCCGCATAGGTGATGGCGACGTCCGCACCACGGGCTGCCAGGCGGTGGGCGATTGCCGCGCCTATGCCACGGCTGCCGCCCGTTACCAATGCCGCCTTTCCCCGCAAATCCTGCCTGATTTGGGTCTCGGTCATGTGTGTCTCCTATTTATGTACCGAACGTTATAAAAATAGTCAGGCTTGAGAAATCGGGTCAAGAGAATTATTTACGCCTTGGTACAAAAGGTTGATTGAGATGGCTGGTCGCGGCAGACCCAGAGCTTTTGACAGAAATGAGGCCCTGCATCGGGCGATGCGGGTGTTCTGGTCGTGCGGCTACGAAGGGGCCTCGGTGAGCGAGCTCGCCGAAGCGATGGGCATCAACAAGCCGAGCCTTTATGCGGCGTTCGGTTGCAAGGAAACGCTGTTTCGTGAAGCGATCGAGCTTTATGAGCGTGAAGAGGGCGCTCCTGTGAGCGAGGCTCTGCAAAACGGGACGACCGCCCGCGCTGCCATCGAAACGGCCTTGCGCGTGAATGCGCGCAGCTACACCAATCCAGACAATCCGCGCGGCTGCATGGTTGTGATCTCCGCTCTTGCCGGAGCGCCGGAAAACAATCCGGTCTGCCGCTTTCTGGCCGACAACAGGCGCTGCGGTGAAGATGGTTTCCGCCGCCGAGTGGAGCGCGGAATTGCCGATGGTGATGTGCCAGAATGCGTCAATCCGCAGAGTGTTGCAGCGTTTTACGCAACCGTCATGCATGGCCTGTCGATCCGCGCGCGGGATGGTGCAACGGCCGAAGAGCTCGAACGTGTGGTCGACAGCGCCATCGCTGCCTGGGACACGATTGCTCGATAGAGCTGTTCCTCATTTCATGGACATTGCCAGACGCGGAAGTGTCCAGCAGGCCGAAACGGGGCTGGCGTGAACCGCGCTGGTTTGCGAAAGTATCGGCCTCATCTGGAGGATTCCCATGCCCGACCGCAAACCCGTGCCGTCCGCCGATCTCAAACCCTGGCACGCGGTTGCTCCGCTTCTCGTCGACGTTGCCATGGGGCGGTCGCCTGCTGATCTGGTGGTGCGCAATGGCCGCTGGGTGAATGTGCATTCAGGCGAAGTGATTCCCGCTACCGACCTTGCCATCGTCGCGGGGCGTTTTGCCTATTGCGGGCCGGACGCAAGCCACACCATCGGTGAGACGACGAAGGTGGTCGACGCCATGGGGCGTTATCTGGTTCCGGGGCTGTGCGATGCGCATATGCATGTGGAAAGCGGCATGGTGACGGTGACGGAATTCTGCCGTGCCGTAATCCCCCATGGCACGACCTCCATGTTCATCGACCCCCACGAAATCGCCAACGTTCTCGGCCTCGATGGCGTGCGGCTGATGCACGACGAGGCGATGGCGCAGGCGATAAACGTGTTCGTGCAGATGCCGTCCTGCGTGCCGTCCGCGCCGGGGTTGGAGAACGCCGGTGCCGAACTCACAGCCGAGGATGTGGCGGAGGCCATGGGCTGGCCGAACATTGTCGGTCTTGGGGAAGTGATGAATTTCCCGGGTGTTGCCGCAAACGACGTCACGATGTGTGGAGCGATTGCCGCGACCGTGAAAGCGGGAAAGACGGTTGGGGGGCATTATGCCTCGCCGGATCTTGGTCTGCCGTTTCATGGCTATGTGGCTGGTGGACCAGAGGACGACCATGAAGGAACGCGCGCCGAGGACGCCATCGCGCGGGTGCGGCAGGGCATGAAGGCCATGTTGCGGCTGGGGTCCGCCTGGTACGATGTTGCGAGCCAGATCAAGGCGGTGACGGAGCAAGGGCTCGATCCGCGCAACTTCATTCTGTGCACCGATGATAGCCACTCCGGGACGCTGGTAGAAGATGGTCATATGGATCGTGTGGTGCGCCACGCGATTGCCCAGGGGCTGAAACCGGTGACGGCGATCCAGATGGCGACCATCAACAGCGCCGAACATTTCCGGCTCGAGCGTGAGCTGGGCTCCATCGCACCGGGACGGCGCGCGGATTTCCTCATTGTCTCGGATCTGGCCGAACTTGCGATTGATGAGGTTTTTGCACGCGGCGTGAGGCTGGCGCGGGGCGGCCGGCTGGAAGCGGATATCCCTGTCTATGACTACCCCGACAAGGCAAAAAACACCGTGCGGCTCGGCAAGGAGCTTACGGCGGAAGATTTCGACATTGCAGCGCCGGAAGGCGCAAGCCATGTGCGGGTGCGGGTGATCGGTGTGATCGAAAATCAGGCGCCGACGCGGGCGCTTGAGGCCGAACTTGAGGTTGAAGACGGCGTCGTCGCAATGGATCGTCGCAATGACGTCTGTCAGATCGCTCTCGTTGAGCGACATCGCGCTACCGGAATGGTGACGAACGGTTTTGTCTCCGGTTTCGGTTATATGCAGGATTGTGCTTTGGCCTCTACGGTCGCGCATGATTCGCACCACATGATCGTCGTAGGGACCAACAAGCAGGACATGGCGAAGGCTGCGAACCGACTGGGTGAAGTCGGTGGTGGTGTGGTGCTCTTCTCGAAGGGGCGCGAGCTCGCCCTTGTCGAGATGCCGATTGCCGGTCTGATGTCGGACGAGCGGGCGGAAACGGTGGCTCACAAGACTGCGAAACTGACCGAAGCCATGCGCAAGATGGGGTGCGCCCTCAACAACGCCTATATGCAGCACTCGCTTCTGGCGCTGGTGGTGATCCCGGAACTCAGGATTTCCGACACCGGCATCATCGATGTGTCGACTTTCCGCAAGGTCGACCTGTTTCTCTGAGTAGGGGGCTAGCGGCGTCGGCCCTGACCAGTGGCCAGTTCGATGACGGTGAGCGGCGTGGTGATCACGATGTCGGCCGCGGATCCGAAGGTCTGCCCCAGGCCGCGCACCAGAGTCTCCATCTGGCCGATGACGACGTCGTCATCGCCTTCGTTTAATTCCCCTTCGCTGGACAGGCGCTCTCCGAGCAGGCGTACCAGAACCGGATTTTCCGCGAACTTGGTATGATTGAGCCAGTCTCCGGAGGAAACTTTCGTGACGTCTATCACCGTCACGCCGAGAGATGTCAGGTCTTCTGCATCGCGATAATCACCAAGCCGGGGCTGATTGCCGGCAATGAATCCGGACAGTGTGAGCGCTCTGTCATTCTGGGACGTCAGAACAGCAAAGGGGCGCTTTGGCACTCCATAGCGCCGCATCTGCCCCTTAAACACATCGATATCGATGTCTGGAGAGGCGAGGATGACGTCGGCAAGGCGCCCGCCGAGGTCACGATCTCCGGAAAGGGCCAACTGACGCAGCGCCTCCATGGTCACCCAACTGCCCATGGAATGTGCCACCACGTCGATGCGCCGTGCGCCGGCACGGGCCAGTGTCTGCAGCGTCTCTTCCAGCGCGTCGCGTGCTGAAGTAGCACTGTTGCTGTCATAGACGTAATCGATCGTGCGCCCGGCCGACGGCCAGGAGAACAGGATCGGTGTGCCGGCATATTTTGAATCGTGAAAGATCTGTGCGGCGCGGTAGACCGCGTCATCGAAGCCGGTGTTGTAACCATGGATAAAGACGAGTGCGCGTCCGTTGTGCGCGGCGATATCGTCCCTGAGTGCATTTTCGAAATCGCTTTCACCGGGAAAGAGTATGGCGCGCTGAGCCGCAAAATATCGAGCGGGATCGGCGATGCGAGGATTGGGAGCAAGCTCCATTTTCCCGGTTTCATGCACGGTGGGCACCGTGATCTCTACCTTTGCAAAGGCTGGCTCCGGCGCCCGCCCGCCGGCGAATATCTCGCCCGGTTTGTTGGTCTGCATCCGATTGGTGGCGATGAAAATGCCATGGCTCCCGGCAATCTGATCAGCGCGTGCGGGCGCGATCCTTTCCGCTATCAGACGGGAAGCGTGCGGGTTTGCACAGCCCGCGATCAGGGAGAGCAGCAAAAGGACGAACAGGTCTGGGAACTTGCGGAACGGCATGCGACGACAATCCTGCTCATGCTTTGTCGACCAGGGGCATCGGGTCCCAAGTCTGCTTCGAGGGCGATAGGTTTCGTTTGGAAGACTATCTCTCCCAGAAAACAGGCGTGAAAATGACCAGAACCGCCAAAATTTCAAGCCTGCCCATGAGCATGGCAAAGGCGATGATCCATTTGGCCGGATCGGGAACCGGAGCAAAGCTGCCGGCGGGGCCGACGATCTGCCCGAGACCGGGACCGACATTGGTAAGCCCTGTGAGGGCGGCTGAAATGGCGGTGACGAAATCCAGCCCGGTCGCCGCCAACAGGAGGATGATGACCGCCCATATGACCAGGAAAGCCGACATGAACAGCACGACTGCGCGTTGAAGATCGTCATCCACCGGCCGGTCGCCATATCGCACGGTAACGATCGTGTTGGGATAGACGAAGCGACGCAAGCCGTTGGCCAGAAGCTTGAAAAGGATCAGGAAACGGTAAGCCTTGATCCCACCGGTGGTCGACCCGGAACAACCGCCGAGGAACATGGCGACGAAAGCCGCCGCCACGGCGAAAGCCCCCCATTGCGAATAGTCGTCGCTGGCATAGCCCGTGGTGGTGATGATCGAAACGAAATTGAATGCCGAATGGGTGAGGGCGTCGAAGAATGTGTGGTCGTGAACAAGGCGCAGATAAATGGCGACGGCCAGGACAAACACGATCACGTAGCCGGCGAAGACGCGGATCTGAGGATCGCTCAGCGCATCGAGCCTGCCGCGAATGGCAAAAAGGATCAGGATTGAGAATGGAAGCGCCGAAATGAACATGAAAAGGGTGCTGATCCAGAGGATCGCAGGATTGTCGGCGTAATAGCCCATGGACGCATCGTGGGTGGAGAAGCCTGCCGTGGCGATGGTTGTCAGCGCGTGGTTTACGGCATCAAACGCCCGCATGCCTGCTGCTGCATAGGCAATTGCGCAGGCGAGTGTGAGCAGGGAATAGATGCTGATGAGGCCCAGCCCGAATGTCGAGAAACGGTCGAAAGGCCGGTCTTCGATATCCGAGGATTCGATGCGGAAATACGAGACACCGCCCACATTGAGGAACGGCAGCACGAAGAGACCCAAAGCGATCACGCCCAGGCCGCCGATCCATTGCAGGATGGAACGCCAGATGAGCAGCCCAGGAGGCATGCTGTCGAGCCCCACGATAACAGTCGCACCGGTCGCCGTAACGCCTGAAACGGATTCGAAAAATGCGTCTGCGACACTGAATTCCACCGAAGAGGCGAGCATCGGCACGGCTCCGGCGATGCAGGCCGTCATCCACAAAAGGTTGACGACAAGAAAGCCGAAGCGGGAGGAAATGGCAGGCGCGCGCCCCTGGGTGGCAAGTGACACCCCGATGGCGAGCCCGCCGGTGAAGAGTGCGGAGAAAGCAAAAACCCGCCAGTCGTCATTGCCATAGTAGAGATCAACGGCTGCCGGGATGAGCATGGCTGCCGAAAGATAGATTGCAAAGACCGCCGCGATGTGGAGTGCGGCGCGTATGGCAAGATACTGCAAGGACTGAACCTCAGGCTGCTCATCAAAGCGTCTGTTGTTCGGGAAGCGATCCCCCTCCCTGGCGCGAGAGTGGCGTCCCGCGCCCCGATATGCAATAGCCCGTAGGACACAAGCACGGGATAGGCAAGAGAGCATGAGTGCAGCAGCGAGAGAGGACGAGTTCGTGAATGCGGTCGCGGAGGCAGCCGAAGCGCTGCGCTCGCTTTTTGCCGAGACGCCGCTTCAGGAGAACGATTACCTCTCCAAGAAAACCGGAGCCCGGGTTTTCCTGAAGCGTGAGGATCTGACGCCGGTTCGATCCTACAAGATTCGCGGTGCTTTCAATTTCTTTCGCAAGGCGATGGCGCGCGGGGGCCAGGAGCGAACCTTCGTCTGCGCTTCGGCGGGCAATCATGCGCAGGGATTTGCCTATGTCTGCCGTCATTTTGGATGCAAGGGCGTGGTTTTCATGCCGGTCACGACGCCCCAGCAGAAAATCGACAAAACGCGGATATTTGGCGGAGAATTCGTTGAGATCCGACTGATCGGCGATTTTTTCGACGATTGTTACCGTGCCGCGCTCGCATTCGCAGAGGAAAGCGGCGGAGCGATGGTGCCGCCCTTCGACCATGCGGACATCATCGAAGGGCAGGCGACCGTCGGGCGAGAAATCGCCGAGCAAATCCAGTCGTTCGATGGAGTGCGCATGGACGACAGCCTGGTGATTCTGCCGGTCGGCGGTGGGGGGCTGGCCTCTGGGGTGACGCGCTATCTCATGGCACGCGGGGAGGCGGGCTCCTTTGCCTTCGCTGAACCCGAAGGCGCGGCCAGTCTGCAGCAGGCGCTGGTGCAGGACCGGCCTGTGCGGCTCGATAAGGTGGACAATTTTGTCGATGGGGCTGCGGTCGCCGAGATCGGCGCGGAGCCGTTTTCGCATCTGAAGTCGTTTGATGCCGACGCCGTACATCTGGTGCCGGAAAACCGGCTATGCGCGACGATGATCGAAATGCTGAACATCGAAGGCGTGGTGCTGGAGCCGGCGGGAGCACTGGCGATCGATACGCTGAAGAATTTCGCGCCGCAGGAGCTTGCCGGGCGTACCGTAATTGCTGTGGTGTCAGGTGGAAATTTCGACTTTGAGCGTCTGCCGGACGTCAAGGAACGCGCGCTCCGCTTCGAGGGACTTAAAAAGTATTTCATCTTCCGTTTCCCTCAGCGCCCCGGCGCATTGCGCGATTTTCTGGATCTTCTGGGACCGGAAGACGACATTACGCGGTTTGAGTATCTCAAGAAATCGGCGCGCAACTTCGGTTCGGTTCTGATCGGCATAGAGACCCGGAACCACGCCAATTTCGACGTCCTTACCGGACGGTTTGACGCCGCGGGCTGGGCCTATCAGGACATTACGAATAATGACACGATCGCCGGGTTGATCATCTGAGGTTGAACCCCGATCCCGGTTGTTCCCTGCCACCGCTGGCGCGTCTGGTGAGGGGCATTCCGGTTGCAATGCACAAATTAGCGATTGCACTTTGTTGGCGGATGGCCCATATGACGCCAAGACGCATGGGTCGGCACTGCCGGCTTTCTAGAAAGACTGGTTGCGTCTGAAGCCTCTGCCTGCGGGCGGGAGCTTAAGCCGGCACTGCCGGCGCGACAGCGCAGCCGCACGGGGCACCCCCGTCGTCTCGTCGTTCATTCAAACATTTATTCGGCAGGTTGCGCCCTGCCACTTATCAATTGCGACGCCTGTCGGCGTCAGCATGGGAAAGATTGCAAATTGACCAATGACAACAATGCGAAACAGATCGGTTTCGCGGAACTGGGAATTACGGGCTCACTGTTGAAAGCGGCTGAGGGTGTGGGGTTTGTGACCCCCAAGCCGATCCAGGAGAAGGCCATTCCCGCAATGCTCGAGAAGCGGGACGTTCTGGGGATCGCACAAACCGGTTCCGGCAAAACGGCGGCTTTCTCACTGCCCATTCTCTCGCAGATCATCGCGCTTGGCTCCAAACGCGTTCGCAAGACCGCCCGGGCACTGATTCTGTGCCCGACACGGGAACTGGCAGTGCAGATCGACGACGTGGTGCGCGAGCTTTCCCGGCATGCGCATCTGTCGACGGCGCTGGTGCTTGGCGGGGTTTCCCGCAGCAGCCAGGTAAAGCGGCTCGCCCAGGGTGTCGACATCCTGGTGGCCACGCCTGGCCGGCTGACCGATATCGTGCGGTCAGGCGAGCTTTCGCTGGCCGAAACACGCTGGCTGGTGCTCGACGAGGCCGATCGCATGCTGGACATGGGCTTCATCAATGATGTGCGGCGCATCGCGCGTGCAACACATCCTGCGCGCCAGACAGCGTTGTTCTCCGCGACCATGCCCAAGGAAATCGAGGGGCTTGCAAAAAGCTTGCTCAACGATCCCCTGCGGGTCGAAATTGCAAAGCAGTCGACCACGGCCGGTGAGATCACTCAGCATCTGGTGATGGCGCGGACAAAACAGAAGCGCAAGATCCTCTCCGACATGCTGTCTGACGAGGCCATGCGATCGGTGATCGTCTTTGCGCGTACGAAGCATGGCGCCGACCGCGTGACGCGCGATCTGGAGCGTGACGGGTTCGAGGCTGCCGTGATTCACGGCAACAAATCGCAGAATGCGCGCCAGCGCGCACTCAACGGCTTTCGTGACGGATCGGTGCGCATTCTCGTTGCGACCGATATCGCGGCGCGCGGCATTGACGTGCCGGGCATCAGCCATGTGGTGAATTTCGATTTGCCGGACCAGCCGGAGAGCTATGTGCATAGGATAGGGCGCACTGGCCGCAACGGCGCTTCCGGTGAGGCTGTGACGTTGTGCGATCCAGCCGAGGCTGACAAGCTGAAGGCCGTCGAGAAGATCATCCGGATGCGACTGCCGTTGAAGGCGGATTACACGTCGGAACCTGATCCGGTCCGCCAGCCGCCGGCCAACAACGCCGGTGAGCGTCGAACTGGAGCGAAACCCGCCAAGGGCGGCGAAAATCGCAAGCCGCCACGAACTGCCACGAAACCGCCGCAACGCGCCGAATCGGCTCAAAACGAGGGCGACAAGCCCGTACGCCGGCGGCGCAGAAGCCGCAACAGGCGACCCGGCGCGCGCGCCGCTTAACCTTCGGACTCATATTTGCGGTCAGGGCTGATCGGCCGATAGGCCGGTCTGGCCCAATTGTCGCCGATGGCCTGTTCGTTTAGGCCAAGTCTGTCTGGCTTTGTTGCCTGCGCGGGAGGGAATGGCGAAACGATGATCGGTCTTGCGGCTCTGGCGATCGGCTATGTCCTGTCGCAATTCTATCGGTCGTTTCTGGCTGTCCTGACACCGGCTTTGACGACCGAACTGGGCGCCACCAAGGCCGAACTATCGATGGCGTCGGGGGCCTGGTTCGTCGTTTTCGCCCTTATGCAGTTTGTGGTGGGTGTCTCACTAGACCGCTACGGCCCGCGCCGTACGGCAGCATTTCTGCTAACGGTTTGTGGCGGAGGTGGCGCGCTTATGTTTGCGCTGGCGCCGACGCCCGGCACCATCATTCTTGCCATGGCACTCAATGGGGCAGGATGTTCCGCCGTTCTAATGGCTTCGGTGTTCATTTTCGCAAAGTCCTTTTCGGCGGGACGGCTCACCATCCTCATCTCTTGGCTGGTTGCTTTCGGGACGCTCGGCAATGTGGTGGGGTCTGCGCCGATGGCTGCTGCGGCAGAAGCTTTTGGCTGGCGAAGCGTGATGGGCGGGCTGGCTTTTTTCACGATTCTTACTGGTATCGCGATCCATTTTCTTGTCCGGGATCCTGAAGCGGCAGGGGTGCCCGAACGGGAAGCCGGACTCGGGTTCAAAGGCTATCGCGAACTCCTGAGCCTGCGTGTGCTCTGGCCCATCCTGCCGTTGACCGCCCTGAACTACGCTCCGGCTGCAGGCATTCGCGGACTTTGGGCAGGGCCTTATCTCTCTGACGTCTATAACGCGGACGCGCTGATGATCGGGCAAGCAACGCTGTTCATGGCGCTTGCCATGTCGGCCGGAGGCCTTGTTTACGGACCGTTGGATGTTTTTTTTCGCACGCGCAAATGGGTCGCGGTCGGGGGAAACTTCATCGGTCTTATGGCGATTGCGTTTGTGGCCATCACCCCGGTCTCGTCCATTGTCACGACGACAACCGCCTTCGTGGTGATAGGCCTGTGCGGCGCGAGCTATGGCCTGTTGATGGCGCATGGTCGGGCGTTTGTTCCTGCCCATTTGACGGGGCGCGGCGTGACGCTGCTGAACTTCTTTTCAGTGGGGGGCGCCGGGGTGATGCAGTTTCTTACCGGCGGCGTTGTATCGGTATCAACCGTGCCTGGCGACCCGGTGGCAGCGTATCAGACCCTGTTCGTTTTCTACGCGGCCCTGATTGCGCTTTCATTGGCGATATACCTGGCCTGCAAGGATGCGCCGCCAGAGGTGGAACGGGCGCGCACCGACTGAGATCAGGTTCTGGCGCGGATGCGTTTGCCTGATTTCTTGCGTGGCCCTGTGGCGCGCGTATTCCAGCCCGTCAGGCGATACATGACAAAAAAGATGAAAGAGGACGGAAAGAGCCGGAGAAATTTGAGTGGCCAGACCAGTCGCTTTGGGAAGGTGATTTCGTACCCGCCCTTGTGAAGGCCTCTATCGATGCGGCAGGCAGCCTCGGATGCTGTCAAAAGCGCGGGCATCGAAAAATTTGTCTTCTTGGTGAGCGGTGTGGCGACAAAGCCCGGATTGATGATCTGGGTTCGGATGTTGAGCTTCTCGAAATCATAGCGCAACCCTTCAACGAGATTGTTGAGCGCGGCTTTTGTGGACCCATAAGCGGCAGCGGACGGCATTCCGAAGAATGAGGTGACAGAGCCCATGACCGCGATGTGGCCGAAGCCGCGGTCACGCATCCGATCGGAGACCGGAATCAGGCCGTGCAATGTGCCAAAAACATTGATCTGGTAACTGCGAACGAAATTGGTGGTTTCCAGCCGGTCACCCCGCACGGGCAGATATGTTCCCGCATTGAAGACGGCCAAGGTTATCGGGCCGAGATTTTTTTCGATCTGCGCAACTGTGCGCTCCATTCCTGCTTCGTTCATCACGTCGCAAGGGAAAACGAATATCCGCCCCTCAAGATGTTCTGCTTCTCGGGTGATAGAGGAAAGGCCGTCTTCGGCGCGGGCGGTGGCGGCGACCGTGTATCCCTGGCTGGCAAGACGCACCGCAAGCGCACGCCCGATCCCGGTGCTGGCACCGGTGATCCATGCTACTCCATCCTTTGGATTGGCCCGGTAAAGCGCCATCCCAATCCCCTCCAGTTTTGGGCAGGTTTATCGGGCGATGCGCATGTTGAAAAGTATCTTGTAGGCAGTACACACGGAAAACGTTTGCGGAGCCAGGCGACAAGCGACTGCTTTGCTTGCTTTTGCCCTATTGCGCAAAATCCCACCTTGCAACGCCGCTGCGGGCTTTCTAACTTCCGTAAAAATCGAAAGAGGATGCCATGAAAAACTCGGTTGTGGACGCCATTGGCAATACCCCGCTGATCCGCTTGAAGCGGGCTTCGGAGGAAACGGGTTGCGAGATTTTCGGCAAGGCCGAGTTCATGAATCCAGGCCAGTCGGTGAAAGACAGGGCAGGTCTTTTCATCATCCGTGATGCGGAGAAACGCGGGCTCCTGAAGCCGGGCGGCGTCATCGTGGAAGGAACCGCGGGTAACACCGGCATCGGTCTGACCGTGGTGGCCAAGGCGCTTGGCTATCGCACCGTGATCGTCATCCCTGAAACCCAGAGCCAGGAAAAGAAAGATGCATTGCGGGTGCTGGGGGCAGAGCTGATCGAAGTGCCTGCGGTCCCTTACAAGAATCCAAACAACTATGTGAAGGTTTCGGGGCGCCTTGCAGCACAGCTCGCAAAATCGGAGCCCAATGGTGCCATCTGGGCCAATCAGTTTGACAATGCAGCAAATCGCGAAGGTCATGTGCGTACGACCGCCGCAGAAATATGGGAACAGACGGGTGGCAAGATTGACGGCTTCGTTTCGGCCGTGGGCACGGGGGGGACTCTGGCCGGAGTGGCAGAAGGCCTACGCGGGAAGAGCAAGGATGTGAAGGTGGCTTTGGCCGATCCAATGGGTGCGGCGCTTTTCAGCTACTACACTGCAGGGGAATTGAAATCCGAGGGTACGTCCATCACCGAAGGTATAGGGCAAGGGCGCATCACGGCCAATCTGGATGGATTTGCGCCCGATTTCTCTTTCCAGATCCCCGACGACGAGGCGCTGCCTATCGTCTTTGATCTGGTGCAGGAGGAGGGGCTGTGCCTCGGCGGCTCGACGGGGATCAATATTGCCGGCGCCATTCGGCTTGCGCGCGAGCTGGGGCCTGGGCATCGGATTGTGACGATCCTCTGCGATTACGGAACGCGCTACCAGTCCAAGCTCTTCAATCCGTCATTCCTGCGTGAAAAGGGCTTGCCGGTTCCTGAATGGATGGATCGATCTCCGGAAATCCACGTTCCTTTCGAGGAGGTTTCCTGATGGTGCAGACGGAGGCGCTTTTTCGAGATGATGCCTATATGCGCGAAGGTGCGGCGCGTGTCATCGGTATCAATGATCGCGGCGGAATTCTTTTGGACCGGACCATCTTCTACGCCACGTCTGGTGGACAACCGGGCGACACCGGGCGCTTTGTCCGCGAGGATGGCTCGGCTATCCAGATTGCCGCGACAGTGACCGGAGAAACGAAGGATGAGATCATCCACGTGCCGGCCGCCGAGCAGGGGCTTCCGGAAGTGGGCGAGACATTGCAGCTGGCGATCGACTGGGATCGCCGGTTCAAGTTGATGCAGATGCATACGGCCTGCCATCTTCTGAGCGTGATCTGCCCTTTTCCAATCACGGGCGCTTCGGTGAATGAGGCCGATTCGCGGGTGGATCTAGATCTACCCGATGCCAGCGTCACCAAGGAGGATGTCAGCGCCAGGCTGATGGAGCTGGTGAACGGGAAACATCCTGTCTTCACGCGCTGGATCAGCGAGGAAGAACTGGATGCCAATCCGAGGCTGGTGAAATCGAAGAATGTGCGTCCGCCGCGAGGGGCAGGGCGCATCAGGCTTGTCTGTATTGGCGATGAGGCGAGTGTCGACAGCCAGCCATGCGGCGGCACGCATGTTGCGAATACGGCCGAAGTCGGGGAGATCCATATCGGAAAGATCGAGAAAAAGGGGCGGGAGAACCGCCGCTTCCGTATTCGTTTCGGCCCTCTGCCGGCAAATTGAGATTGCGAGGATCGCATGAGTGAAACAACCCAATTTACCATTTCCTCCGCATGGCTGGAGGAGCGGCTGGATAAACCCGGCCTCTCCATCGTGGATGCATCCTGGTATTTGCCGGCACAGGGGAGAGATGCGAAACGGGAGTATGAGGCAGGCCACATACCAGGGGCCGTTTTTTTTGATCAGGACGCGGTGGTGGATGCCGTTTCGGACCTGCCGCATACGCTGCCAGATGCCGCAACCTTTCAGCGGCATGTGAGCGCCATGGGTATCTCGAAGTCGGACACGATCGTTGTCTATGACGGGCCGGGTCTGTTCTCAGCACCACGTGTTTGGTGGATGTTCCGGATCATGGGCGCCGAGGATGTGCGGGTTCTTGATGGCGGCCTGGACGGCTGGCGCGCCGAGGGGCGCGCGCTGACCAACGAGCCTACCAAGATTGCTCCCTCCGTTTTCAACGCTGCGCTGGATGAAACGCGCGTTGCCGACATCGATGCCGTGCGGAAGATCGTTGAAGACGGATCGGCGCAGATTGCCGATGCGCGCCCTGCGAGGCGGTTCACGGGGGAAGACCCAGAGCCGCGCTCAGGCATGCGCTCCGGCCACATGCCGGGAGCACGCAACGTGCCTGCTTCCGAGCTTTCACGGGATGGCAGGCTGCGGGCGCCTCAAGAGCTGCGGGCGCTGTTCGAGCAGGCAGGCGTCGATCTCGACCGACCTGTGGTTACATCGTGCGGCTCCGGTGTGACGGCGGCGGCGATCACCTTGGCATTAGAAACTCTGGGACACACGGACAACCGGCTTTATGACGGATCCTGGAGTGAATGGGGCGGTCGTGAAGACACACAAGTCGTGACAGGGAAGGAAGGCTGAAAGACAGGCAACGGCACGTTCATCCTGAATTCAGCAGTCTTGGACAAAGATTGCCGGAACGGACGAACCTGTTTCCTGAAAGGAGCTTTCCATGTTGAACCGCCGTCAGATGCTTGGGGCCGTCTTTGCGGCGACCCTGTTGCCGGATGCGGCCATGGCGCAATCCTCCATGCCATCGGCATCTCGCATTCAGCGAAGCCTGGAGGCAGCTCCAACCCAGCGCGTACGCTCGCAGGACCGAGTTACTGTGCGCGAGCTGAAACGCCGGCCGGATCTGCGCCGTCGTGCGCCTTCCATCGACATTCAGGCGATTAATTTCGGCTTCGATTCAGCGGAGATTCCTTACTCGCAGTTCCGGAAGGTCGAGGAGATCGCCAACGCTTTGCGGCAGTTGCGTCGCCAGCGGCCGGGGGCCATTGTGCTTCTTGAAGGGCACACAGATGCGGTCGGGTCTTTCAGCTACAACCAGCAACTCTCCGAACGCCGTGCCGCCTCACTGCGGAACGTTCTGGTGCGCGAGTTCAACGTGCCCGCGCGCATGCTGGAGACGGTCGGCTATGGCGAGGAATTCCTCCTGGTGCCCACGCCTAACGAGAACTGGCGCAATAGACGCGTGACCCTGCGGCGCGTCGACGATTTCTTGCGCTGACAAGGGGCTTCCAAGGGGGTGACAGGGGCGTGCAACAGGTGGATTTTGCCGGATTCGGGTGGCAGCCGCGGTTCCAGCAGGCAAGCTCGTCTCCATCATTTTTTGAAGGAGACCTGTCATGGGATTGATCAAGTTTGTGGCCATGGGAAGCGATGAAGCCGAGGCTTTTCAAAAAGGGGGGCCTGATGCCTATGGAATGAAGCCCGAACGAAGATTATCGGACGGCAATGGTGTTCCCTGTCGCCATTGCCTGCGTTCGGTCCCCGAGGGCAAACCCTATCTTATCCTGGCGTATCGGCCGTTTCCGCAAACCCAGCCCTATGCCGAGACAGGGCCGATTTTCCTCTGTGCGGAGGCATGCGAACGGGCACCGGACAGTGATGTCATGCCTGAACTGTTTCGCGCCCGCACGGAGTGGCTGCTGCGCGGTTACGGTCATGACGACCGCATCGTCTACGGTACGGGAGCAGTGACACCGAAGCAGGATATCTGCACGCGGGCGCACGAACTTTTTCAACGTGACGATATTGCCTATCTGCACATGCGTTCGGCGCAATACAACTGCTACCAGGTGCGGATAGACCGGGCCTGACCGCATTCACATTGAACCCCGCGCAGTAAAAAGCCCGCCGTTTCCGGCGGGCTATGTTGGACGCAGATCGTGTATGGTCAGGCAGCGAGCGCAGATTTTGGCTCGGCCATTTCGTAGCCCAACGCTTCGGCAACGGCCTGATTGGTGATGCGGCCCTTGTGCACGTTGAGGCCATTGCGCAGGTTCTGATCGTCGACAAGTGCCTTGATGCCCTTGTCAGCAAGCTGAAGGCCATAATGCAGAGTGGCGTTGTTCAATGCGTGTGCAGAAGTGACGGGCACGGCGCCGGGCATGTTGGCCACGCAGTAATGGATGATGCCGTCGACCTCATAGGTGGGATCGGAATGCGTGGTGGCGTGGGAGGTTTCGAAGCAGCCGCCCTGATCGATGGCGACGTCGACCAGTACGGCGCCCTTCTTCATGCCGGAGAGCATTTCGCGGGTGACCAGCTTGGGCGCTGCAGCGCCTGGAATGAGCACGGCACCGACAATGACGTCGGAAGAGAAGCACTCTTCCTCCAGCGCCTCAACGGTGGAGTAGCGCGTGTGGACGCGGCCATTGAAAATGTCATCCAGTTCGCGCAGGCGGGGGATGGAACGGTCGATGATGGTGACATCGGCACCGAGGCCGACCGCCATCTTGGCCGCATTGAGGCCGACCACGCCGCCGCCGATGATGGCTACCTTGCCGGGAAGAACGCCGGGAACGCCGCCAAGCAGAACGCCGCGTCCACCATTGGCCTTCTGAAGGGCGGTGGCACCAGCCTGTATCGCAAGGCGACCGGCGACCTCGGACATGGGGGCGAGGAGGGGGAGGCCGCCGCGCGCGTCGGTCACCGTTTCGTAGGCAATCGCGCTGACACCGGCATCGATGAGACCGCGCGTCTGGTCGGGATCCGGAGCCAGATGAAGATAGGTGTAGAGGATCTGATCTTCACGCAGCTGCACCCATTCGGCGGGCTGCGGCTCCTTGACCTTGACGATCATGTCCGATTTGGCGAACACTTCCTCAGCCGATCGGGCAATGGTGGCACCGGCGGCGCGATAGGCATTGTCATCGGCGCCGATGCCTGCACCCGCGCCGGTTTCCACCAGCACATCGTGACCGTGTGCCACATATTCGCGCACTGAACCGGGCGTCAGGCCGACACGGTATTCGTGATTCTTGATCTCTTTCGGGCAGCCGACGCGCATGGGCGTTTCCTCCGGGCATTGTGGCGAATTTTCTGGCTCAATGGATGAGACCACAAAAACGGCCGAACGTCCTTGCGAAGTTATTTGCGTTGCGCTCGATTTTTCGCTATTTTTTGCGTAAAATAAGAGCCGAACGGGAGGATCTTCGAATAATGGCCCTTGATAGGATTGATATCGCCATTCTGGAAGTTCTACAGAAGGATGGGCGAATTTCCAATTCCGCGCTGGCGGAGAAAGTGGGACTGTCCCAGTCGGCCTGCTCACGCCGCCTCGATAATCTCGAAAAAAGCGGCGTTATCAAGGGATATCATGCCCGGCTTTCAAATGCAGCCCTCGGGCACGGTGTTACAGTCATTGTTCATATCTCGCTTTCGGGGCAGTTTGAACGCACGCTCAGCGAGTTTGAAGCGGCAGTGCAGCGCTGTCCGAATGTGGTGTCCTGCCATCTCATGTCTGGCGAATATGACTACATACTGCGCATCGCGGCGCGTGACCTTCAGGATTACGAGCGGGTTCACAAGGAGTGGCTGACAGGCATGCCCCATGTGATCAAGATCAATTCCGCTTTTGCGCTGCGCGAGGTGGTGGACCGGACCGGTATGGGATTGAAGCCGCAGATGGCGTGACGGTGGGGCAATCAGCCGGCAACAACAATGTGGTTCATGGGAATGTCGTGGGGCTGCGGGTAGATCGTCGGCACTTCCGCGAAGGTGTAGCCGATGCCGATGAGCAGCGGCCGTTTCGGGAGGACGGCGATGGTCCGGTCATAAAATCCACCGCCATAGCCCAGCCGGTAGTTGGCCGCATCGAAACCCACCAGCGGAGAGACGATGATATCGGGCATGATTTCCTTGTCGACTGCAGGAACGGGAATGTTCCAGACCCCGCGTTCAAGTCTGTCTCCCGGGCGATAGGGGCGGAAGGTGAGGGGCGCGGCTTTCTGAACGACGACCGGAAGGGCTGGCACAGCACCGCGATCATGCAGAGACGCGAGCCAGGGGCGCAGGTCCGGTTCACCGCGAAACGGCCAGTAGAGGCCAACCACGCGGCCTGAAGGATCGCCGATGAGCCTTTCAAGCTTCTGCGCGATCTCTTCGGCAAGGCGTGTACGTTCGGCGGCCGGGATTGCCAGGCGCTCGGCGATCAGGTGCTCGCGCGTGGCCTTGCGCCAGCGGCGAACTTCCGGCCAAGCATCTTCCTGTGACGTATCGGCCCCACCGGCAAGTTCGTGCATGAAACACGGTGGCGAGGCATAGGTCTTTCTGCGGTTGTCTGCTTCATCGCTCATTGCATCTCTCCCCCGTGACCGCGCGGCACCGCTGCAAAGAGGCTGCGGGAAACGCTGCCAGAATGCTGTTCAGAACACGACAGGAGGCCTTCATCGAGCGGTCCTGACCCGTGTCACGCCGGTGTCATGAGATTTTGCTGGAAGTCTCAACGCGACGGCGCAATCATGCTCCTTCGCCGGTTCTTTTTCAAAGGCCAAGGAGAGACGATCATGATGTCCGCAAACGCTTCCATGTCCCGCCGTTCGTTCTTAGCTGGGTCGGTTGCTGCAGGTTCTCTGGTGCTGATGCACCCATTTTCAGCCAGAGCTTCGGCCAACCAGGCGCATCTGCGCATCATGGAGACCACCGATCTGCATGTGCATGTCTTTCCCTACGATTACTACGCTGACAAGCCCAATGACACGATGGGGCTCGCCCGCACCGCATCGATCATCGATGCGATCCGCGCCGAGGCGACAAACTCGATCCTCGTCGACAATGGCGATTTCCTGCAGGGCAACCCGATGGGGGATTATATCGCCTATGAGCGGGGCATGCGCGAGGGGGACATTCACCCGGTGATCAAAGGCATGAACACGCTGGGCTATGATTGCTCGACGTTGGGCAATCATGAATTCAATTATGGGCTCGATTTCATGTTCAAGGTGCTTGCGGGCGCCAATTTTCCCTTTGTCTGTGCCAACCTGACCAAAGGGCAGCTTGCCGCAAACGGACGCGACGATGAGCTGTTCCTGAAACCCTATGTGATCCTGGACAGGATGGTGAAGGACGGCAGCGGGACGGAACATCCCATCCGTGTGGGACTGATCGGCTTTGTGCCGCCGCAGATCATGAACTGGGATTCCAAACATCTGACCGGCAAGGCGATGACGCGCGACATCGTTCGCGCGGCGGAGGCCTGGGTGCCGCAGATGCGCGAGGAGGGCGCCGACATCGTGGTGGGGCTGTCTCATTCCGGTATCGGCCCGGCACAATATGAGGAAAACCTCGAAAATGCGTCTTTGTTGCTTGCGGGCGTTGAGGGCATCGACGCTATCGTAACCGGTCACAGCCATCTCGACTTTCCCGGTCCGAAGTTCGAGGGCGTCGAAGGCGCGGACAATACGAAGGGCACGATTGCGGGCAAACCGGCCGTAATGGGCGGTTTCTGGGGCTCGCATCTGGGTCTTATCGACCTGCTTCTTGAACGAGACGGGCAGAGCTGGGTGGTGGTGAATGCGGCATCCGAGGCGCGTCCGATTTTCAAGCGTGTGGAACGTCAGACCGAGCCGCTTGTCGAGAGCAAGGCCGAGGTCGAGGAGGCGGTGCGCGAAGACCATGAGGCGACCCTGAAATATGTGCGCACGGCTGTGGGCAAGACGTCTGCGCCGCTGCATTCCTATTTCGCGCTGGTGGCCGACGATCCCTCCGTGCAGATCGTGAGCCAGGCGCAAACCTGGTATATCACCGACATGCTGAAGGACGGCGAGTACAAGGATCTGCCGGTCCTTTCGGCGGCAGCGCCCTTCAAGGCGGGCGGTCGCGGCGGCCCCGACTATTATACGGACGCGCCGGCCGGCGATGTGGCCATCAAGAATGTGGCCGATCTCTATCTGTATCCAAACACGGTTCAGGCCGTTCTCGTGACGGGCGCGGATGTGAAGGAATGGCTGGAGATGTCCGCCGGAATTTTTAACCAGGTGGAACCGGGCAAGGCGGACCAGCCGCTGCTCGACCCGTCCTTCCCCTCCTATAACTTTGATGTGATCGACGGTGTGACGTATCGGATCGACCTGTCGCAGCCGCCCAAATATTCATCCAAGGGCGAGCTTCTCAACGCGGAGGCAAGCCGTATCGTCGACTTGCAATTCAATGGCCTGCCCATTGAGCCGGCTCAGAAATTCATCGTCGCGACGAACAATTACCGCGGTGGGGGCGGTGGAAACTTCCCCGGCATCGGCCCGGACAAGGTGATCTTTGCTGCGCCAGATACGAACCGTGACGTGATCGTGCGCTATATCGTCGAACAGGGAACGATCAATCCGACGGCCGATGCCAACTGGGCGTTCAAACCATTGCCGGACACATCGGTCCTGTTCGAAACGGGACCGAAAGGCGCGGAATTCGCTTCCAGCGTCGAGGGGGTTTCGATTGAACCGGCGGGCGAGGGGCAGGAGGGCTTCGCCCTCTATCGCATTGCGCTTTAGAGAGGAAGTTTCCAGGGGCCGGGCCATGTGCTCGGCCTTTTTGTTCTACGAAACAGGGTTTTGCTCGACGGTGTTGAGGTATTGATTCCGCTCCAGCGACGTGACGCTGCATTGACATTCGGATGGTACGGCGCGATCTGCGGGCACGATTTCAGGAGGCAAGCCCGTGATTCGACACATCGTTTTCTTCAGTGCCAAGGATGAGGCAGACGTGGAGCGGATTGCCGAGGGGCTTGGCATGCTGGCGGCCATTCCGCATTCCGACTTTTTTGAGATTGGCCTCAACCGCAAAGTCGATCAAATCGGCACCGAGGTGGATGTGATCGTTTATGCAGAATTCCGCGACGAAGCCGCACTCGCGGCGTATAAGGCGCACCCAACCTATCAGGCGTGTACTGCAAAGGTGCGGCCTCTTCGGGAGATGCGCGTGGCTGCGGATTTCATCTCCAGGAAATCCGGCAGACAGGCATAATCAGCCGGCATTCTTGAGCGATTTATAGGCGTCGAGCGCACGTTCGCGGGCAGTTTTGTGATCGACCATCGGGCGTGGATAGGTCTGACCGAGTTCCACATCGGCCTTCTCAAGAGCGTTTTCGGAAGCTTTCCACGGCTGATGCAAGTGCTTGTCCGGGAGGGCGGCCAGTTCGGGCACGTATCGGCGCACGTAATTTCCCTTCGGATCGAATTTTTCGCCCTGAAGAACGGGATTGAAGATGCGGAAGAACGGTGCGGCATCGGCTCCGGATCCAGCCACCCATTGCCAATTGGCCGGGTTGGAGGCGGGGTCGGCATCGACCAGGGTGTCCCAGAACCACTCCTCGCCTTCACGCCAATGAATGCCTAGATGTTTTACGAGGAACGAGGCGACGACCATCCGCGCCCGATTGTGCATCCAGCCGATCTGCCAAAGCTGGCGCATAGCCGCATCGACCACCGGGTAACCGGTTTCGCCGCGCTGCCATTTTTCGAGCGCCTCGGGGTTTTCGCTCCATGGAAAGGCGTCGAAATCGCGATTGTAGTTTTCCGTGGCGAGCTGCGGATTGTGGTACAGGAGGTGCCAGCAGAACTCACGCCAGCCGATCTCCTTGCGAAACGTTTGCAGATCCTCCCCGCCGATGTCGCTTTCGCCTTCCAAAGCCTGCCAGATCTGAAAAGGGGTGATCTCTCCATGCGCCAGATGTGGTGAGAGGCCCGAGGTGCCAGTCTCGGCCATGAAGTCGCGACGGGATTTGTAATTTTCGCCGGTTCCATCCATGAAGTCTGCCAGTCGTTCACATGCGCCAGCCTCACCCGGTTTCCAGTTTTCGCCAAGACCTTTCGACCAATCAGGCTTCTTTGGAAGAAGGCCCCAGTCTTCAAGCGAATCGCCCGGCAAATGGCCCTCATAGGGGGTGATCGTTTCTGGCGGGTCGGCTGGCGGACGCAGCTGGATGGTGTCCACCATGGAGCGCCAAAAAGGCGTGAAAACCCTGTAGGGACCTCCGGAAGCGGTTTTGAGACGCCTGGGCTCGTGAAGCAGGTGCCCGGAGAAACTGTCTGTTTCGATGCCGCGCTCCTTGAAAATGGCTTTCAACCGGGTGTCGATTGCGATGCCGGCGGGATCATAACGCCGGTTCCACAAGACGGTGCCTGCATGCACTTCCTCAACCAGCGCAGTGGCTGTCTCCACGATGGGTCCCATGCGAAGCACCAGATTTAATCCGAGCCTTTCGAGCGCTTCTCTCAGTGCGGTCAGGCTGTGGTGCAGCCACCAGCGGCGTGCGCCGCCTATTGGTCGGGCGCCCTCGCTTTGTTCGTCAAGGATAAAGGCGGCGACAACCGGACGCCCTGTTGCTGCTGCGGCGCAGAGGGCGAGATTGTCGCCAACACGCAGATCGTGTCGAAACAGGAGCAGCACCGGGCGCTCATCGTCGGAGGGCATGGGGTCTCTCATGCGCAAAAGGATCAATCATCGTTTGTGGCGTTGAGTTGCTCGGGCCGCAAGCCCTCGCTGCCGCCGTCGTCCGTCTTTAGCAGACCGCGTGAATGAGACCATGTTCTGAGCGCCGTGAGAAGGGCTTGCTCACGGGTCATGCCCGCGCCCTCCATAGCGCTGAAACGGTCCAGGGCCGCAACAATGTCGCCTGGAAGCGCCTTTGATAAGGTGGCCAGAGATGTCGGAGGCCTTGCCTCAGTAGGCTGTTTCATTTGCTACCGCCCGAATTTGATGTGTTAAGTACAATCGGTGCGATCGAAAAACGTTCCGCCGATCTCCGTTGGCTCACGAATCTGTGTTCGGCATGAGGGAGAAGGAAGGCGTGCGCAACACTGTTGCCGCATCTCATGGGTCTAGGGCTGATGATGCTTCCAGAAAGGCGGGGATGCCCGCAATCGCTTCCAGTCTCCGATCGTCGCCGGCCAATCATACACACTGCGCGTCTCACAGGCCCCCAACAACCGGCCGATGGCGCGTTGAGCGGACGGGTCATTGATCGAGGCGAGCGGCGGCTTGTTGAGTGTGAGTTCGGTCACAGCCACGTCGTTCAAGCTTCCGAACATCGCCTGCAATGCTTTCAACCGGCTGGATATTCGCTTCACGCTGGCGGGCGCGTAGAGCGGGCCGAGAAACTCTATGGCATAGCGGAGCTTTTTCAGCGCCTTTCGTAGCCCATGTTTCTGATCTGTGGTGAAATTCTCGATCCCTTCTGCGCGCGCGAGGAGGTGGTTCCATCGCTTGCAGAGCTTTTCGTCGGCCAAATCTTTAAGCTTTCGGTCGGGCCTCGAGGGGGCACTAAGACCTGTCTGGATCAATTCGGAGAGATCCAGCAAAAAGACGTTCACGCGTTCCGACGACAGGGTGTGCCGAAGATCGGCTCGCACATCACGAGTGTGCCGTTCAAGGGTGTTCAGAACGAGGTTCGCGCCGGGTTCCTGGGGAACGTCTCTATAGAAAGGCCGGGCGATATCATCGAGGACAACGTCAAGATCGCGCAACCGCCCAACCTCGTGGCCCAACCAGCGCGCTTCCTTGGCGAACTGGTTGGAGATGGACCGCCCGATCATCTGGTCGAAGAGCGAGAGCGCACTGCGCAACCTTCGAAGACCAATGCGCAATTGATGCGGCCCCTCCACGTCCTCGGACTGCCGGACAGCCTCGATGTTTGCTGAAATCTGCGCCAGACATTCCTGCAATATCTCTTGCGCTGCTTCGCCGCCGCGGGTTTTCCGCGTTATCGGGACGCGCAGGGCCTTGCGGGGCGAGGCTGGGGGCTCGACATAGCCGTGTTCGGCCAGGAGCACACTGCGTGCCGCTTTCGAATAGCGGGAAAATCGCAATGCGCCATCCGGGAGAATCATGCGCGCGCTCCGGAAGAGACCAGCCGGCTGCCCGTCGATCAGTTCGATTTCGAGCTCATGGAGAGGCGCGCTGCGCCCTGCCGCTTTCACGGCGCCGCTGTCGAGCGCGACTTCGGCCCTCGTGCCGTCGTCGAGATGAAGATCGATCTGCGTGCGCCGTATGCGGGTTTCGGCAACCGTTTGGAGTTGCGTGTTCTCAACGAGCTCTTTGATATGGTCTCGGACCTTCCGGTTGTCGATTGCATCGACCGAAACCACGCCCTCAGGAATCGCGCCCTCGATTTCTGTGACCCTGGACAGACCACCTTTTATGGATCCATTGAGTTTGACCGTTTGCACCCACTGCGTGCCGGTGCACCTCAGGCGCAGCGTAATCCCGTTGTTGCGCAGGACTCCATCCGGCGTGTCAAAATAAAGGCTGTGCAGCTGCCGTGTGCCGCGTATCCTTCGTATGGCAGGGGGCAATTGCTCGATGCGCGCAAGTGTGCTGGGCACTTGCTGTTGCTCCAGCAAAAGCTTCAACTCGATTTCAGGCAAGAAGAATCCCCGCACAGCTGAGCAGACAAGTAGGCTTGGCCAAGGTTCATCCTAGACCGGAACCATGCAGGATGAAACGTTGTTGAAATGCTGACTGTTCGCGCCGACCCGGATTGGTGGAGGGATCGAAGGCCCCGGCGGGGCGATCCGTACGCGAATGCCGCCAATACACGGCGAATGCAACCGAGCCGAAAGGCCTCTGGTGTGATATCAGATGTCTTTTGAAAAGTGGCTCCCCGGGCCGGATTCGAACCAGCGACCAACCGGTTAACAGCCGGTTGCTCTACCACTGAGCTACCGGGGAATGCCTGTGCTCGTGCGAGTGAGCGAGCCTATAGCAAACCAAATTCAGCTTTGCAAAGCGCCAATTGCGATTTTCTAGCTTTTTTTCAGCAGGCCCCTCCCATTGACGTATTTCGCAACGCATATGGAAGGTCCGGCATTTGCAGGGTAGGCAATATTGATGAACCGCCAGAGGGCGATGGAACAACGCATGGCTAATGGAAACTCAGATCCGAACGCCGGGAACAACGGGCGCCCCTCGGTCTCTCTGATGGGCAAACGCATCCCCATACCGCGCTCACGGTTCGCCAGAATCGGCGGGGGCTGCCTGCTTGTGGTTCTGGGACTGTTCGGATTTCTGCCCGTACTCGGGTTCTGGATGATCCCGCTTGGATTGCTCATCCTGTCATACGACATCGCATCCGTCCGTCGCCAAAGGCGCAAGGTCACCGTATGGTGGAACAGGCGTAGAGAAGGACGGCACGGCGCATGATCCTTCATCGGAGCGTTCTTATGGGAAACGTCCCGTCTCCCCGGTTATTTTCACGGCAATCACATTTGCCCGCTTGACGGGGAAATGGACGCAACTTATTGAACAGCCCGTTGCCGCTTGCGGCATGGCCTCGTGGCGGAGTGGTTACGCAGAGGACTGCAAATCCTTGCACCCCGGTTCGATTCCGGGCGAGGCCTCCAATTTTTCTTCATCCCCGGTAAATATGAAACGTTGGGCGGCGGTCATTTTCTCTCGCGCCAGCCCCGCGGATCTGCGCTATGCGCGGCGCATTGAGCGAATCATGCCATTGGCTCTCTCCCGCCCTATTTGTGCCTCCAGCATCTGATATCCACATCCGAAAGCCTGCAGCCCTCATATTGCTTCTCGATCACCCAGCGACCACGGCTTACGGTGAAGGACGACCAGTAGTAGCCTTTGAAGAGAAACCCGAGGTTTAGCAGCTGGGCCATCGGGCGCATGTCCTTCGACGCTTCTATCCGGGCATCAAGCTTGTACCGGCAATAGAATGGTCCGTTTTTGGTGGACAGGCATTTGTCCAGATCGAGCGCGTGAATCTTGAGCTTCGCATCTTTTAGAATCAGGGCGTTGGCAAGTTGCAGGCGAAACTGAAGATTCTTGTATTCGGCCGCTTCGATCTGTCGCGCGCTCGGACCGCGCAAGAGATCGATCTTGCCTGCATCCGCGTAGCGTTCTTCCTGCGGGTCGGGAGGGGCTTTCGCAGGCTCCCAGGGGATGACCGCGTAATCCTCGTGGAGCGTGCCCGGCTCCACAGATACATACAGTTTGGCAAGACTGCCTGAGGTTCGTTTCCCTGCAATGTAGAACGGAAACTTGGCGGGAACCATGTCGCTCGGGCAGTGCTTGCCGCCCGGTCGGGCCCGGGGGCGGAAAAAGCCATCCTTGGGATGGATGCAAAATGAATAGGGGCCTCGAGAAAGCGGGTATTGCCCTCCGACCCGGAAATCAGGATTGAAAGGAACGGCACCAAGCCGTCCCCTTTTGTCTATATAGGCCACGAGGACCGACATCCTGTCCATTTTCGGCGCTTCGCGCTTCCAGCATTTGCGCGATGTCAGTTGCGTCCATCCGCCGACGGCCCGGTAAGGTGAATTCAAGGGGGATTCCGCGTGAGCAACGAAAACCGTCTGTTGGCCTGAATTGCAGACCTCAAGATTCAGGGCGACAGCAGGAGCGATCAGCATCAGCTGAAACAGGAATGCGATGGAAAGGTATGCTTTCATCATGTCTTGCCAGCCAGTTTCCAGGAACGAAAACGGTGCCGGATATTGTTCCGAACGCAATTCATGAATTCGACTTACCGGGATACTCCTGCGGGTCACGCGGACGGCATTCGTGTCCACGCCGGCGGCACTTCAGGGCGCGGGCTCGGACCCGTGAAAGATTGAGGTCAAAGGAAGGTAACGCACTGTCAATAGGACCGACATTCCAGGGCGCCGAGCTAAGTGGTAGTCTTTCTCAAACAGAATGCTTGCTGCGAAGGGTGCTGCCATGAGCTGGAATCCTGCTCTCACGCCGGGATGTCCTGATGATATCGAGGCCGATTCCATCGAAACGCTGATCGTACCACGGGCGCGCGACATTGGCGGGTTCGAGGTGCGACGAGCGCTGCCTGCGCCGCGGCGACAGATGGTCGGGCCGTTCATTTTCTTCGATCAGGCGGGACCTGCGGAATTTCTGACCGGCCAGGGGATCGATGTCCGGCCGCACCCGCATATCGGACTGGCCACCGTGACCTATCTGTTTCGCGGCGATTTTCACCATCGCGACAGCATTGGCTCAGATCAGGTCATTCACCCCGGCGCGCTGAACTGGATGGTTGCCGGGCGGGGCGTTTCTCACTCGGAGCGTACGAGTGCTGCATCAAGGCAGGGGCCACACAGTCTTTTTGGCATTCAGACCTGGGTGGCACTGCCAGAGGCCATGGAAGACGCGTCCCCCGTTTTTGAACACCACGGAAAAGAGACACTTCCTCAAATCGGCGATGATGGCGTGCGCTTGCGGCTCATTCTGGGACGCGCCTACGGCGAAACAGCACCGGCGTCTGTCTATAGTGATATGTTCTATGCTGATGTGAAACTGGATGCCGGTGCGCGCTTTCCACTGCCGGACGGCCATGAGGATCGGGGCATTTACGTCACCGAAGGCGAAATATCTGTCGCAGGACAGGTCTTCGAAGCCGGGCGCATGATGGTTTTCCGCCCTGGCGATCCTATTACAGTACAAGCGGGAGCAAACGGCGCTCGCATGATGGTGCTGGGCGGCGCCACAATGAGCGGACCACGGTACATATGGTGGAATTTCGTGGCATCCTCGCAGGAACGCATAGAAGCGGCCAAGGAGGACTGGCGCAAGGCTAACTGGGGCAGGGGCCTTTTTGACCTGCCGCAGGGAGACGACCAGGAATTCGTTCCACTGCCCGGCTGAGTGAGTGCTCGCCCATCGCGTCGTCCTGTTGGCCGCCGGTGGGGCCTGTTGTTTCCGCGGATGCCAATTGGAATTTCCGTGTGTGTCAGTGGTCCACGACTGGCTGGCCTCGAGCGATTGACAGGGGCGGCGGCAGCCGTTAGCAAACCGTTCAAATCGTTGTTTTCGCCGAAGTGGGAAACCTCTTCACTCGATCGTGCGAAAACGGGCTTCGGGATCAGACGTATGACAATCGATTTCTCCCAGCAGCGCGCCAATATGGTGGAAGGGCAGTTGCGGACGTCCGATGTGACAAGCAGCGCGCTTCTCGAGGCGATGGGTGAGATTCCGCGCGAAGCCTTTGTGCCAGGACGCAAGAAGGCGCTCGCCTATATCGACGAGGACATCGAAATCGCCTCGGCTGCCGAAGGAAACGGCGCACGCTATCTGATGGAACCCGCAGCCTTCGGTAAGCTGGTTCAACTTGCTGACGTTCAGTCCAGCGATGTGGTTCTCGATGTCGGTTCGGGCACAGGCTATTCCGCAGCCGTGCTGTCACGTCTCGCCAGCTTTGTCGTCGCGTTGGAACGCGACGAGGGGCTCTCGGGAATGGCGACAGAGGCGCTCAACGAACTTGGTTGTGTCAATGTCGCTGTCGTTGGCGGCGACTTGCAGGGCGGATATGCAGACGATGCTCCGTACGATGTGATCTTTGTCGGCGGGGCTGTGGACCGTGTTCCCCAGAACCTTCTGGATCAATTGCGCGATGGTGGACGTCTCGTCGCGGTCATCGGGCAAGGCAATGCAGCTCAGGCACATCTTTTCGTGAAGGATGACGGCATCGTTTCAAGCCGGCCTGCCTTCAATCTGGCAGTCAGACCACTGCCCGGGTTCCAAGAAGAGCCGGTGTTCATTTTTTGAGGTGAGACTTGTTGCTTTCATGCAACGGAATTGATCAATGGTTTGATGTAACATCTTTTTAAAGAGCGCCTGATTTGGGGGTGGGGGACGTGGTGTTGTGATCGTCTCCCGGGCGTGGTCACCGGTTGGAATACCGGAACATATAAGTCGGTGTGGTGGTGTCCTGAAGGACGCGGCTGCCAATAACAGTTCGAGGTTGACAGATCGTGCCTTTTTACCGTCGTTTCCTTATCCCCCTTGTGGCCTCTTCTGCGTTGATTGCAACGCCCGTCACCGTTTCCGCCGAGACCATTCTGGGTGCTCTGGCAAAGGCTTACGAAAACAATTCAACGCTCAATGCGGAACGTGCAGGCGTTCGGATCACCGATGAAGATGTTGCCATCGCGAAGTCGGGCATGCGGCCGCGGGTTCAGGGTACGGCGTCGCTTGCATTGACCCATAATGACGGCACGGACATTCGCACCGGCGAATTCGGCGTCTCGCTTACACAGCCAATTTTCGATGGTTTCCAGACGCGCAACAATGTCGAGGCTGCCGAGGCGTCCGTCCGGGCTGCCAATGAGGCGCTGAGGAATCAGGAGCTCGACACGCTGTTCAACGCTGCCAGCGCATATATGGACGTGATCCGTGACCGCCAGATAGCGGCGTTAAGGGCGCAGAACCTGGAGTTTCTGGAAGAACAGGTCCGTTCGGCCCGCTCGCGTTTCGATGTGGGCGAGGGGACGCGCACCGATGTGGCGCAAGCCCAGGCGCGGCGGCAGGCAGCGCTGGCGCAGCTCAGTGCAGCTCGCGCGGCGGTAACATCCAGTTCAGCCGTTTATCGTCAGCTCATCGGCGATGCGCCCGAGAACTTGAAAACGGCCGGGCCTCTGACGAATTTGCTTCCCAAGAATTTGGACAGTGCGCTTGCACTCGGCCTTGCCGAGCATCCGGTCATCAAGGCGCGTCAACATCAGATCGACACCGCGTCGTTCCGTGTAAAGTCTTCCGAAGGTGCTTTCCTGCCGCAGCTTTCCGGGTCGGTGGGGTTGTCGCACAGCTATCAGGATACTTCCCCAGGCCTCTCGAGCGACGGATCGAGTGACAGTGCACGCATCGGACTCAATCTGACCGTACCGATCTATCAGGGTGGCCAGGCTTCTGCTCAGGTGCGCAAAAACAAGGAAACGCTCGGTCAGGCGCGCATTAATCTGGATGTCAGCCGGGATCAGGTTCGCGCCGCGGTGGTTTCAGCGTGGAGCCAGTATCAGGCGGCGCGCGAGTCCCTCGGGGCAAACCGTGAACTCGTGCAGGCTGCTCAATTGGCACTTAACGGTGTGATCGAAGAACGCAATGTGGGGCAGCGCACTACGCTAGACGTTTTGAATGCGCAGGCCGATGTGATTGACGCAAAGATCAACCAGGTCAGCGCAGAGCGCGACATTGTGGTGGCCAGCTACGCGATTCTTTCTGCGACCGGTCGGCTCTCCGCCAATCGTCTGGGCCTTCAGGTCAGTGCCTATCGTCCCGAAGAACACTACCAGGCCGTCAAAGACAAATGGTACGGACTGCGCACGCCGGATGGTCGCTGACAGCTGACTGATCCGGGCGGAGTTTCGGCCGGCATCCCTGAAAAAAAATGTGTGCGGACGGAATGCCGGTCTCCTTCGAGCCCGGCATTCTTGTGTGCAACCTGAAACTGCGTTGGCTCAGGGATTCTCACAGGGCTGACCGTGGGTTACGCTTCTCTATATGATTCGACCGTCTGCTCCGGCGCCCGGACGGACCTGAAATCGTCGTTCCGGGCAGGCAGGTGAGGCGGACGCAGCTGGAGGCGGCAGGTTTGACGATGTCACAGGGTTTCGGGGCGCAGAAGATGGAAGCAGCAGTCGAGGCGCTGACTTCAAACGGGAGTCAACGCGAGCCCTCCATGGAGGAGATACTCGCCTCGATCCGTCGGATCATCGAGGACAATGACACCCCCCCAGCGACATCATCGGAGAAAGCGGGCGCGGAGACTGTCGCCGCCAACGAGGATTCGGCCCAGCAAAGTGAAGCCGCCCGGAAGGAAGAGCCACAGAACCTACAGGCGCTCTCGGTTCGTGACGAAGTTTCACTTTCCCGGCCGGTTCCGCTTGAGGACGTACCTCAGAATGATGTTGCGGGTGATGTTGAAAACTTCAAATCGGAGCTGCAAGACACGGCCGACAAAGAGACCGTCACCGAAGCTGGGCCATCGGGATCGCAAGTGGCGGGTTCATCATCATCGTATGCTTCGACAATCGACAAAGGCCTGATGCAGCGGCTTGCCGAGGTTGAAGCTGTTCAAAGTACTCCGACTTCTTCCGGCATAGCCGACCGCGAGGAGAGCGGGGCGCGGCAGAATGAAGCGCGTTCGCCAGCCTCCTCGGAGCGAACTGACGAGACGAAGCAGGGTATTCTTTCAGAATATACCGGCCGCAAGGTTGCAGCGGCGTTCGGTGAATTGAATGAAGCCTTTGAAGCCAGCCGGCGGCGGAATTTCGACCAGATGGCGGAGGACATGCTGAGGCCAATGTTGCAAGACTGGCTCGACAACAATCTGCCGACCATTGTCGAGCGCCTCGTGCGCGAAGAGATCGAGCGGATTGCGCGTGGCGGCTAGACCGCGCTGCCTGCCGGTTGACTTGACCTGACCCTTCGGCTTTACACCTTCCTGTGAAGAGACCAGATTGCTGGTCCTCCATTTTGCTGCCACTTGATGGGTCGTGAAATGGTCGACTGTTGATTCCACGCAGTTCCGGCGGGGCGCTTTCCATGTTTCCGGGATTGCTATAGCGCGGAAACCCTTATGCTTGAAAAGACTTACGACGCGGCAAGCGTCGAGCCGAAAATCGCCGCTCGCTGGGAAGAGGCGGATGCCTTCAAGGCCGGAGCCGGCGCGGAAGCGGGTGCGGACTCCTTCACCATCGTCATTCCGCCGCCGAATGTAACCGGCTCACTGCATATGGGGCATGCACTCAACAACACCTTGCAGGATATCATGGTGCGTTTCGAACGCATGCGCGGCAAGGACGTTCTGTGGCAGCCCGGTATGGACCATGCAGGCATTGCCACGCAGATGGTTGTCGAGCGTCAGCTCATGGAGAGGCAGCAGCATCGCCGCGACATGGGCCGCGAAAAATTTGTCGACAAGGTCTGGGAATGGAAGGCCGAATCCGGCGGCGCTATCATGAACCAGCTCAAGCGGTTGGGGGCGTCCTGCGACTGGTCTCGTGAACGCTTCACCATGGACGAGGGGCTTTCGAAGGCCGTTGTCGACGTTTTCGTTTCGCTCTACAAGCAGGAACTGATCTACAAGGACAAGCGTCTCGTCAACTGGGACCCCAAGCTTCTGACCGCAATCTCGGATCTCGAGGTTGAGCAGATCGAGACCAACGGCCATCTGTGGCATTTCCGCTATCCGCTGGCTGACGGGCTGACCTATGAGCATCCCTACAAGCTGGATGATGACGGCAACCGGGTCTCCTGGCGGCCGTCGGACGGCCAGCCGGATGGCTATGAAACACGTGACTACGTGGTGGTCGCCACGACCCGCCCCGAAACCATGCTGGGCGATTCCGGTGTCGCAGTGCATCCTGACGATCCCCGCTACAAGGAATTGGTGGGAAAGAACGTGCTCTTGCCGTTGGTTGGCCGGCGCATCCCGATCGTGGCCGACGATTATCCGGATCCGGAAGCAGGTACGGGCGCGGTGAAAATGACGCCTGCGCACGACTTCAACGATTTCGAAGTCGGCAAGCGGCGTGATCTGGCTCAGATCAACATCATGGCAACCGATGCCACGATCACGCTCAAGGGCAATGAGGCCTTTCTCGAAGGGCTGGAAGGTGCGGATGCACCGCTAGCACGGACGATCGCCGAGCTCGACGGTGTCGATCGCTTCGACGCGCGTGAGAAAATTGTCGCCATGATGGACGAAGCAGGGCTTCTGGAAAAGGTGGAGCCCCACAAGCACATGGTGCCCCACGGCGACCGCGGGGGTGTGCCGATCGAACCATTCCTGACCGACCAGTGGTATGTGGACGCGAAGACCTTGGCGAAAACGGCCATCGCGTCTGTGCGGGAAGGCCGCACGAAATTCGTTCCCAAGACCTGGGAAAAAACCTATTTCGAATGGATGGAGAACATCCAGCCATGGTGTGTTTCCCGCCAGCTTTGGTGGGGCCATCAGATTCCGGCATGGTATGGCCCGGATGGGCAGGTCTTCGTCGAAAAGGACGAGGAAACCGCGCTTGAGGCTGCGATCCAGCACTATATCTCGCACGAAGGGCCGTGGAAGGCGTGGGTTGAAGAGAAGCTTGAGAATTTCAAGCCGGGCGAGATCCTGACCCGCGACGAGGATGTGCTCGATACATGGTTTTCCTCAGCCCTGTGGCCTTTTTCCACGTTGGGTTGGCCCGACAAGACGCCTGAGCTCGCCCGGTACTACCCGACCTCTGTTTTGGTGACTGGTTTCGACATCATCTTCTTCTGGGTTGCCCGGATGATGATGATGGGCATGCATTTCATGGAGGAGGAGCCGTTCCACACCGTCTATGTCCACGCGTTGGTGCGGGACAAGAACGGCGCCAAGATGTCGAAGTCGAAAGGCAATGTCATCGATCCGCTCGAGTTGATCGATGAGTACGGCGCCGACGCCCTTCGCTTCACGCTTGCGATCATGGCCGCGCAGGGCCGTGATGTGAAGCTGGATCCGGCGCGTGTGGCTGGCTATCGCAATTTCGGCACCAAGCTCTGGAATGCGACGCGTTTTGCCGAAATGAACGGCGTCAAGCGCGACGAGAACTTCCGCCCCGACGACGCGAAACTCGCGATCAATCGCTGGATTCTGACCGAGCTTACGCGAGCTGCCAAAGGGATTACCGAGAGCATCGAAACCTACCGCTTCAACGAAGCTGGGGGAACTGCCTACCGGTTTGTGTGGAGCCTCTTCTGTGACTGGTATCTGGAGCTTCTGAAACCTGTCTTCGCAGGGGATGATGAGGCAGCAAAGGCTGAGGCCCGCGCCTGTGCGGCCTACGTGCTTGAAGAAACCTACAAGCTTCTTCATCCAATGATGCCGTTCATGACCGAAGAACTCTGGGCGCATACGGGAGGGGATGCTGGCCGAGAAAGCGTTTTGGCTCTAACCCGCTGGCCGACGCCAGTCTTTGAGGACGAGGATGCGGCCGCCGACATCAACTGGCTCGTTGATCTGGTGTCCGGCATTCGCTCGGTGCGCGCGGAAATGAACGTGCCGCCTTCTGCTACGGCACCGCTGGTGGCCGTCGGTGCCGATGAAACGACACGGGCGCGTATTGCCCGGCATGACCCGGCCATTCGGCGTCTTGCTCGCGTGGGGGAACTTGGCTTCGGCACCGAAGCGCCGAAAGGATCGGCACAGATCGTGCTCGGCGACACCACGTTCTGCCTGCCGCTCGGTGACCTGATCGACCTGTCGGCGGAAGCTGCCCGGCTCGAAAAGGAGATCGCCAAGACCAACGCCGAAATGCAGCGGCTGGAAAAGAAGCTGGGAAATGAGAAATTCGTCGCGAACGCGCCACAGGAAATCGTTGCCGCCGAGCGCGAGAAGCTCGCTGAGTTCGCTGATGCGAAGGCGCGACTCGAAGTGGCGCTTGCCCGTGTGAACGAAGCAGGCTGACGGGAACGGTTCCAGCGTTCGAGAGAGGTTCACAAGCCGCGTTCACCAAGCGAGGTGAGCGCGGCTTTTTCTATGGGCCAATGATTCGTGATCGGGTAGGGAAGACGCGTATCGCCGACTTTGCGCGCGACCGATTTATGACGATCTCGCGAAATCCCGGCGAGGTGTTGCTATTGTGCAACTTGTACCGAGTTTGCAGATGCGCTGGAGCGAAAATGTGTCTTTTCAGGGGAATTTTAAGGTCTTCGCTGCTTTGCTGAGCATCAAAGAACAGCTTGTCACGACAATATCCGATAGGAGTATTACGTTAACGTAAGCGTGAGGTGTGACAAGCTGTACAGTAACAATTGAGGTTCGGGGCGGCGCTGCTATTCTGGAACCCGCAATTGGAGGAGAGGGGATCTCATGCGTATGGTTCGCATTCTATCGGCTACGACCGTTCTGGCTGCGGCTATTGGTTCAGCCCAGGCTGGTGGTTTTTCGCGAGGTACGGCTGACACCGACATCCTTTACGAGGATGGCAATTTTAACATGCGTGCAGGAGCGATCATTGTCGTGCCGACGCAGAAATTCTCCAAATCGACCAACCCTGCGCTCGTGGGGACGGACTATCTCGATACCTATGTCATTCCCTCCGGTGCTGTAAAATTCAAGGTGACGGAGAACCTGTCTTGCGCCGGCACCTATACGGACGTGTATGGCGCGGCTTCTACATATGAATCGCCCTTTGGACCGGCGCCGAGTTTAAAATTGTCAGAGAAGTTTACCGTTACCGAGTTCGGCGCGACCTGTGCCGTGTTCATGAACATGGGGAAGGGGCGACTTGCCGTTTTGGGCGGCGCGTTTCTTGAAAAGTTCAATTATGACTTCGTGGGTGGCGCGGGCGCGCTTCACGTTGACCTCACGAGCAGTGCCGTTGGTTGGCGGGCCGGTTTGGCTTACGAGATACCGGATATCGCGTTCCGTACCGAACTCATGTATCGATCCGGTACTTCGCATGATGCGACCGGCAGCGGTAGTCTGATGGTGGCTCCCGGGGTCTTCGTTCCAGTCCCTGCGGCCGGCGACGGCGAACTTCCGCAGAGCGTGGAGCTGAAGGTTCAATCCGGCATCGCACCCGGTTGGCTCGCCTTTGGTTCCGTTCGTTGGACTGACTGGTCGGTGAACGAAACACTGAACCTCAATGTAACCGGTGTGGGGACGAGCCAGAACCAGTATTACTGGCGCGATGGCTGGACTGTCACCGGTGGCGTGGGCCATGCCTTTACAGACAATGTGTCGGGTCTGGTCAGTCTTCAGTGGGACCGTGGCGTCTCAACCGGCTATGACTTCCGCACCGACAAATGGCTTTTGGCCGCCGGTGTCAGCGTGAAGGATTCGCTTGGTGGGGAGCTCCGCCTGGGCGGTGCTTTATCTTATCTCGCAAGTGCCGAGGCAACGAAGGGAAACGAGATCGGCAATGCCGTGGATTCCGGTTGGGCTGGCATTTTATCGGCCAATTACAAGGTCAAATGGTAAGCCCCGTTCACGGATAACAAGAGTTCGATCGCATTTACCCCAAACCCGGCTTCGGCCGGGTTTTTTTGTTCCGGTCCTTAGGAGGGGGGCATTCCGGGTGACCATGGGGCGGTGGTGGAGGGACAAGACTTGTATTGTCTCGTGTTTTGCCGCACATAAGAGCAGTCACCCGATCCGGGCCCCTCTGGCAGGCAAGGCGTTGCCTGTGATGTCGGATCGAACGACAACGCGCAAACGCGGCGCAAACCTCGTATCTCTCCATGACAACGCATGACTGGCTTTGGCCCGGGTTTCTGGCCTTCGTGGCCGTAGTTCTCTTTTTCGATCTTTTTGTTCTACACAGGCGCGATCATGTCATAACGACGCGCGAAGCGATGAAGACAGTCGCCGGATATGTGGCGCTGGCCATGATCTTCGCGATGGGCGTGTTCTACTTCGGCGGCAAGGATCGGGGCGCGGAGTTCCTGACCGGATATCTGATCGAACAGGCGCTTTCTCTCGACAACATCTTCGTCATCGCGCTCATATTCACCTATTTCAAGGTGCCTTCCGAAGCGCAGTATCGCGTGCTCTTCTACGGCATTCTCGGCGCGATCGTGATGCGTCTTTCGCTGATCGTTCCGGGCGTAAAGCTGGTCGATCAGTTTATGATCATCGGTATGGCGCTGGGGGCGCTTCTCGTCTTTTCCGGCTTCAAGATGATGACTTCGGACGAAGAGATGATCGACCCGGGGGAAAGCCGGATCGTGAAACTTCTGATGAAAACCGGGCGTGTCACGCAAGAATATGAAGGCTCGCGCTTTCTGACAAAGCGCAACGGCGTTCTTTTCATGACACCGCTCTTTGTCGTGCTGGTGACGGTCGAATTCACGGATCTGATCTTCGCGGTCGATTCCATTCCGGCCGTTCTGGCGATATCCAACGATCCTTTCATCGTCTTTTCGTCCAACGTCTTTGCGGTGATGGGATTGCGCGCGATGTTCTTTGTCCTCTCGGGCATGATGCGGACCTTCAAGCATCTCAAAACCGGGCTGTCTCTGGTTTTGATGTTCATCGGTCTAAAAATGCTGGTCGCGCATTGGATCAAGATTCCCTCACCATTGGCTCTCTCGGTCACGGTGCTGCTGATAGGGGGCTCAATCGTCGCCTCGATCATTGCGCGGAAGCGGGAAGAACAGGGAATACAGCCCTAAGATCGCGAGGTCGGGCAGGGCGCTTTTTGCGCCCTGTTCCCGCTCCTGACAGCCCCTGACTGTTGTGCACAGGACAATGTGTTCATTTGGCAACAGTTTCTCAATAAGCATTCGGTTAAGAATGGGGCGGGACGAAACGCCAATTTCCCGCCATAAACCCGGCGCATCGAAAATGCTCGATGGCGCACGGGACACAACCGACTGTTCAGGAGAAGTGCCGCGCGCTGCGGCTGGGGTAATTATGGACGCAAAAGCAATTTCGAAAGACAAACTTCCAAGCCGATACGTCACTGTTGGGCCGGCAAGGGCTCCGCATCGCTCGTATCTCTACGCCATGGGGCTTTCGGAAGAAGAGATCGCACAGCCGCTCGTGGGTGTCGCAACCTGCTGGAATGAGGCTGCACCCTGCAACATTTCGCTGATGCGTCAGGCGCAGGTGGTCAAGAAGGGCGTGGCTGCTGCTCATGGCACGCCGCGCGAATTCACCACCATCACGGTGACGGACGGCATCGCCATGGGACACCAGGGCATGAAGTCGTCGCTCGTGTCGCGCGAGGTCATTGCCGACTCTGTCGAGCTCACCATGCGCGGCCACTGCTATGATGCGCTGGTCGGCCTGGCGGGCTGCGACAAGTCGCTTCCGGGCATGATGATGGCGATGGTGCGCCTCAACGTGCCATCTGTCTTTATCTACGGCGGTTCCATCCTGCCGGGCAATTATCGCGGCCGACAGATCACTGTTCAGGACGTATTCGAGGCCGTCGGCCAGCATTCGGTGGGCTCGATCTCCGATGAGGATCTGACCGAGATCGAACAGGCAGCATGCCCTTCGGCCGGTTCCTGCGGTGCGCAGTTCACGGCCAACACGATGGCGACAGTTGCCGAGGCGATTGGCCTGGCATTGCCCTATTCGTGTGGCGCGCCTGCTCCTTACGAGATGCGTGACAGGTTCAATTATGCATCGGGTGAAAAGGTGATGGAGCTCATCGCCAAGCAGATCCGCCCGCGTGACATTGTGACCCGCAAGGCTCTGGAAAACGCTGCAGCTGTCGTTGCGGCTTCGGGCGGCTCGACCAATGCGGCGCTGCACCTGCCTGCGATTGCGCACGAAGCGGGGATCGAATTCACACTGTTCGACGTGGCGGAAATCTTCAAGAAGACGCCGTACATCGCTGATCTGAAGCCAGGCGGCAAATATGTCGCCAAGGACATGTTTGAAGCCGGCGGTATCCCGCTCCTCATGAAGTCGCTTCTGGAGCACGGTTACCTGCATGGCGATTGCATGACGGTGACTGGCCGCACAATTGCCGAAAACATGGAGCATGTTCCGTGGAACGCCGAGCAGGATGTGGTTCGTCCGGCGAACAATCCGATCACGAAGACCGGCGGCGTGGTTGGCCTGAAGGGCAATCTCGCGCCTGAAGGGGCGATCGTGAAGGTGGCGGGCATGAAGAACCTGACGTTCTCGGGCCCAGCACGGTGCTTCGATTCCGAGGAAGAGTGCTTTGCTGCCGTTCAGGAGCGTAAGTACAAGGAAGGCGAGGTGCTGGTCATTCGCTACGAAGGCCCGAAGGGCGGACCTGGGATGCGCGAGATGCTCGCGACCACGGCAGCCCTCTACGGTCAGGGAATGGGCGACAAGGTTGCGCTCATCACCGATGGCCGGTTTTCGGGAGCGACCCGCGGTTTCTGCATCGGCCATGTGGGGCCGGAAGCGGCAGCATGTGGGCCGATCGGCCTTTTGAAGGATGGCGATGTAATCACTATCGATGCCGAGGTCGGCACGATCGAGGTGGCGCTCAGCGATGAAGAACTCGCAGAGCGCGCGAAGGAATGGAAGCCGCGCGAGACGGATTATCAGTCCGGCGCGATCTGGAAATATGCCCAGACGGTTGGACCGGCCCGCGATGGCGCCGTCACCCATCCCGGGGCAAAGAAAGAAACGCACTGTTATGCGGATATTTGAAGCAGGGAAAACAGCTGTTCTTGCCGGTCTGGTAGCGTCCTTCGTGACGCTGCCGGGCACCGCCCATGCGCTGGACGAGAACGCTGTGATTCAGGAGCAGGAAAAGCGGAGCCCATGGGCCGTTTTCCGCTTCGCTTTCTCTGCCTACAAGCGGGGCGACAAGGAAGAGGCCCTGGAAGCGTACCGCTACGCGGCCGAGAACGGTCAGGTGGGCGCGCGCTGGAAATTGGCCCGCATGTATGCCGAAGGTGACGGCGTCGCCCGTAATGATCGTGAGGCGTTCAAGTTTTTCTCGGCGGTGGCGCAGCAGGATGTTCGACCGGGCAGCCCGGACGAGACCTATGTCTCGGACGCACTTGTTGCACTTGGAAAATATCTTAAAACCGGCATTCCCGACAGCCCGATACGTGCCAATCCTCTGGCCGCGCAGGAACACTTCATGCGGGCGGCTGCGACCTATCGGAATCCGGAAGCGCAGTACCAGGTCGGCCGGATGTTTCTGGATGGCGACGGCGTGGCCCAGAGTGTGCAGCAGGCTGCGCGCTGGTTCCAGCTCGCTGCCGAGAAGGGGCATTCGGGCGCACAGGCCATGCTCGGGCATATCCTGTTTGAAAGTGGTCGCGTGGTAAAGGGTCTGGCGATGATGACGGCAGCACTCGACCGCGCTGCGCCGCACGATGTTGGCTGGATCCGCGCCATGCAAGAGCAGGCCTTCGCTCTGGCCGGAGAATCGGATCGGCGCACGGCCATCGCGCTGGCGCATGATCTGCGCGACAATGGTTTCGATTGATCATTGAAGCGGCTGGGCTTTAGTGCCGGCCAGACAAGCCGCTATAGTGCGCCACCGTCTCTTGGACAGGTTTTTCCAGATGCTTTGACGTCTGGATGCATGCCTGGTCCAGAATCTTCCACGATGAATTGTTGAGAACCATCTCGCACCGCGCCAGCCGTGGTCCGTCCGGAAGCGGGAGGCAGGTTGTTTGCCCCTGACGGAAAGCGGATCCATTGGCACGGCACAGGCAATCGGCCGCAGAGATGCCTGCGATCGGTAGAGAGAGCGTGATCGCCAGAGCGGCAATCCCGAGGTGCCGTAACATGGGCATAATGTGATCATGGTAACACGCGGGACGATATCTGGCCATCGCCACACGTGAATGCGGCCAGGCGTTCAGACGGGGCGCAACTTCAGCTCAAGCACGACAGGGACGTGATCGGATGGTTTTTCCCATCCGCGCGTGTGCTTTTCGACCGTCACCGCGCCTATATGATCGGCGGCTTCCGGAGAAAGCATCAAGTGATCGATGCGGATGCCGTTGTTCTTCTGCCAGGCACCTGCCTGATAATCCCAGAACGTGTAGACGCCATCATCCTGATTGACAGCGCGCAATGCGTCGGTGAAACCCAGGGCACCCAACCGCCGGAAGGCCTGCCGGCTTTCGGGGCGAAACAGGGCATCGCCTACCCAGGCTTCAGGATTTCTTGCATCTTCCCGTTCGGGGATGACGTTATAGTCGCCTGCCAGAACCAAGGGTTCTTCCAGCTTGAGACGCTCAGCACTCCACTTTTCGAGGCGTTCCATCCAGCCGAGCTTGTAGGGGAATTTTTCGCTGTCGACGGGGTTGCCGTTCGGCAAGTAGAGCGAAACGACCCTGAGAACGCCTTTATCGGTGGAGAACACACCCTCGATGAAGCGGGCCTGTTCGTCACTGTCATCACCGGGCAGGCCGCGATTGACCTCGTCGAAACGTAGTTTGGAAAGGAGTGCTACGCCGTTGAAGCCTTTCTGACCATGGGTCTCCACATGGTAGCCGAGTGCTTCGATCGGTTCGCGGGGAAAGAGCTCGTCGACCGATTTGATTTCCTGAAGACAGGCGATGTCCGGACTGGACTCTTCAAGCCAGTGCAGAAGATTGTCGATGCGCGCCTTGACGCCGTTGATGTTCCAGGTAGCGATCTTCATGGGGCCCTTCCACAACTCGACTCTTTCTTAGGTTGGTCGGGAATGCGCCGCAACCGCCTTGTGCAGGATACTGACAAACTGTGCCGGGCAACGGCCCGTCAGGCTTCAGGTTTGTCGAAGGCGAAACGGAAGGCCGGACAAGAGCGCGCGCACATAGCGCTTGCGCTGATAGAAGCCGTTGAGCGAAACCCGTGGCAGCGCCGTTGCCGCCTTGCCGGACGTCTCGGACAGGAGGCCAGGTCTCGTGGTGACTGCGGCAACAAAACCTGCCTGCCTCGCGGCTGCGATCTCCCGTGCACCGACAGCGGACGCGTATCCATATGGATACGCGAAGGTGGTGGGTTTCGCGCCCACATAGCCACCAACTCTCGCCGCCGACTGGACCATTTCCGTTTCAAGTCGCTTGTCATCCACCTTGGTCAGATTTGCATGCGTGAGTGTGTGTGCGCCGAAGTGGGCAAGGGGATCTGCTGCGAGCTCGGCAAGCTCACGGGCATTCATCGTCAAATGTTCAGTGATCGCGAGTGGATCTATACCATGTGCCGCTGCCAGACTATCGAGTCGCGCGATGGCAGTGTCTTCGTTCTCCGCATCATTTACGGCGTTTGCCAGACGGTCGAACAATGCGACCCGCTCGGCCCGTTGCTCGATGTTTACGCGTGTGTCAATTCCGAACGTCGAAAGATCGACGTCGTCCGTCCTCATGACGAGGTCTTGAGCGGTCTTCCACCAAATTGATCTGGTGCGCTCGACGAAGCCCGATGTGATGAAGATCGTATAGGGCACCGCGTGGCGCTGGAAGACGGGTGCGGCGAAACGTGCATTGTCTCGATAGCCGTCATCCAATGTGAAGCACACATATCGTCGCGTGTCCTGAGGATCAGCAAGCCGTTCGGGCAAATCTTCAAGAGCAATAGGTATCAGACCCTCTTCCTTGCAGACCTCGATGGCCTGTTCGAGGAAGGTGGGCGTTATGCTCAGCCAGGCATTGGGTGCCCAGTTTGCCGGGCTTTCCGGATCCACATGATGGAGGGCGAATATCACACCGCGTTGTGGGTTGGTCAGCGGCAAACCAAAATTCAGGGCCAGGGCCGTGCCCTCCAAGCCGGCGCGGATCAGCTCGTATCGGGCAGACCTTTTGAGAGCTTGAAGAGAGGGCATGGGAAGCTTGACGTCTTTCGATCAGTTGGATGACTGAGGGTTTTTGGTCGACGGATTTTTGCCTTAAACCGAAACAGGCGCGATCCAAGCAGAAAATGTTGAACAATTCCCTTCGGTAGATATCAGGTATTCTCTGCAACTTATGTTTGAAATCGGACTGTCGTCAAAAACGGTAGATGGATGCGCCTGCGTTTGTACCCGGTGCTTCAGCAGAAAGGGTTCAGATGATCGTGTGGAGCCGGTTGGGGGGGGGCAATCAGAGAAACGAAAAGCGCCGCAGCAGGAATACGCGGCGCTTTCTCAAAGAAACGATGATTTGTGAAGAAAGGTCAGATCGAGAAGCTGGTGCCGCAGCCACAAGAGGCGACAGCGTTCGGGTTCTTGATCTGGAAGGACTGGCCGATCAAATCATCAACAAAGTCGATCACGGATCCGCCCATATAGACGAGTGACAGATCGTCGATAAGGACGGTTGCCCCGTCCCGCTCGATGGCGTGATCGTCTTCGTTTCGTTGATCCGTGAGGTCGAACGCGTAGGAAAATCCCGAGCAGCCGCCACCCTCCACAGAGACGCGCAGAGCAATCTTGCCCGGCTCGTCCTTGAGAATGGTTGCGATGCGCTTTGCCGCAGCTTCCGTTAGTTCAACGCTCTTCATATCCGTACCCACGTCCATGCCCATGATGGTTGTCCTGACGGTCACCTTGCGTTCGTGTTCATTGAATAGGTATGAAGCCGAAGGCGGCAAGTCAACCTGAGCGACGCGGTCGGGTTTCAGGCGAGAGCAAAGGCAGGCCGGGGTGGGCTGCCCGAAAGGATGTTGCGGAGCATGGAAACGGACCAGGGTTTGAAGAATATCGGTTTCGGCTATCGCCCGCGCGCCGTATACGCGACAGATCCGGCGGCCTCGCGCGGGCGGCTTGTGGTGGAGCCCGAGAGCCCGACACGCACACCTTTTCAGCGCGACCGGGACCGCATCATCCATTCTACGGCGTTTCGACGCCTGAAGCACAAGACGCAGGTTTTCATCGCCCATGAGGGCGACCACTATCGCACGCGGCTGACCCACTCGATCGAAGTGGCGCAGATAGCACGTGCCCTTGCGCGTGCGCTGTGCTGTGACGAGGACCTGGCGGAGGCCATCGCACTGGTGCATGATTTCGGCCATACGCCGTTTGGACATACCGGAGAGGACGCGCTCGACGAACGCATGGCGCGATGGGGTGGTTTCGACCACAATGCCCAATCTCTGCGGATCGTGACCGAGCTTGAAAGCCGGTACGCGGAGTTCGATGGTCTCAACCTTTCCTGGGAAACGCTTGAAGGTCTGGTCAAGCACAACGGTCCGCTCATGAATGGTGAAGGCGAAGGGCTGGATGGCCCCATTCCGCAATCCATTCTCGACTATGTCGCCCAACATGACCTGGAACTGGCCCGTTTCGCGGGTATCGAAGCGCAATGTGCAGCGATTGCGGATGATATTGCCTACAACGCGCATGACATTGATGACGGCTTGCGTTCCGGGCTCCTGACGCTTGAAATGTTGGAAGAGGTTGGCCTGCCGGGAAGGATTCTTGGAGAGATCCGACGCCGCTATCCCGAGCTCGATCCGGTGCGCCGCGGGCATGAACTCATGCGGCGGCAAATAACGGCGATGGTGGAAGACGTGATTGTGGCTTCGCGAAAGCGGCTGGAGGTTCTGAGACCGGACAGTGCGGACGCGGTGCACGATGCGGGTTTCACGATTGTCGCATTCTCGGACCAGATGGCGGCGGAAGAAAAAGAACTGAAGCGTTTTCTTTACGCCAATCTCTATCGCCATGAGACGGTTTTAGCGGTTCGAGCGCGTGCCGACCGGATCGTGAAGGACCTGTTCGACGCTTATTTCGACAACCCGCGTGAGATGCCCGAGGGGTGGCGTGATGGTTTGGAGGTAGCAGAGGACGGCGAGAAGGCCCGCCTGGTGGCCGATTTTCTTTCCGGCATGACGGACACCTACGCGGTGAAGGAGCATCAGCGTCTGTTTGACCAGACTCCTGATTTGAGCTAGTGCCAACCGCAATTCCGCCATCGTGCGGACGACAAAGATCTTTCTTTCAGGACATCGTCCATGAACATTTTCGCCGATTTCACAGATCGGGTCGCCAAGACCATTGAAGCTCTCAACCTGCAATCTGGCAGCGGTGAGGCGCTTGACCTTTCGCGCGTGGCTGTTGAACCGCCGCGTGATGCGAGCCATGGTGACGTGGCGACGAATGCAGCCATGGTGCTGGCAAAGGCCGTCGGTGAGAATCCGCGAGCGCTGGGCGAGAAGATCGCCAAAGCATTTGAGGCCGATCCCGACGTTGCTGCGGCTACGGTGGCCGGGCCAGGTTTTGTGAACCTGAAGCTGAGCGACAGTTTCTGGCAGGCGCGGCTGAGCGAGATTTTGGATCTCGGTATCGACTACGGCCGCTCGCAGATGGGGCGGGGCCAGAAGGTGAATGTCGAATATGTCTCGGCCAACCCGACCGGACCGATGCATGTGGGGCATTGCCGTGGCGCGGTGGTGGGCGATGCGCTTGCCAATCTTCTGTCCTTCGCCGGCTATGACGTGGCACGCGAGTATTACATCAACGACGCGGGCGTGCAGATCGATGTGCTCGGCCAATCGGTGATGCTGCGTTACCGCGAGGCGCTGGGTGAGAAGATCGCCGAAATTCCTGCAGGGCTCTATCCGGGGGATTATCTGGTACCGCTGGGCCAGACGCTTGCGGACGAGTTCGGCACGAAGCTTCTTGAAATGCCCTCCGCTGAGGCACTGACGATCGTCAAGGACAGGGCTGTCGAAGGCATGATGGCGATGATCCGGGACGATCTCGCCGCGTTGAACATTCGCCATGATGTGTTCTTTTCGGAACGCTCACTGCATGAGGGCAATGGCGGGATGATCCGGTCGGCGATTAACGACCTCACGATGAAGGGGCATGTCTACAAGGGCAAACTGCCGCCACCGAAGGGGCAGAAGCCCGACGAGTGGGAGGATCGCGAGCAGACGCTTTTCCGCTCGACGGAAGTGGGGGACGACATTGATCGCCCATTGATGAAGTCGGATGGCAGCTTCACCTATTTCGCGGCTGACGTGGCCTACATGAAGGACAAGCTGGATCGGGGTTTTGAACATCTGATCTACGTGCTTGGCGCTGACCATAGCGGCTATGTGAAGCGATTGCAGGCCGTAGCGCGTGCTCTCGCGGAGGACAGCGTCGACCTGACAGTGCTTCTGTGCCAACTCGTAAAGCTATTTCGCGGAGGCGAGCCTGTTCGCATGTCAAAGAGGGCAGGGGAGTTCGTTACCCTTCGGGAGGCCGTGGACGAGGTGGGACGTGATCCGATCCGCTTCATGATGCTGTACCGCAAGAACGACGCTCCGCTCGATTTCGATTTTGAGAAGGTGACGGAACAGTCGAAGGATAACCCCGTCTTCTATGTGCAGTATGCTTCCGCCCGAAGCTATTCGGCATTTCGGCAGGCAGGCGAGCAACTCGGCGTGAACGAATTCAGTCGGACTGAGATGAAGGCTCAGCTTGGCAAGCTTACGGATGAAGGCGAATTGGCGCTGGTTCGCAAGCTGGCGGAGTACCCGCGACTGATCGAAAGTGCTGCCCAGGTAATGGAACCGCACAGGTTGGCGTTCTATCTCTATGACCTGGCAAGCCTGTTCCATGCTCAGTGGAACAAGGGCAGCGAAACAGCCGACTTACGTTTTGTTAAGGTTAACGATCCAGAATTGACCTATGCCAGACTGGGTCTGGTGCAGGCAGTTCGCGATGTGTTGACATCCGGGCTTGCGTTGATCGGGGCCGAGGCGCCTTCTGAGATGCGCTGACCGCATCCCGTAAAGGGGTGCGGTGGTCTGTCACCTTTTGCCCACATTGCGCTGGTACCCGACAATTGTACGACGTCGCGGGCGTCTACCGAGTGTGAGTGCGGAAAAAAGCATGGCAGATCATAGCTCGAACCAACGCGCGGATAGCGCCGTTTTTTCTGAGGACGACCCATTTGCGGAACTGACCCGCATTATGGGCCACGATCCACGGCGCGCCGAGGCGTCCAGCAATGAGGCCGAGCAGGAGGGCGATGACCTCGCGCTTGAGCTCGAGAACGAATTGCTTGGCGATCTGGCAGAGTTTTCCGACGAGGTTCATGAGGAAGCAGTTCCCCAGAACGACTGGCAGCCTCAGCCATCGAGCGACTGGCGTTTCGATGCTGATGAGGCGACGCAGGCTCCTGGTGAGCCTGCGGTTGATATCGCGGCCGACATGGCCGACGAACTCGACGAGAGTTTTGCTGCCAGTTTTGAAAGCGAAATGCGGCTGGAGCCTGCTGACGACCTGTCGGCCGTTTCGGCCTCTGAGGAAGAAGTTGTCAGATCTTCCGAACCTCCCGAAGTTTTTGATCCACAGAGCCTTGAGACTGAAGCGATCGAGCCTCAATTCTCCGGGGTTGACCTGGATATGACCGATCCCAGCGCCCCTGTTGCCGAAACAGGATTCATCCGTGAAGAGCAGACGGAAGGGGCTGCGGAGGCTGATGACCTGGACTTCAGCGATCAGGACTTCGCCCAACTTGACAACGATCTCGAAGCCTCCCTGGCCAACGAGGATTGGTTCCGTCCTGAGAAAGAGGTCGCTGATCAGAACTTCGGAACCTCCGGTGCCGAGGCTTCTTTTGCGCATCAATCTGATCATGCGGAAATCGACGAGAAACCGGGAACACCCGAACCGGAGGATTTTTTCGAGCCCCAGAGGGCTGCAGTTGACCACCCTGTCGAATTCGACGATGTCGAAGACACCGGGCAATCTGAAGTTCCGGCGAGTTTCGATCCGGCTGCAGACATAGCGGCCAGTGCGGACCCGTTTCTTTCGCCGCAGGCCTTCGCCTCCTCAATAGCTCAGGGAACCGAGCGGACGAGTGCGGTCGCCGGAGCGGTTGCACACGAAGAGCATGATTTTACCGCGAGTCTTGAAGAGCAGCTTTCGGCGGGGTTTGCCGATGAAACGTTGCCTGTGGAGCCGGCCATAGAGCCGGAAGCGGATGAAAGCCTGCAGGACGAGAGCGCCTGGGACGTATTCGAGGCTGTTGAGCCGAAGTCGGAACTGTCGGTCGAGGATGACCCAGTGGATGCCACTCTTTCTGCACCTTTCTGGCAGCAGCCGGAGCATTCCCCTGGCACTCGGTCCCCGGCAACCGAACCATCCGTGCCGCATATCGATACAGTCGATGTGCCCGGAAATGAACGGGTGCAGGTGGAGGACGCCGCGCATATTCCCGAGTTCGTGAGCGAACCAGAGCGTGTGCCCGAGGCGGGATCCGATGATCTCGAACTGGCATTGGCACGGGCCTTTGGCGACAGCGAGAGTTTGCCCGCTGCAACGCACTCGGATGCAAGCGATGAGCCGTTTGCAACTGTCCCCGCCGATGCATATGCCGCTGCTGCACTGCAGCCCACGGAGCAGACCCGCGACGAGGACGATTTCGGCTTCGAAACCGCCTTCGCAGACAGTTTTTACGAGCCGGATAACGCCGCTGGCCAAGACAAAGAGGTGGCTGGCGACAACCAGCAACCGGACGCAGCCGACGCCTTCGCGCTTTCGGATGTGGATTCTTGGGGAGATCCGTCGGAGGACTTCGAGCGGGATCAAGCCTCCTTCGCGCCTGAGGCGGCCGCTGTGTCCGCGCGTCCCGGACTGCTTTCAAGCCGTCGGAACCTGGCGATGTTCGGTGTTGCGGGAGGCGTCGTCATTCTCGCGCTTGTGGGCGTTTTTGCCTTTGGGGGCGGCGGTGAGGACAATTCCGCACCGGTGGTGGTCCGAGCCGACAATGAGCCCATCAAAGTGAAGCCGGAAACACCCGGCGGAGAACAGGTTCCAAATCAGGATAATCAGGTCTACCAGAGGGTTTCGGGCGCCGATGCCGGCACTGATCCCGTTCAGGAACGGCTTGTTTCGACGGCCGAGGAACCGGTCGATGTTCCGCAAGCTGCGCCAAAGTCGGAGGAGCGTCTGACGCCGGGCGCCGGCGATACGGTGACCGCGACCAGCGAGCCGGTGACGGCAATGACGCCACGCCGCGTGCGCACGATGGTGGTTCGGCCGGACGGCACGATTGTTCCTCGCGAGCCGGAAGCGCCGGTACAGAATGCAGAAGCCGCTGTGGCGACCGGGAATGACAGCGTTCCCGCATCGCAGGTTGGAGCTACGATCGCACAGCCGCAAACGAGCCAGGAAACACCTCCGGATGCGCGCCTTGCGAGTGCAGATCCGCTGAACGGATCATCGGAAGATGCGAATGCTACCGCGGGCAGTGTACCGGTCACCGCACCGGTCCCGCCCTCACGCCCCGCTGCAACAGCAGCGCAGCCTCCGCGAACTGTTGAAACATCCCAGCCCGCTCAGGTCGCAGCAGCCCCCAGTCAGCCGGCGCAACCTGTTGCCCAGACACCCGCTCCGGCACCGGTTACTTCCGGTTCGGACGGTTGGTCAGTGCAGATTTCCTCCCAGCCGACCGTGGAAGCCGCGCAAAAGTCCTATCAGGACATGGCGCAACGCTACGGAGGTCTCCTGACCGGGAAAGGCGTGAACATCGTCAAGGCCGAGATCGCAGGAAAGGGCACATACTATCGTGTCCGTATACCCTCATCCTCGAAAGACGAAGCAATCCGTCTTTGCTCGCAGCTCAAGTCGGCAGGAGGCAGTTGCTTCGTTTCGAAGTGATCTGGGAACAAGACCAGTCAAAACCGCCGCCATCGCGCGGCGGTTTTTTGTTTTCTTTTCCAGATTCCCGAGCCCGGTTATCCTGTTGTCATGAGCGAATCAAAATCCATGATCCTCGGCGCGACGGGGAAGAAGCTGACGGCGGATGAAATCGCCTTCTATCGCGACGAGCGCCCTTGGGGCTTTATCCTATTCGCGCGCAATGTGGATGAACCTGCGCAGTTGAGCGATCTTGTCGCTTCCATGCGTGACAGTGTCGGGAGACCCGATGCGCCGGTTTTCATCGATCAGGAGGGTGGCAGGGTGCAGCGTATGCGTCCTCCTCTGGCGGCCAATTATCCGACGGCGAGTGAACTGGGCAGGGTTTTTGCAAAGGATCCGGACCTGGGAGTGCGCGCAGCGTGGCTGATGTCGCGTCTCCATGCAATGGATCTCCGGCGCTATGGGATCACCGCGGATTGTCTGCCGGTACTCGACGTTCCCGTTTCCGGTGCGCATGACGTGATCGGGGATCGTGCTTACGCTCATGACCCGCAGACGGTGATCGCACTTGGTCGGGCGGCGAGTGAGGGGCTGATGGCGGGGGGGGTTCTCCCGGTGATGAAGCACATGCCGGGCCACGGGCGGGCCTTTGCGGACAGCCACAAGGCGCTGCCCGAGGTGACAGCTTCCCTGGATGAGCTACGCTCGCATGATTTTGTGCCATTCAAGGCGCTAGCGGACCTACCGATGGCGATGACTGCACATATCGTCTTTCATGCGATCGACCGAGAGCGGCCAGCGACCACTTCGGACAAGGTGATCCGAGACATCATTCGAGGCGAAATCGGCTTTGACGGACTCCTGATGAGCGATGACGTGTCGATGCACGCACTTTCTGGGGATTTCTCGCAACGGGCCGAAGCAATCCTTGCGGCGGGCTGTGATCTCGTCCTTCACTGTCATGGGATTATGCCGGAAATGCAGGCTGTCGCCGAAAAGGCGCCTGAATTGTCGGGCAAGAGCCTGGAGCGGGCCAAACGTGCACTGGCTTGCCTCAATCCGGGGGACGGTACGGAAGAATTGGCTGCGCGCGCTGAATTCGAGGAGTGCTTCGCGGCGGTCGCCTGACGAAAAAGGTCAATGACGCTTGGCGCAAAACGCTGAAAAATCCGCCGTCAAACCGGCACCCATGGACAAGCTGTGGGACGATCAGGAAAAGGAGCACGGTGTCTCCGAGCCTGCGCTGACGGTTGACGTCGATGGTTTTGAAGGACCGCTCGACCTTCTTCTTCACCTGGCACGTACGCAGAAGGTGGATCTGGCGCGCATCTCGGTTCTCGCCCTTGCCGAGCAATACATCGCTTTCATTGAAAAAGTACGCAAGATGCGGCTGGAGTTGGCCGCCGACTACCTGGTGATGGCGGCCTGGCTTGCCTATCTGAAATCACGCTTGCTGATCCCCAAGAAGCCGGAGGATGAAGAGCCGACCGGTGAGGAAATGGCGGCACTTCTTCAGTTCCGTCTGAAACGGCTGGAAGCGATGCGCGATGCGGCGGCGCGGCTTGTGAATCGTAACCGTCTGGGCCGGGACGTGTTTGCTCGTGGAATGCCAGAGTCGGTGATCGTTCAGAAGGAGAGCGCCTTTACAGCGTCGCTCTATGATCTGCTTACCGCCTATGCCTCTCAGCGTCAGCGCCGTGCGGTGACGAATGTACGCATTGCCAAGCGTGGCGTCTGGTCGCTCAAACAGGCGCGGGAAATCCTGGTGCGCATGATCGGTGAATTCGGAGACTGGACCGCGCTGGATCATTTTCTCATCCGCTATATGGCCAACGCGGAGGAACGCGCGACAGCAACCGCAAGCGCTTTCGCCGCCTCTCTCGAACTGGTGCGTGAAGGAGCTCTCGAAATCCGTCAGCAGGAACCCTTCGCGCCCATCTACATGCGTACGGGCAAGAAGGCGCCGGCCAGCCTCTTTGAGAATGCCGATGACTGAAAACAGCAATGTAGTGCGCCTCGTCGCCAATGAAGGCGAGCCGGAAAACGACGCTTCTGAGGCGCGTTCGCCGCATCTCGTCGAGGTCAAACGGATGGTGGAGGCCATTATTTTCGCAAGTGCAGAACCGGTGGCCGAAAGGGCGTTGGCTGAGCGTCTGCCCGACGGGACCGATGTTGCCGCAGCTCTGACCGAACTTCAAAAAGACTATGAAAAGCGTGGGGTGAACCTCGTTCGCGTCGAAAACAGCTGGGCGTTTCGGACAGCTAGCGATCTTTCGTTCCTGATGAATCGCAATGCGGTTCAGCAGCGCAAATTGTCGCGCGCAGCGCTCGAAATGTTGGCCGTGATTGCCTACCACCAGCCGGTCACGCGTGCGGAGATCGAGGAAATTCGCGGTGTGGAGACGTCCAAGGGGACGCTCGACATTCTGCTCGAGACGGGCTGGGTCAAGATGCGTGGTCGCCGCCGCACGCCCGGACGTCCGGTAACCTATGGAACCAGCACGGAATTTCTGGATCACTTCGGTCTGTCGGAACTGCGCGATCTGCCGGGTATCGATGAGCTGAAAGGAGCTGGGCTGCTCTCCGCCAGAATGCCGGCCAATTTCTCCGTGCCACAGCCAATGACCGATCCGGACGAACTCACAGAAGATGAAGATCCGTTGACGGATATCGATCTGGAGGAACTTGGTCTGTTGACACCGCTCGCTGAGGATGATTGACGGAAGTCCTGCGGGACAGGGGCCGCCTGCGATCCATCCAGGGATACCGGTGCATGGACAATAAGAAGCACAGTTCGGCGCGTGGAACGGCCGGCGTCAGCTTCGCGGCGCGTCTTTCTTTCCAGAATATCAGCCACGCTTACCCTTCGGGAACGCAAACACTGAGAGACGTGTCGCTCTGCGCGGAGCCCGGTGAGGTGCTTTGTCTTCTCGGACCTTCGGGATCAGGCAAGACGACCCTTCTCAGGATTGCGGCCGGCATTGAAGCGCAGCGCTCGGGCCGGGTGTTTCTGAATGAGCGGGAAATTGCCGGGCCAAATGTATTTCTGCCGCCCGAGAAGCGCTCTATCGGTCTTGTGTTTCAGGACTTTGCGCTGTTTCCGCATCTGACGATTCTCGACAATGTGCGATTTGGCCTGACCGCACTGTCGGGCGAGGAAGCGCAGAAAGAAGCAATGATCGCGCTCGAGCGCGTCGGGCTCGAAGGTTATGCCGGTGCCTATCCGCACGTGCTTTCGGGTGGTGAACAGCAGCGTGTCGCTCTGGCGCGGGCGCTGGCGCCGCGGCCGGCGGTGCTTTTGATGGATGAGCCATTTTCAGGGCTCGATTCCCGTTTGAAAGACAGTGTGCGGGCCGAAACGCTTTCCATTCTGCGGCAAAGCCGTGCGACTGCTGTCGTGGTGACGCATGATGCCGAAGAAGCCATGCGCATGGGAGACAGGATTGCGCTTCTCAAGGACGGGAAGCTTGTTCAGGTGGGGACCGCCGAAGAGCTCTATCGACGCCCCGCCGATCTTTTCGTGGCCGGTTTCTTTTCCGAGATCAACGAGTTTGACGGGCAGGTGCACGGGGGCAATGTCGAAACGCCTCTGGGGCGTTTCTCGGCAAACGGGCTGAAAGAGGGCGCGGATGCGACTGTTGTGGTCCGCCTGTCCGGTTTTCTGGTGGATCAAGAGCATGGTTCCGTGCCGGCGCGGATCGTTTCGCGGCGGTTCCTCGGCGTGGTGGAGTTTCTCGAGCTTGCGATACCTGGTGCCGACCGTCACGTGCGGGCGCGGGTGCGCTGCGGGCAGTTGCAACCGGGTGTGCGGGATATCTGGCTGAATGTAATCGAGAGCGATGTTCTCGTATTCGAGAGACAATCGTTTGAAACATCGCGCGAAAGCGCATAAATCAAATCAATGGCAATTGGTGAAAGAGACTGATCATGGGTTCCTTTTCAATCTGGCACTGGCTTATCGTGCTCGTCGTGGTGCTGCTCCTTTTCGGGCGCGGCAAGATCCCCGAGCTGATGGGCGACATGGCCAAGGGCATCAAGAGCTTCAAAAAGGGCATGTCCGACGATGATGAGGACACGACCAAGACGGTCGAACATCAGGCCGATGAGCCGGTGAAGGAAGCAAGCAAGCCGAGCAAGAAAAAGTCCGGCTGATTCGCTGCTTTCCAGCAGCGTCTTCACTTCTCGCTATCCGATCCGGTGACCTATGTTTGATCTTGGCTGGCCCGAAATCATGGTGATCGCCATCGTCCTGATCGTCGTGGTCGGGCCGAAGGACTTGCCGCGCATGTTGCGCACCTTTGGGCGTACGACGTCCAAATTGCGCACCATGGCGGGCGATTTTCGCAAGCAGTTCGATGAGGCGCTGCAGGAGGCGGAGCTTGATGACGTCAAATCCCTCGTGGATGACGCACGCAAGCTCGATCCACGCAACGAGATCAAGAAACATCTCAACCCGATCGAGAAGGTGGGGCAGGAGATCCGGTCCGGTCTCGATGCGGCGATGAAGCCGCAGGCGGCGAAATCAGGCGCGCCGGCGTCCAAGGAACCGCAAGCGGCGGCCCCGGCAAAGGCGGGCGCGACCCGGATGCCCGGTGAGGCAAAGCCCAAGGCCGCAGCGGAGAGCAAAACGGGAACTGCACGGAAAACGGCAGCGAAGCCGGGGGCGGCCAAAGCACCGGCAACAATGCCGGCGACGACGGCCAAGCCAAAAACAGGCAGCAAAATCAAAACGGCGAGCGCGGCCAAGCGTGCGCCGGCAAAAAAGACCAGCGGAGCCAAGTCGTGAACGCCGAACGTGACGACGATATCGATCAGTCTTCCGCGCCGCTGATCGAACATCTGATCGAACTTCGGTCCCGCCTGATGTGGGCGCTTGCCGGGTTTTTCGTGGCGTTCCTGGTCTGCTTCTTCTTTGCCAAACAGATTTTCAATCTGCTCGTCATCCCGTTCCAGTGGGCATCCCAATGGGCTGGGCTCGATGCGGACAAGGTGGATCTGATCTACACCGCGCCGCAGGAGTTCTTTTTCACGCAGATCAAGCTCGCCATGTTCGGCGGGCTCGTCCTTGCCTTTCCGGTGATCGCGCTGCAGGTGTATAAATTCGTCGCGCCGGGGCTCTATCGCAATGAGCGGCGGGCCTTCATGCCGTTCCTGATAGCCTCGCCGATCCTGTTCATGATTGGTGCTGCGCTCGTCTATTTCTTCTTCACGCCGATGGTCATGTGGTTCTTCCTGTCCATGCAGCAGGTGGGGCCGGACAACACGGTGCAGATCTCGCTTCTGCCCAAAGTTTCGGAATATCTCGGGCTGATCATGACGCTGATCCTCTCCTTCGGGCTGGTGTTTCAGCTTCCGGTGGTGACGACGCTGATGGCGCGGGTGGGGCTTCTGACCTCGACGGGGCTCGCCGACAAGCGCAAATATGCGATCGTGGCGGCGTTTGTCGCAGCGGCGATCCTGACTCCGCCGGATCCGGTGAGCCAGATCGGTCTTGCGCTTCCGACCATCCTTCTCTACGAAATTGCCATCTGGGCTGCCCGTATGGTCGAGCGCCAGCGCGAGAAGGAAAAGACCGCGCAGGACGAGACCGACGAAGCGGACCAGCCGACCGCCTAGATTTGCTGGCTTTCCTGTCGCGTTCGAGGCGGTTCACCGCAATCTCTCCGCGATTGGAAATCTGACATGCTCGACATCAAATGGATTCGCGAGAACCCGCAGGCGCTGGACGAAGCGCTGAATAAGCGCGGCGCGGACCCTGAAAGCGCGAAGCTTCTGGCGCTCGACGAAGCGCGCCGCCAGCACCTGACAAAACTTCAGGAGGCGCAGGAGCGCCGCAATGCCGCTTCCAAGGAAATCGGCAAGGCGATGGCCTCCGGCGACAAGGAGCTCGCCGAGAAGCTGAAGGCCGAGGTGTCGGAGCTGAAGAGCTTTGTTCAGGATGGCGAAGCCGAGGAGCGGCGCCATGACGCCGCGCTGAACGACGCGCTGGCGCGCATTCCCAATGTTCCGCTCGACGATGTGCCGGTTGGCGCTGACGAGAGCGGCAATGTGGAAGTTCGCAAACATGGCGAGCCGAAGCGCGCCAACTGGGCGAAGGAGCATTTCGAGATCGGCGAGGCACTCGGCCAGATGGATTTCGAGCGCGCGGCGAAGCTCTCGGGCTCGCGCTTCACGGTGCTTTCGGGGCAGCTTGCCCGTCTGGAGCGTGCGCTTGGGCAGTTCATGCTCGACCTGCACACGCTGGAGCATGGCTATACGGAAGTCCAGCCGCCGCTTCTGGTGCGCGACGATGCCATGTTCGGCACCGGTCAGCTGCCGAAGTTCACCGAGGATCTTTTCCGCGCCGGCGATGATCACTGGCTGATCCCCACCGCTGAAGTTTCGCTCACCAATCTGGTGCGCGAGGAAATTCTCGATGGCGAAAAGCTGCCGCTTCGCTTTACCGCGCTGACGCCGTGCTTTCGTTCAGAAGCGGGATCTGCTGGGCGCGACACGCGTGGCATGTTGCGTCAGCACCAGTTCTACAAGGTGGAGCTCGTCTCGATTACCGATGCCGAAAGCGCGATTGACGAGCATGAGCGCATGACGGCCTGTGCCGAAACCGTGCTGAAGAAGCTCGACCTTCCGTTCCGCACCATGGTGTTGTGCACGGGCGACATGGGCTTTGGTGCACGCAAGACCTATGATCTGGAAGTATGGCTGCCGGGGCAGAACGCCTATCGCGAGATTTCGTCCTGCTCCGTCTGCGGTGATTTTCAGGGGCGGCGCATGAATGCGCGCTACCGGGTTGCGGGCGAGAAGCAGACACGCTTCGTGCACACGCTCAACGGTTCGGGAACGGCGGTTGGCCGGGCGCTGATTGCGGTTCTGGAAAATTACCAGAACGAGGACGGCAGTGTCACGATACCGTCAGCGCTGAAACCTTATATGGGCGGCCTGGAGAAAATCGAAGCAGTAGAGGACTGAGACTTTGCGCATTCTATTGACCAATGACGATGGCATTCACGCGGAAGGACTGGCGACGCTGGAGCGGATCGCCCGCACGCTGAGCGACGATGTGTGGGTGGTGGCGCCGGAAACCGATCAGTCGGGCTTTGCCCATTCGCTGTCATTGTCCGAGCCGCTCAGGATGCGCAAGATCGACGACCGGCATTTTGCCCTGCGCGGCACGCCCACGGATTGCGTGATCATGGGTGTGCGGCACGTGATGGACACGCCGCCGGACCTGATCCTGTCCGGTGTCAACAACGGCACCAACATCGCTGATGACGTTACCTATTCAGGCACCATTGCCGGTGCCATGGAAGGAACGCTTCTTGGCATTCCGTCGTTCGCGTTGAGCCAAGCTTATGATTTCACCGACGAGAGCCGGTACATCCCCTTCGCGACGGCAGAGGCGCTTGCGCCGCCAATCCTGAAGAAGTTGATCGAACGGCCGATGCCCGAGGGTGTGCTGGTCAACATCAACTTCCCCAACTGCACACCTGAGGAAGCCAAGGGTACGCTGGTGACCGTGCAAGGCAAGATGGTGCACGGGCTCAATATCGAGGAGCGCCGCGACGGGCGCAACTATCCCTATTACTGGCTGCGCTTCGGGCGCAAGCAGGCCGACATTCGCCAGGGCAGCGACCAGGCGGCAGTGCGTGATGGCTATGTTTCGGTCACGCCGCTGCATCTTGACCTGACGGCGCACGAGGTGCGCGATCAGTTGGCCAAGGCGCTGGCATGATCGAACCGGGGCAGGAGCGAGAGAGCTTTGCCGCCTTCATGCTGCGCATGCGCGCCAGCGGGGTGGGGAGCAAGGAACTCTTCGCCGCGATGGAAGCGACGCCGCGTGGCAGCTTTCTGCCTTCGGAATGGTATGGGCTTGCCTGGTCCAACCGCATGGTGCCGATTGCCTGCGGCGAAGCGATCGAGGGGTGTGATCTGCAGGCACAGGTGATCGATGCGCTGGGACTGTCTTCAGGGCATCGCGTTCTTGAAATCGGCACTGGTTCCGGCTTCACGGCAGCCGTGATGGCACGTCTGTCGGGGAGGGTGCTCACACTCGACCGCTACCGAACGCTGGGAGCGGAGGCCCGGATGCGCTGGGACCATCTGGGCATCAGCAATGTGGTTGCGCGCCATGCCGATGGAACTGATGGGGCCTCCGCTGACGGCCCCTTCGACCGAATCGTTTCCTGGGCCGCCTTCGACGATTTGCCACGGCGATTTGTGGATCAGTTATCGACAGGCGGTATCATGATCGCGCCGATCGGACCCGGAAATGATGTTCAAACCGTTGCCAAGCTGGAGAAAGTTGGCAGTAGGTTTGAGCGGACGGATATAGCGGAAACCCGCCTCCAACCTCTTCTGAAAGGTGTTTCGTCAGCGATTTGAAACCGCGAGAAACAGCTCCATTTATTAATTTCCGCGCTCGGCTTAACTGCTGAGTAACATTAACGCGTTTTAATTGCTCGTGTTCAGGTATTGGGTACGCGGGTAGTCAAATGCGTTGTATTGCACGGAATTTCGATCGCGCGCTTTTGCGCGGAGCCGCTGTCATCTTGATTGGCGGTGTGGCGGCAGGATGCAGCTCAGACCTCTCGCGCTTCAAGTCCAGCGACTTTGCTGATGCGCGATCGACAAATCGCAGTGTTGCGATGGCGCCAGCCAGCCAGCCTTATCCCGGCGATATGGCCAGCGGCCTTGACACGACCTACACCGGATCGATCAGCAGACAGAGCGGGGGACCACGGCCGTCAGCCTCTGTAGGCGGCTCGATGCAGCAGCCTTTGCCGGCGCCCACCAATACGGCGGCACGCGCTGCGACCCGGCCGGTCGACCTGACAACGCCCAGTGTTGCCAGCGGCAGTGTGCAGCGTCAGCCTGTCGCGGCACCAACGCAGCAGGCACCGGTGGTGGCGGCTGCCCCTCAGCCACAGCTTGACCGCACTCCGACCGGATCCATAGCACGTCAGCCGGCGCAGGAACCGGCTCGCAGTGGCAACAGCACCGATAGTGGCTGGAGCGATGTGGGTGGTACCACGATCACCGTGCGCGAGGGCGAGACCGCTTACAATCTGTCGCGGCGTTTTGGCGTTCCTGTCGGGGCAATCCTCGGCGCGAACAATCTGTCGAGCGCGTCCGATCTGAAGGCCGGGCGCCAGATCGTCATCCCCACTTATGTTTATTCTCGGAGAGCGCCCGTCTCTGCACCGGACAATGATGCGCGCGCGCAGCAGCAGCAGCAGGCTGCACGTCAGCCGATCCCGAACGAGCCGGCACCGCAACGCGAGCCGCAGGAGCGCCTTGCTGTCCTGCGCGAAACGCCGCGGCCAAAACCGCGCCCGCAAGGGGCAGAGACCAACAATCCGGCAGCCAATGCCAATAGCGGTGGTGGCAGCACGGGTGCTTCGCCTGCCAACTCGGCTGCGGGCGGGTCCTATACAGTCGTTTCAGGCGATACCCTTTATGGCATCGCCCGCAAGACCGGAGCGAGTGTCGGCGCTATCAAGGCGGCCAATGGCCTTTCGGATGGATATTTGCGGGTCGGGCAAACGTTGGCCATTCCTTCCGGCAATGGTGGCCAGCAGACCCAGGTGGCAAGTGTACCCCAGCAAAATGTCGACAAAACAACGACAAGTGCCACGACACGCGAACCCGCGCCGGTGGTGAAGGCATCCGCGCCGCAGGCAACCTCTTCCACGCAGACCCAGGTTGCAGCCGTTGCAACGCAGAGCAACGATATCGCGCCGGACTCGACCGGCATCGGCAAGCTGCGCTGGCCTGTTCGTGGGCGCGTCGTTTCGGATTTCGGCAGCACGTCCGGTTCGGCCCGGAACGATGGCATCGACATCGCCGTCCCGGCAGGCACGCCCGTCAAGGCGGCGGAGAACGGGGTTGTGATCTATGCCGGCGACGGGCTCAAGGAATTCGGAAATACAGTGCTGGTGCGACACGATGATGGCATGGTGACGGTATACGGGCATGCCAGCGCGCTTCGGGTCAAACGTGGCGAGAAGGTGCGGCGCGGGCAGGAAATCGCATTGTCAGGCATGAGCGGCAGTGCCGATCGTCCCAAGTTGCACTTTGAAGTGCGTAAGGATGCAACGCCGGTGAACCCGAGCGGCTATCTGGAATAAGCGTTCCCTGAATAATGAAAAAAGCTGCGGCCTGCCAGACCTCCGGTCAGGCCGCCTCTTTGACCCGCCCGAAAGGGCGGGTTTTTGTTTATGTGTCCAACCGTTTGCCGAGACGGCCGGCAAGGTCCTGGATGAACTGCCAAGCCACACGCCCGGATCGGCTCCCCCGCGTTGTCGACCATTCGAGCGCATCGGCGCGGAGCGCTTCCGGGTCTATGTCGAGGCCATAGTGAGCAACATAGCCTCTGACCATTTCCAGATAATCGTCCTGGGAACATTTGTGAAAGCCGAGCCAGAGCCCGAAACGATCCGACAAGGAGACCTTCTCCTCCACTGCCTCCGAGGGGTTGATGGCCGTGGAACGCTCGTTCTCGATCATGTCGCGCGGGAGAAGATGGCGCCGATTGGAGGTGGCGTAAAGGATGACATTTGACGGACGGCCCTCGACACCGCCTTCCAGCGCAGCCTTGAGTGATTTGTAGGACGTGTCGTTCTGATCGAAGGACAGATCGTCGCAGAACAGGATGAAGCGGAAGGGGGCAGGTTTGAGGAATGCCATGAGTTGGGGAAGCGTTTCTATGTCTTCCCGATGGATCTCTACCAGTTTGAGAGGTGGCTGTCCGGCGGCTGCGGTGCGGTTGACCTCCGCGTGCACTGCCTTGACCAGCGAAGATTTTCCCATGCCCCGGGCCCCCCACAAGAGGACGTTGTTGGCTGGAAGGCTTTTGGCAAAACGCTCGGTGTTGTCCGACAGAATGTCACGAACGCGATCGACGCCGCGGATGAGAGCCATTTCCACCCGATTGACGTTTTCCACGGGTTCCAGGGCTTTTCGTTCAGCCTGCCAGACAAAACAGTCGGCGACATCGAACCGGGGAGGTGTGATGGGTGCAGGGCCAAGGTTCTGGATCACTGCGATCAACCTGTCCAGCTTTTCGATCAACACTTCGATGGTCTTGTCGGACATGATTCCCTCATGAAAGCGCATGTTGCCACAAATTGCGTACCGTACGGTACGGTTCTCTCATGCGGCCGTGTTATTTGCAAGCCGGGAAGGGGGCATTGCGGTACTGAGTGCGTAGCCGGAGTCCACATGCAATCAGAAGTCCGTGTGCAGAGACGGCGAACAGTTGCAATGAATAGGCGAAAGTCTATATTCCGGCCACATTTATGACCAGCCGGGTGTCCGGCGCATATCAGGAGTTTTCGATGTTTGTTACCCCGGCATACGCACAGGCTGGCGCAGGTGGAGCGCCTGACATCTTTGTCAGCATTCTGCCTTTCGTCCTGATCTTTGTGATCATGTATTTTCTTATCATCCGTCCGCAGCGCCAGCAGATGAAGAAGCGGACCGAAATGCTGGCTGCTGTTCGCCGCGGCGACACGGTGGTTACGGGTGGCGGCCTTGTCGGAAAGGTGACGAAGGTCATCAACGATGCCGAGCTTGAGATCGATCTTGGTGGCGGGAACAAGGTTACGGCGATGCGCTCCATGCTTGCCGAAGTGCGCGTCAAGGGCGAGCCGGTGGCCGACAACAGTCAAGCCGCCAAGAAATAACCGCAATATGACGTGATTGCCGGGAAGGGCCGGCAAAAACGGCCCTTCCAAACCGAACCGACGAGGCCCCATGCTACATTTCTCGCGCTGGCAAACGATCCTCATATGGCTGGCCGTGGCGCTTGGCGTCGCCTATGCGGCGCCGAACATCATTCCGCAATCCTACCTGTCCTCGATGCCGAGCTGGGCGCCTTCGCGGTCGATGACCCTGGGTCTCGACCTTCAGGGCGGTTCACATATTCTTTTGCAGATCGAAAAGCAGGAACTTATCGAAGAGCGTATCGTCACGACGCGTGACGATATCCGCAGGCTGCTGCGCGAAAAGCGGATCGGCTATACGGGGCTGACAGGATCGGGCCAGTCTGTTCAGGTTCGCATTCGCGATGCGGGGCAGGTGGCGGAGGCCAAGGAAGCGCTCCGCGATCTGACCCAGCCGGTCAATTCGGGCCTGTTCGGTGGGGGGACCGTCACCGAACTCCAACTGACGGAGCCGGAGGCCGGACTGCTGCGCTATTCGTTGACGGAGGAGGGAATCAACTACCGGGTTTCCTCTGCCTTGTCTCAGTCCATCGAAGTGGTGGGGCGTCGTGTCAACGAGCTCGGCACGACCGAGCCTATCATTCAGCGTCAGGGTGAGGACCGAATTCTCGTCCAGGTGCCGGGGCTTCAGGATCCCCAGCGTCTGAAAGATATTCTTGGCCAGACGGCCAAGCTTACGTTCCAGATGGTGGATCAGTCGGTCCCCGTGCAGGAGGCCATCAATGGACGCCCTCCCATTGGAACGACCATCAAGTATTCGGTGGACGATCCACCGGTTCCCTATCTGATCGAAGATCGTGTCATCGTTTCGGGTGAAAACCTCGTGGATGCTCAGGCGACATTCGATCAGCGGACCAACGAGCCCGTCGTGAGCTTCCGCTTCGACACAAAGGGCGCAACCCGTTTCGGCCAGGCGACACAGGAAAATGTCGGGCGGTTGTTCGCCATCATTCTTGACGATCAGGTCATCTCTGCACCGCAAATCCGCGAACCCATTCTGGGCGGCACCGGCCAGATATCGGGAAGTTTCGACGTTCAGTCGGCGAATGATCTGGCTGTTCTGCTCCGCGCCGGCGCGCTGCCGGCTACCCTGACCATCATTGAAGAGCGTACTGTCGGTCCGGGCCTTGGGCAGGACTCGATCGACGCCGGCAAGATCGCTTCGGTCATCGGTGCGGCTCTGGTTGTTCTGTTCATGATTGCGGCCTACGGGTTGCTCGGTGTGTTCGCCGTGGTGGCGCTCGCAGCGAATGTGACCATGATCATCGCGATTCTTTCAGCGCTGGGAGCAACCCTCACGCTTCCCGGCATTGCCGGTATCGTTCTGACAATTGGCATGGCTGTGGACTCCAGCGTGCTCATTTTCGAGCGCATACGCGAAGAGCGGGCCGGCGGGCGTTCGTTGATCCAGGCCGTCGATACGGGATTTTCCAAGGCCTTGGCGACCATTGTCGACGCCAATGTGACGACACTGATCGCCGCCATCATCCTTTTCTATCTCGGTTCGGGACCGATCCGCGGCTTTGCTGTTACGCTTGCCATCGGCATCGCGACGACCGTGTTCACAGCCTACACGCTGACACGCTGGATCGTGGCCGACTGGGTGCGCCGTCGTCGTCCGAAGGAATTGCCGCGCACGCCGCTGCGTTTCGTGCCGGACAATACGAGCATCGGCTTCATGAAGCTGCGGCGTGTCACCTTTACGCTCTCGGCGATAGCATCGATAGCTGCGGTGGCGTTGTTCATGACCGTGAATATGAACTACGGCATCGACTTCAAGGGCGGTTCCTCGATCGAGGTCCAGTCTCGCGAAGGCCCGGCGGATCTCAGCGATATCCGTGCACGCCTTTCCGATCTCAACCTTGGGGAAGTGCAGGTTCAGGAGTTCGGTGATCCGCGCGAGGTGCTGATCCGGGTGCAGGCGCAGGACGGCGGCGAGAATGCAGAGCAGACCGTGATTACCAAGATACGCGGTGAGCTCGAGGATGCTTATGAATTCCGCCGTGTCGAAGTGGTCGGACCGACGGTTTCTGGTGAACTGGCCCGCGCCGGCACCATAGCGGTTCTCGTATCGCTGATGGCCATCCTGATCTACATCTGGCTGCGGTTCGAATGGCAATTCGCCGTGGGGGCGATCCTGGCGACGCTGCACGATGTGATCATGACCGTCGGGTTCTTCGTGATCACCGGGATCGAGTTCAATCTTTCGAGTATTGCGGCGATCCTGACGATCGTGGGTTACTCGCTGAACGACACTGTGGTCGTCTATGATCGCGTGCGAGAGAATCTCAGACGGTTCAAGAAGATGCCGCTGCCTGAGCTTCTCAACCTGTCGATGAACCAGACGCTGTCGCGCACCATCATGACGTCGGTGACGACGCTGCTGGCGCTGGCTGCGCTGTTTGTCTTCGGCGGCGAGGTCATTCGCTCCTTCACGGCTGCCATGATCTTCGGTGTGGTGATCGGCACCTACTCATCGATCTTCATTGCCGGACCACTGCTTATCCTGTTCCGCATGCGCTCCACTGGCGCGCTGGGAGCTGAGCAGGCTGATGCTGACACCGCCGGGTCGGACACGACCGGACAACTGCCGGCCAAGTGATGGCGGGCGGTATCGAAATACGCGCGGCCCATTTCCCGGGCCGCGCGCCGATTGATGCTTATGGCAATGGCGGGTTCCGCTTTGCCGACATGTCCCATCGCGGCTCCATCCTGTGTCTGCCCTCGGGCATTCACGGATGGGAGGTCAGTGGGTTCGGCGAACTGGAGGAGGCAGATCTTGCCCGCCTGTTCGATGAGGCCAGTGAATTCGACATCCTGCTTGTCGGTACTGGCGAGCAGCTGATTCCGATGCCGGTTGAGCTTCGCAAGCGATTTCGCGAGGCCGGCGTGGCGGTGGAGACCATGGCCACCGGCGCGGCGGTGCGGACTTACAATGTGCTTCTGGCCGAGGACCGCACTGTGGCTGCAGCGCTGATCGCTGTCGATTAAGATGACTGACCGGCATCAATACATCGTTTCTCTGGTGCGGGATGCCGACCCGGATCGCTATCTTTCGGTCCTCTATGCTCCGGAAGAAAAGCGCTCAGCGCTTTTCGCACTTTATGCGTTCAACGCCGAGGTGGCGGGAATACGGGACCGTGTGAGCGAAGCCCTGCCGGGCGAGGTGCGGCTTCAGTTCTGGCGTGACGTTCTGATGGCACAGACAGATTCGGAAAGCGCGGAAGGCTCGCCCCTGGCGGTTGCACTGCTTGACGCTGTGCGTTCTCATCAGCTTCCGGTACAGCCTTTGCTCGACCTCCTGGAAGCGCGCACCTTCGATCTTTATGACGATCCGATGCCGAGCCGCAATGATCTGGAAGGTTATTGCGGTGAAACGGCGTCCGCACTGATCCAGCTTGCCGCGCTGGTGCTCGACACTCCTGCAGCCATGCGATTTTCCGAGGTTGCCGGCCATGCCGGCTGCGCTCAGGCGATCACTGGGCTCCTGCGAATGCTGCCAATCCATCGCAGGAGAGGGCAGTGCTATATCCCCGCCGATCTGCTTGCCGCGGCGGGAATCTCGCGCGAGGCTTTGTTGAACGGAGATGACGAGGCAGGATCGAAGCGTGCACTTGCCGCCATGATTGCGCTTGGCAGGCATCATATTGCCAGATTTGAAGAAGGAGCGAGAGACCTTCCAAGCAGTCTGCGTCCGGCGTTTCTGCCTGCGGGTCTTTCAGACGCTTACCTTGAACGCCTTGAGGCTCAGGGAGAGGCGGCGCTTGACGAATTCGTGTCGCTCTCCTTGTGGCGGCGGCATTGGCTCATGTTGAAACATGCTGTTAGAGGTTGGCGATAAGCCATTAACGCCATTGCCCTATTTGCGCCGCTGTGAGGTGCTCGTGTTTCGCCAGCGGTCCAGATTGAGGAAACCTCTTGTCTCAAAAGCTGAATAGAACCCTTGCGGGCACTGGCTGGTTGGCGTCATGGAAAGAAGCCGTTTCCGCAATGGGAGAAGCTGTCTCACGCTTCCCTGTCGCTGTGGCATTTATGTTTGTAGCAACGGTGCAGGCCAATGCCATCATTGCTCATGAAACGCTGTTCTCGTCCCGGCTTTTCGGCATTGTGCCTCAGGAAAGGCAGATCTTCGCGCTGATTGCGGCAGTGGTCGCGTCATTTGCCGCAACGCTGTTCGCCGAAGCCAGGAGTATCTCAGGGTGGCCGCATTACGCCTTGACGGCTCTTGCAGGACTGGTGGCCTTCATCGTGATGTGGCCAACTTTCGGCGTGCGAACTGTGGAGTGGGCTTTTCTTCTCTCTCTGATGACGCTCACACCCCTTGCGCCCTTCGTAGGCAGGGAATCAGGTGATGCCTTCTGGATGTTCACGGCACGTCTCGTTTATGCCGCAGCTCTCGCGATCCTCGCCTTTTTCATCTTCGGCGGTGGTGTTTCTGCGATCCTGACAAGCCTCACACATCTCTTCGGTGTCGGCATACCGAACAGCTTTTATGGTCACAGCTGGGTTTCCATCGGGCTCTTCGTTGCCCCGCTCTTCGGTCTTGGTCAGACACCCACCAAATTCGATGAGGAGCCGGGCGGGCGCGAACATGACATGATGCGACATGGAATGCGCGCACTCGGCGACTTTGCTGCGGTCCCACTTCTCATCATCTATGCGGTGATCTTGCATCTCTACACATTGAAAATCGTTATCACCGGCGAGGTCCCGGAGGGGCAGATCGGTTGGTTGGTCCTCACCTACGGTGTCTGTACCGTCGCGGTTCTGCTTTTGACCAAGCCGTTCCTCGATACGGCACGCGCGCCGACCCGATTTTTCGTGCGATTTTGGCCATTGATCCTTCCGGTGCCGCTCGGCCTTCTGTTTTACGCTTTGTGGCTGCGTGTGGGCGCGTTCGGATGGACCGTGGATCGGTACTTCCTGGGGCTTTTTGGCGGTGTGACGCTTGCTTTGGTCGTTCTGCAGACGGTACGGCCTGTGCGCGGCGACATCCGGGTCGTCGCAGGGTTGCCAGTGATTGCGCTTCTGATTGGCAGTTTCGGGCCCCAGGGGGCTATCGACCGGTCGATCACGTCGCAGCAGGCACGCTTTCTTGAGATCGTCCGCGGCGAGCCCGACGATCAACAAACGAAGGCGGAAGCACTAGCCGTGCTGCGCTATCTCAGTGAAGAGAATGCCGAGCTTGGTGTGGCGCCTGAAGGGTTCTCGCCGTCTGGAGAAGAAAGCCTTTACCGGCAGGTTGCGCATGCGTGGAACCTGGATCCGGACAATCCTGTACAGCGTGGGCGTCAATGGTATTCTTATGACAGGAACTCGACCGTTATGGTCGCTCTGGATGGGTTCGATGTGCTTTTTCAGCACGTAAGAGTAGACCAAAAGGATGGTGCCAACAGCCCCTTGTCATTGCCTGACGGAACCAGTCTCAAATTGACTCTGAACAAGAACGAAGTTTCGCTGACCTCGGAAACAGGCACCCCAACCCTCTTCAAGGTCGAAACCTCAAGAATAGTCGAACTGTCTACTCAAGCTGACCAATCAGCTTTGTTACGCCTCGAGGCGGACGGGAAGCAGATCCTATTGATCCCCACTACTCTTTCTGCCAGTTCATACCCCGAAACTGTGCTGACGCATTTCTATGGCGCGGTGGTTCTGCGCAGCAGCGACTGGGAATGAGGGTTTGGCGACAATTGCAAATGCCCTGAATGAACAAGGGGTGCGCCAACCGCACCCCTGACAGCTTGCATTTCAAAGCATGAGAGGCCGAGCTATTCAGCTGCTGCAGCTGCGGGAAGCCGATCGAGCCATGCCTTGAAATCCTCAAGCGCGCGCGCCGTGAGCGCCTTCTTCTTGGCAACGGATTTCTCCTTTCCACGAAGCCGCTTGCCTTCGGGCTTGGGAACCTCGATGGGAGGGAAGAGGCCGAAATTGACGTTCATCGGCTGGAATGAACGCTTGCCGGGCTCGTCATCCGAAAGGATATGGCCGCCGGTGATATGGTTGAGCAGAGCGCCGAAAGCGGTGGTCTCTGGCGGGGTCGCAATCGGGCGCCCCAAGCGTTCGGCAGCAGCAAACCGCCCCGCGAGCAGTCCCATGGACGCGCTTTCCACATAGCCCTCGCAACCGGTGATCTGACCGGCGAAGCGCAGGCCATCGCGGCCTTTCAATTGCAATGTGCCGTCAAGAAGCGTCGGCGAATTGAGATAGGTGTTGCGGTGTAATCCGCCCAGACGAGCAAATTCGGCATTCTCCAGACCGGGAATCATCCGAAAGATCCGAGTTTGCTCGCCATATTTCAGTTTCGTCTGGAAGCCGACCATGTTGTACAGCGTTCCGAGCGCGTTGTCCTGACGAAGCTGGACAACGGCATAGGCCTTTTCGTCCGGCTTGTGCGCATTGGTCAGGCCCATGGGTTTCATGGGGCCATGCCGAAGCGTTTCAGGGCCGCGTTCGGCCATGACTTCAATCGGCAGGCAGCCATCGAAATAGGGAGTGCCTTCCCATTCCTTGAACTCTGTCTTGCCGCCGTCGAGCAGGGCCTGGATGAAGGCTTCATACTGTGCCTTGTCCATTGGGCAGTTGATATAGTCCTTGCCCGTGCCGCCGGGACCGACCTTGTCATAGCGCGACTGGAACCATGCAACGTCGAGATTGATGGAATCGAAATGGACGATGGGAGCGATGGCGTCGAAGAACGCGAGAGACTCTGCGCCGGTTGCCTCTGAAATGGCTTCTGCGAGTGCCGGTGCGGTGAGCGGACCTGTCGCGATGATCGCCTGATCCCAGTCCTCCGGCGGCAGCCCGGTGATTTCTCCGCGCTCGATGGTGATGAGCGGATGAGCGTCGAGCGCTGCCGTGACCGCTTGGGAAAAACCGTCACGATCCACAGCGAGCGCACCGCCAGCGGGCACCTGATTGGCATCGCCGCAACGCATAATGAGCGAATCCGCCAGCCGCATCTCTGCGTGCAGGAGGCCGACAGCATTGGTTTCTGCGTCGTCGGATCGAAAGGAGTTTGAGCAGACCAGCTCTGCAAGACCGTCGGTCTTGTGAGCATCGGTGCCACGCACGGGACGCATCTCGTGTAGAATGACAGGAACCCCTGCCTGCGCAATCTGCCAGGCAGCCTCTGAACCGGCGAGCCCGCCGCCTATGATGTGTATTGGTTTCATGGGATGGAGATAAGCCGCCATTTCGACGAATGCAACGGCAGAGGACGGGGCGCTAACCAAATATGCGTTCCACGACCGGGAGCGCTTCCCTTGGCGGTGAACGCGCCTTAAGTTGAGCGGATGGGGCTTGGAATTTTACGTCTTGGAGCGATTTGTGCTGCGTTCGCACTCTTTTGGGTGGGGGGCGCAAATGCTGAGCGTATATATATTTGCAGCGGCTATGGCTGCTTTTACAAGAAAAGCATGTCGATTGATGCTGCGATGAGGCAGCGGCTAGCGGCCATCATGGCATCCGGCAAGGCATCTGCGAAGGCTGAACGGGCGGCCGTGTCAAAGGCCGTGCGCTATTTCGAGACAATGGCAACCGGGGTTCTCGGAGTGCGGGATGGCGCTAAATCGGCTCCGGGCGGAGCGCGCGTTTACGGACAGATGGACTGCATCGACGAATCGCGAAACACGCGCACGCTCCTGCGCTACCTCCAGCGACATGGGCTTCTTCGCCATCACGTTGTTCAGCGAAACTCCGCGCGCGGTTTTTTCCTCGACGTGCGCTACCCTCACGCGACAGCGGTACTGCGTGCAAAAAGCGGTGATGAGTGGGCGGTGGACAGCTGGTTCGAGCCAGCGGGTGGCGCACCGGACATCATGAGACTGGCCGAATGGAAAAAGCGCGGTGTTCGAGGCGCGCGGTAAGTTTCGAGGTGCACGGTAAGCCAAAAAAACGACGCCCGCCGAGGGAGGAGTTTCGGCGGGCGTCGTTTATGGGGTGACCGGCAATTTTGGGAGGAGGAGGTTGCCGGTCTATTCGCCAGGATTGGGAGGAGGTAACCCCGACGAAATCTATGAAACTCAATGTCTGACAGCGCCCATATAGTGTGGGATCTGCCCGGAAACAACACCCGCCGAGGGAGGAGGTTCGGCGGGTGTCGTTTTGGGATGACCGGCAATTGGGAGGAGGAGGTTGCCGGTCGTTTCCTTCGGAATTGGGAGGAGGATAACCCCGAAGGAAGCTCTGAAACTTTGTGGCCCGCTCTTTCGAACTTGCCGCCCCGTTCCAACACCTGCCGGGGGAGGAGGTTCCGGCAGGTGTTGAGTTTGGGTGACCGACAATTGGGAGGAGGAGGTTGTCGGCCGTATCCGTCAGGATCGGGAGGAGGTGACCCTGACGAAACTCAAAAATCGTTTGCGCCCTTAGAGGGACTTGCGCGCCACGAAGGGGATGTCGCCGCGGGAGATGCCCAGATCGTTCAGTTCACGATTGGACAGGCGGCTCAGCTCGGTGACGGTCTGCCGGTAACGGCGCCAGTTGCGGTAATTGCGGATGATGTTCATCTCAGTGCTCGCTTCGTAAATCCGTGTTCGTTGTTGAGCTTGAGATAATCCGAACCAGCGCTCGTTTGAAGTGCCAATGTTGCATGACAGCAATGCGATTTGTGCAATGCAACATGGCGCTTTTGCGGCTGCGTTGTGGCCAAGTGCCGGCGGCGATATAATCGATTTATGAAAGCGCAGGAAAAGGGGCTGTCGGCTCACAGGGTTGCTCTGCGTGCGATCCCTGTCAAAAAAGGCCTGAATCTTGCCAATTTCTCTTTGATAGACTAGGTGCAGGTGATATAGAACCCGCGCTTTCGGAAGCTTGGGGCGTTCCTTGGGTCTTTCGAAGCGGGTGTGGTGGAATTGGTAGACACGCAGGATTTAGGTTCCTGTGGCGCAAGCCGTGGGGGTTCAAGTCCCTCCACCCGCACCAGAAGGGCCATTCCCGGTAAGATTCCCCGACAGCAAGAGCGGTGGGCGCCGTGAAAGCGGCGGCAAAAGCGAATACAAAGGTATGATGGATGCAGGTAACCGAAACTCTCAATTCAGGGCTCAAGCGCGAACTTAAGGTCGTCGTTCCTGCCAAGGACTTGGAGGCGCGCCTCACCCAGCGTCTCGATGACGCGAAGGGCAAGGTCAACCTTAAGGGTTTCCGCCCCGGCAAAGTGCCCGCACAGCACCTGCGCCGCGTCTATGGCAAGTCGTTCATGGCCGAGGTCGTGAACGAAATCCTGGCCGATACGCAAAGCATCCTGACCGACCGCGGCGAGAAGCCGGCCATTCAGCCGGAAATCTCCATGACCGAGGACGAGAAGGAAGCAGAGAAGGTTCTTTCCGGCGATGCCGACTTCGAATTCTCCATGTCTTACGAAGTCATTCCGCCGATTGAGCTGAAGAGCTTTTCCGATATCAAGATCACGCGTCAGGTTTATGACGTGCCGGATGAGGAAGTCGAAGAGCAGGTCAAGCGCGTTGCCGATTCCGCCCGCACCTATGAGGTGAAGAAGGGCAAGGCCGCTGACGGCGACAAGGTGAAACTCGATTATCTCGGCAAGATTGATGGCGAGCCCTTTGATGGCGGCGCAGCTGAGGATTCCGAAGTCACGATCGGCATGAACCAGTTTATCGCCGGTTTCGAGGAGCAGCTCGTTGGCCTGAAGGCCGGAGATGAGACCACGATCAAGGTGACCTTCCCGGAAGAGTATGCGGCAGCGCATCTGGCCGGCAAGGAAGCCGAGTTCGACATCAAGGTGAAGGAAGTCTCCAAGCCGAATGAGCTGGAGATCAATGACGAGACTGCAAAGCAGCTTGGGCTGGAATCAGCCGACAAGCTGCGTGAGATCGTTCGTGGTCAGCTGGAAAACCAGTTCGGCCAGGTTACGCGCCAGAAGGCGAAGCGGCAGATTCTCGATGCGCTGGACGACGCCTACAAGTTCGAAGCGCCGTCCAAGCTGGTGGAAGCCGAGTTCGAGAATATCTGGAACCAGGTGACCCGCGACCTCGAGTCTGCCGGCCGCACCTTCGAAGACGAAGAAACCACCGAGGAAGAGGCGCGGGAAGAGTATCAGCGTCTTGCCGAGCGTCGCGTGCGTCTTGGTCTCGTGCTCTCCGAGATCGGCGAGAAGGCCGAGGTGACGATTGGTGACGAAGAGATGCAGCGTGCGCTCATCGAATCGATCCGCCGCTATCCGCCGCATCAGCAGCAGGAGATCTACGAGTTCTATCGTCAGAACCCGCAGGCCATGGCCAACATCCGGGCGCCGCTCTTCGAGGAGAAGGTTATTGACCATCTGCTCGGTGAAATCTCCGTCACTGACGAAAAGGTTTCGCGCGACGAGCTGATGGCGGATGATGAGGACGAAGCGGAGGCAAAGCCCGCGAAAAAGGAGAAGGCTGCTCCGAAAAAGAAAGCCGCTCCGAAAAAGGCTGCCGCCAAGAAGAAGGAAGAAAGCGAATAATCGCTGCTCTTCTTTCGAAACCAATGGAAAAGGCCGCTTTCTCAGCGGCCTTTTCTTTGTTGGGTGCCAGATCTTGAGGGAAAAATCAGATCAGCTGAAGCCCCTTGAAGCTCGCATGTCCCTTCTTGCCGATAATAATGTGATCATGAACCGTGATGCCCATTGGCTTGGCCGTGTCCACGATGGTTTTGGTCATGTCGATGTCTGCGCGGGAAGGGGTTGGGTCTCCTGAGGGATGGTTGTGGACGAGAATCACGGCGGTTGCGGCAAGCTCCAGCGCGCGTCGCACCAGTTCTCGTGGATAAACCGGCGTATGATCCACGGTGCCTGTCTGTTGAACCTCGTCGGCAATGAGCTGGTTTTTCTTGTCGAGAAAAAGGACACGGAATTGTTCTCGGTCCTCGTGGGCCATGACCGCGGTGCAATATTCTATCACCTGTGACCATGAGGTCAGGAGCTGGCGGTTGCGCAAGTCGGCCTTGAGCATCCTTTGGGCCAGGGCCGCTGCGACCTTGATATCGCGGGCAGCGGCTTCTCCGATGCCATCCACTTCCTGCAACAGGCGCTCAGAGGCACCGAAAATCTCGGGAAGCGAGCCAAAGCGCGCCAGCAAGGCTTTTGCCGGACCTTTCGTGTCTGCACGCGGTATGGAACGGAACAGAAAGAGCTCCAGCAACTCATAATCGGAAAGCGCCGTGCTGCCGGCTTCCCCAAAACGTTGCCGCAAGCGGTCTCTATGCCCGTGATAATGCGGCTTCATGCCGGATTTTGGTGTGGCTACAATCGGCCGTTCAGCCAAAAAACCGTGATCGTCGTCCTCTTCCATGAAGTGTCCCCGCCACTGTTCCATGGGAACGTGCGGTTCGCCGATAGCACACGTTCTGGTGGCAGTTTAAGCCGGGAGGCTGGGACGGTCGAGCCCTGCGCGCGAAAGCGTGAAAATTTCGCAGCCGGTCTCCGTAACGCCGATCGAGTGTTCATACTGGGCCGACAAGGAACGATCTCGCGTGACTGCTGTCCACCCGTCCGAAAGGACTTTCACATGGGGGCGACCGAGATTGATCATGGGTTCGATCGTGAAGATCATGCCCGGACGCATTTCAACACCCTCGTTCACACTGCCATAATGCAGAATGTTGGGCGCGTCGTGGAACAGCTGACCGACTCCATGACCGCAGAAATCCCGCACAACCGAGCAGCGCTCTCCCTCCGCGTAAGACTGGATAGCCGCTCCGATGGCTCCGGTGCGTGCCCCCGGCTTCACCGCGGCGATGCCGCGCATGAGGCACTCATGGGTAACCTCCAAAAGCCGTTCGGCGGCGCGTTTGATAGTGCCGACCGGATACATGCGGCTTGAATCGCCATGCCATCCGTCAAGGATATAGGTGACGTCTATGTTGACGATATCACCGTCGCGGAGCGGTTTGTCATCCGGGATCCCGTGGCAAACGACATGGTTGATGGAGGTGCAGGTGGATTTGGTGTAGCCGCGGTAATTCAACGTCGCGGGTATTGCGCCGTGATCCATCCCGAACTCAAAAACAAATCTGTCGATCTCATTGGTGGTTATGCCTGGTGCAACCCGGCTTGCGAGTTCGTCCAGACAGCGAGCGGTCAGGTTTGATGCCCGACGCATGCCCTCGAATCCTTCCTCGCCATAAAGGCGGATCTGGCCGGTGTTTCGCATCGGGGCGGACTCTGCTTCGAGATAGGTGACCATGAGGTTTGAATCGCTTGGCTTCGAATGGATACGGTTGCCGGATTTTGCTGGTTTTATCGCACGATGTCTATCAGACGATCCGGCTTGATTGCTTCAGGGCTGATTTGGCATTTGATGGCGTAGGCTTCAACCCCAGCTTTGTCAGCAAGTGCAAAAGCCTTTGCGTAAGCGGGGTCGAGATCGTCACACAAACGAAAGCGCGTGCAGTCGCCTCTTTGAATGAGATAGATCATGATGGCGCGGTGGCCTGCCTTGCGCATGGCGACAAGCTCATGCAGATGCCGTGTCCCTCGCTCTGTCACCGTGTCGGGGAATTCCGCGAGACCCGCTTCGCGCATGAAATGCACGTTCTTGACTTCCACATAGGCGTGAGGGCGCTCCGGGTCCTCAAGAAGCATATCGATGCGGGAGCGCTCTCCATAGCGCTGCTCGCGTTTCAACCTGCCGTATCTTGCAAGATCGGACACGAGACCGGCGTGGATGGCTTCCTCGGCGAGCTTGTTCGGCAATCCCGTGTTGATCCCGACCAGGGTGCCGTCGGCCTCGACGATCTCCAGCCGGTGTCGGTATTTACGTTTTGGATCGTCTGCGCGGGAGAGATAGACGCGCGCACCTTCAGATGTGAGCCCGAGCATGGAGCCGGTGTTCGGTACGGAGACAGTGATCTCGGTTCCGTCCAAAAGTAGGACATCCGCCAGAAAGCGCTTGTAGCGGCGGATCAGGCGTGCCTCGATCAGCGGTGTTGAAAATTCCATGACGGTCTTTCGATGAAGGTGTGTTCACACGGTACACTGTCAATCAGCCGTGTACTTCAGGGGAAGCCAGGGCCGCCGCGCGTTTTCGATAGTATGGGCCGAGGACAAGCGGCGTCAGGTACATGGGAATCTGGTAGCAACCGATGAAGAGCAGCAGCGAATCGGTCACGCCAGCGGGTAGGGCGGTAAGGAACAGGCCGATGTTGCGATTGCCGGCGGCAATGCCCAAAGGCGCTGCAATGCCTTGCTTTCCAGAGCGTTCCAGCAGAACCGTCACGGCGATCTGCAGCAAGAAATTTGCGGCGACAGCAATCGCGAGATTAAGGCCAACCCGTGCCGGATCGATCAAAAGCGTTTCGCCGACCGCGGACATGAGGCCGATCACCACGACACCCATGAGAATGGCAGAGAGACCGTCAATCGATCGGATCGCGACCGGCGACGGGTTTGCGAATGCGAAACGGCGAAGGATGAATGCTGCGGAAACGGCAAGCCCGATGACAGCCAGCAGCCTGCCAGCAGCCGCCAAGACAACGTCAGCGCTGCCGAGCGCTGGAGTGAGCCAGAAAACAGGCAGTACGGTGAGCGGCAGGAGTGCGGTTCCGAGCGTCATGACCCGCATGACCGGTGCAGGATCATTGCCGGTCATGATCGCCAGATGCGGACTGCCGGAAACCGGCGCCGCAGCGGCCATCAACACCAGCGCGGTGGGCAGGATGCCTTCCCAGTCGATTGCGAGAAAGAAAAGCGCGAAACCGATCGGCAAGAACAATTGAAAGGCGAGGGTGGCGACAAGTGACTGACGCAGTTCCCCCAGAGCACCGACGAGGGCTTTCGGCCCCACCCTCAGAGCTGCGAGGAACAGCAGTGCGGCAATCAATTCGGCGATCCAGGGTTTTGCCGCGTGCGCGGCCGCCGGTGAGGCAATGCCGACCAGGAGCCCGGCAATAAGGAAGAAACGTGCGCGCGAGGCGGCAAAACCGAGCGCCTTCTCAATAACAATCAACGGGCCTTGCATTTGGCTGCCTTCCTGCTCGTGCCGGGTGAAACCGCCACGTCTCCATCAGTATGCCAAGGATGAGCGAGAAGTACGCGGACTGACAAGTCGGGTCAAACGACAACCGATTCAGTTTGCCGACGTAGAATGTCAGAGAAGAAAAGAATGGTACGCCCAACGGGACTCGAACCCGTGTTTCCGCCGTGAAAGGGCGGCGTCCTAGACCGCTAGACGATGGGCGCGCTCAAGACGATCCGGCTTATAGTGAGCTTCGTTGCCGGGGGCAACCCGTCTTGTGATAGTTCTATGCTTTTTTTGTGATTTATTTTCTGCGGCGGCAGCGCCAGTTCCAGTCTCGCTCCGGACCGACGTCCACATGCACCGATTTTGTGTGACAATAGGTGCCTACGCCACCGCGGCCCGGCATAGAGCGTACATATTTCGCCAGCTCCCATTTGCTAACGCCATCGATCTGGATGTCGGCGGCGGCACAATACATATGAAGAGACTTACGGGCTCCGCGTACGCGGCGATTGTAACTGGGGCTGCGATAGCCCGAGGTGACGACGATTCTTTTGCCGTAGTGCCGTTCGATTGCCTTGAGCATGCCGACCAATGCGGGCTTCAGGCAGGCTGTATCGACACTTTCCCGCTGTTTAAGAAGGCCATTGGGAGCAAGCCGCGCCATACCGGCTGCCGAGGCGACCTGGTAGGCAGGTTCCTCCTCGTAAATATCCGCGTCGGCATCACCGCTGCCCGTCTTGCTGGAGAATTCAAACAGGCTTTCGCCCTGCCGTACGCCAGGGAGAGCTGAACCCATGTTGACGGATGCCTGCACGGGCTTTGTGTCGGGCGAGGCAGAAGCAAGCACGACCTTGGACTCTTCCGCGGGCTTGGCTTTGCTCGTATCGACCAGGGGACGGGTGGCTTTCTCGGCCGCTTTTGCTGCTTTCGGCTCCTTGGCAGAGAAGAAGGCTGAAAGAAAACTCTGCCGCTTGGACGCTGATTCGTTCTCGGACGGCGGTGCCGCATCGGCCTCCGCGACTTCTTCGGAAGTGCTTTCTTCAGCTGGAACAGCAGCTGCAGTCTGTGTAGGGGCGCTTTTGGCCGGGGGATCGATGTCTTCTGAAGTGGTTTCGGCGGCGGTCGTTTCGCTTGCCGTCTCGGTTGCTGAGACAGGTTCTTCCTGTGGAACTGCTGCTGTTTCCGTGGGAACCTCTTCTGCGGCCGTCACCTCTTCGTTTTGACCAGGACGTTCGGACGGGAGAGGCATGGAAGTTGAGACTTCCGACCCGCCAGTGCCTTCCGCTGCTGCAAGCAGGGTAGCATCGCTCGCTGAGAGATCAGTATCGGTTCCGCCGTTTTGCAGCGCGGTCGGGGCGAGACCCAGTTGGGCCACGGGATCAGAGGTGGTGGAGCAGGATGCCAGAATCAGAGCGCAGATCACACCCGTCAGACTGGACCGACCATGCCTCAACACCGTCATATAGCGTTTTCCGCTCTCGTCCCCCAACAACAGAAATATGCCCCTCAATTGATTGAACAACGCACGCGACGATGAACTGAATACGGTTCGCAAATCTACAGCAAGTGCTTGTCTTGCCTGCGAATCCCAGCCCTTTGGACAACCATATAGGCGGTAGAAAACAATTGAGGCAAGAACATGTTTCATTCCGAAACTACGTCAAAGTTCCCTCACGGCCTCTAAAAGCATTGTTTCGTCTTGTCATTTTGCGTGATCAGGCGCGGATGCGCACATAATCTCCCGGGGCTTCACCCAGCGTGTTCTTGTTCTTCGCTGGTTTGCGGGCTTTGACTTCACGGCTGTCCTTCGAAAGAATCCAGGACTGCCAGCGCGGCCACCAGGAACCGGCATGCTCATCGGCGGTTGCCAACCAATCTTCAAACTCGCCATTGGGCTCTCCGCCCGTCCAAAACTGATACTTTTTCATCTCGGGTGGATTGATGACGCCTGCGATGTGTCCGGAGCCTGCCAAAACAAACTCCACCGGTCCTCCGAAAAAGCGGCTGCCAATGAAGACGGATTTTGCTGGCGCTATGTGATCCTCACGCGTGGCAAGGTTGAAAATCGGGATCGTGATATCTTCGAGATGAAGGGTTTTTCCACGTAGAACAGCGCGACCATGGGAGAGGTTGTTCTCCAGATAGCAGTTGCGCAGGTAATATGAGTGATTGGCTGCGGCCAGCCGCGTGGAATCGGAGTTCCAGTAGAGAAGGTCGAAGGGCAGGGGCGCTTGGCCGCGCAGGTAATTGTTAACCACATAGGGCCAGATCAGATCGCCTGCGCGCAGCATGTTGAACGCTGTAGCCATGCGCGTCGCGTCCAAATATCCGCGTTGGTGCATGGCTGTATCCAGAGCCTGGATCTGCTCTTCATCCACGAAGACCTTGAGGTCGCCAGCGAAAGTGAAATCCACCTGTGTGGTCAGGAACGTTGCGGTGGCGATGCGTTCATCGCCCTCGGCCGCCATTAAGGCAAGGCCGGCTGCCAAAAGCGTGCCGCCGACGCAGTACCCCATGGCATTGATTTGCTTTTCGCCTGTTGCCGCTTCGATCGTTTGGAGCGCAAACCTTATGCCGTGGTCAATATAGTCTGCCCAGTCGTAACGCGCGTGGCGTTCGTCTGGATTGATCCAGGAAATGACAAAAACCGTGTGTCCTTGTTCAACCGCCCAGCGAATGAAAGAACGCTTGGGGTTCAGATCGAGGATATAGAACTTGTTGATCCACGGAGGGACGATGAGAAGCGGTCGCTTCAACACGTTCTTCGTCGTGGGAGCATATTGAAGGATTTCGACCAGGTCGTTGCGCGCTATGACCTTCCCCGGGGTGGTGGCCAGGTTTTCGCCGATCTTGAATTTCGAACTGTCGGACTGCCGCAGTTTGAGGTCGCCTTTCCCCGCGGCGATATCTTCGGCCAGCATGCGCATGCCGCGCACGAGATTTTCACCGTCACTCGCCATGGTCTCGCGAAAGAGCTCAGGATTCGTCAGAAGAAAGTTCGATGGCGAAAGGGCCTGGCTCATCTGCTCGACGTAGAACCGCGCCTTGTGGCGCGTTACGTCGTCGAGCTCATCTGCACCATCCACGAGGTGGACAGCCCAACGGGCGGTGACGAGATAGGCCTGTTTCAGAAAGCTGAAAAAGGCGTTGCGTCCCCAGTCGGGGTCCTGGAAACGTTTGTCATTCGCTGCGGTTGGGATGTAATCACTGACATCCTGCTCGCTCATGCGGCGGATGGCATTTGCCCAGATGCCCATGAACTCGGCGAAGAGACGCGTCTGTGCTTCGAGCGCTCGGGTAGGATCGCTCAGCCAGTATTCACTGACGCGAGAGAACGTCCTGATCATGTCGGCAAGCGGCGCGGCCGTTATGTCGCTTGCTTCACCTTGTTCCCGTGCTTGTGTCCAGGAGGCGGCAGCCTTGCCGAGCTCTTCGAGCGCGCGCGCTAGATTTTGCGCCAGACGTTCGGGATCTTTTGCGAAATACTGGTGGAGCGTTGAGTCTGCTTGGTTTCCTGCGCCGTTGGTCTTGTTTTCTCGAGCCATAATTTGCGCCTGCAACCTGAACGCGCCTTTCAAGCGGCGCGGTGTTAACGTAATCTCACGGGAGGCTCCCCCGCGACCATCATGCATGGTAGTGGCTTGAATCGGAAGAGAATATGAAAATCAGAGCTCACTGCGGTTTTTTTCGCATCTCGGAAGCAATTATATTGACGGCTTCCCTGTCGCTCTCGCTTGGAGGATGTGTCAGCGCGAGTTTGGAAGACGCCGCTCCCTCCGCAACGATCAGCGCCCCGCCTCCCTTGCCAAGTCCCGGGGCAAAGGTTGCCTCAGAAGGAGGCAATGCCCCAGCTGCGCGAAACACCGGTGCTTATCCTGATCTCAATATTCCGCCGGAATCTGCAGCTACGCCAATTGATTCCACCGAGAAAGACCTGCTCACGCGCGATCTTTCTGCAGTGCGGGAGCGTCTTGCGGTTCGTGCTCCAGGCAACAACGCTGAAGCAGAAGCCGCACGGCTGCGCCGTCTTGCCAAAACGCATGCGGAGCGTCAGCTCGAGGAAATTGAAAAGAGCGAGTAACCGCGCTCTCCTTCCCCTCGACCAGTCGGGGGAATGGGTATATGAGGTCCGGTCACCGGTCTCGCGTCACCTGCATCGAGGTATGATGATGGAAGAATTCCACAAAATCCGTCGGCTCCCGCCCTATGTTTTCGAGCAGGTGAACCGCCTGAAGGCGAGTGCGCGTTCACGCGGTGCCGATATCATCGATCTCGGCATGGGAAATCCTGATCTTCCAACCCCCCAGGCCATAGTTGACAAACTGTGTGATGCGGTGCGCGATCCACGCACGCACCGCTATTCCTCGTCTCGGGGCATTCCCGGCCTTCGACGGGCACAAGCGGCCTATTATGAGCGTCGTTTCGGGGTGAAGCTCAATCCCGAAACCCAGGTGGTGGCGACGCTGGGGTCGAAAGAGGGGTTTGCCAATATGGCCCAGGCGATCACTGCGCCGGGCGATGTGGTTCTTTGTCCGAATCCCACTTACCCCATTCACGCTTTCGGTTTCATCATGTCGGGTGGTGTTGTGCGGGCTATCCCCGCCGAGCCTGACGCGAATTTCATCCCGGCGCTTGAACGTGCCGTGCGCTATTCGACGCCGAAGCCCATCGCGCTTATCCTCAATTATCCCTCCAATCCGACAGCCTGCATGGCGTCGTTGGATTTCTACAAGGATGTGGTGGCATTCGCGCGCAGGAACGATCTGATCATCCTGTCTGATCTTGCCTATTCGGAGATTTATTTCGAGGGAAATCCACCACCTTCGGTACTGGAGGTGCCGGGCGCATTGGACGTCACGGTGGAGTTCACTTCCATGTCCAAGACCTTTTCGATGCCAGGCTGGCGCATGGGTTTTGCCGTCGGAAATGAGCGGCTGATTGCTGCGCTTTCGCGTGTCAAATCCTATCTGGATTACGGGGCGTTCACGCCGATCCAGGTGGCGGCTGCGGCTGCTTTGAACTCCGATGGCACGGAAATTGAAGAGGTGCGCGAAATCTATCGGCGCCGCCGAGACGTGCTTGTGGAAGCGTTTGGCCGCGCCGGCTGGGATGTGCCACCGCCCCCTGCCACCATGTTTGCCTGGGTGCCGATCCCGGACGCCTACCGTGAACTCGGTTCTTTGGAATTTTCCAAGCTTCTGGTTGAAAAGGCCGAGGTGGCGGTTGCGCCTGGCATCGGGTTTGGTGAGTTTGGCGACCAGTTCGTGCGTATCGCACTGGTTGAAAACGAGCACCGGATCCGACAGGCGGCGCGCAGCATCAAGCGCTTCCTTGCAACCGCACCTGAAAACACCGACAACGTCATCCCGCTCGGCGCCCGGCGCTGAGTCTTATTCACTGAACGATCGAGAAGGAGCACGCCGCATCATGGCCGAAGCGTTGCGTATTGGAATTGCGGGTTTGGGAACCGTAGGCGCCTCTGTCGTGCGTTGCATGACGGACAAGGAAGCGGAACTGACCAGGCAATGCGGACGCACGATGGCACTGACCGCGGTTTCAGCACGCGACCGCAATCGCGACCGCGGCATCGAACTCGGTAACGCGCAATGGTTCGACAATCCGGTCGAATTGGCCGGGTCGGCCGAGATCGACGTTTTCGTGGAACTGATCGGTGGCGACAGTGGTGCGGCTTACGATGCGGTGAAGGCGGCATTGGAGGCCGGGCGCCACGTGGTGACCGCAAACAAGGCGCTGCTCTCCAAACACGGTGTCGCGCTGGCCGCGATCGCGGAGGAGAAGGGCGTTCTTCTCAACTATGAAGCCGCGGTCGCCGGCGGCATCCCCGTTATCAAAACCATGCGCGAGGCGCTTGCCGGCAATGAAGTGAGCCGTGTGTTCGGCATCATGAACGGCACGGCAAACTACATTCTGACACGCATGGAAGAAGAGGGGCTTTCCTTCGAGGACTGTCTTACAGAAGCGCAGCGCCTTGGATATGCCGAAGCCGATCCGACCTTCGACATTGAAGGCCATGACACTGCTCACAAGCTTTCAATCCTGACCAGCCTCGCCTTTGGGTGCAAGATCTCTGCTGACGATATCTATATGGAGGGTATCTCAAATATCAGTCAGGCTGATATCCGCGCAGCCAGCGAGCTTGGTTACCGGATCAAGCTCCTGGGTGTGGCCGTCAAGACCGACAGCGGGATCGAGCAGCGAGTTCACCCCACCATGGTGCCGACGCAATCTGTCATCGCGCAGGTCCATGGTGTGACCAATGCCGTGGCGATTGAGACGGATGTACTTGGCGAGCTTCTGCTTTCGGGACCCGGCGCGGGAGGAAATGCAACGGCCTCCGCGGTCATCGGCGATATGGCCGACATTGCGAAAAGCCGCCCGGGTTTTCAGCACGGTCCGGTTTTCGGGCGACCCGCTGCCAAGCTGAAACCCTACAAGCGGGCGCGTATGCGCTCACATGAAGGGGGCTATTTCATCCGCATGACTGTGCATGACCGGGCCGGTGTCTTCGCGGCCATTGCCAAGCGTATGGCTGACAATGACATTTCGCTCGAATCGATCGTCCAGCATGCTGATGGCGGCTTGCCGGACGAGCAGAAGAATGTGATTCTCGTGACCCACGAGACGACCGAAGCAGCCGTCCGCAAGGCAGTCGATGGTGTGATGAAGGACGGTCATCTCGTGGACAAGCCGCAAGTTATCCGCATCGAGCGGGCAGCCTGACGCACATTTCGAGCCTGTCACATTTATTCAATCGATTCATGTTTTTGACGGGGCGGCCGGGGTCTTGCCGTGCCGCGCCGTCTTTGTCACAAGAAGCCGCCGCCCATGGAAGGTGGTGAACATCAGGATCTGGATACATGTTGAAAGCCACGCAGGCGGGTCTCGACCGCATTCTCACACTGGAACTCGTTCGTGTGACGGAGCGCGCGGCTGTTGCTGCGGCAAGGCTACGGGGCCGTGGCGACGAGAAAGCGGCGGATCAGGTGGCCGTTGATGCCATGCGTTCGGAGCTCAACCGTTTGCCGATCAAGGGCACGGTGGTGATCGGCGAGGGCGAGCGCGACGAAGCGCCGATGCTCTATATTGGAGAAGAAGTGGGTGTGGGCGAGGGGCCCGAGGTCGATATTGCGCTCGATCCGCTTGAGGGAACCACGATCTGCGCGAAAAACCTCCCCAACTCGCTGGCGGTCATCGCCATCGCCGAGCGCGGCAGTCTGCTTTATGCGCCTGACGTCTACATGGAAAAGATCGCTGTCGGTCCCGGTTATCCTGAGGGCGTCGTGGATCTCGACGCACCTGCCGTTGAAAACATCGAGGCGTTGGCAAAGGCCAAGGGTGTGCCGATCAACGAGATCACGGCCTGCATTCTCGACCGACCCCGCCATGCGCGTCTGATCGAGGAGGTGCGCGGAACGGGTGCGGCGATCCGACTGATCGGCGATGGTGACGTGGCCGGCGTGATTCACACGACTGATCCGGATGAAACCGGTATCGATATCTATCTTGGCATTGGTGGTGCGCCCGAGGGCGTTCTGGCGGCGGCAGCGCTGCGCTGTATTGGTGGGCAGATGCAGGGACGCCTGCAGCTCAATACCGAGGAGAAAATCGCGCGCGCGGAAAAGATGGGCATTTCCGACCCGAAGAAGGTCTATCGCATGGATGAGATGGCCAAGGGCGATGTATTGTTTGCCGCAACCGGTGTGACGGACGGGAATCTGCTTTCCGGCGTCAAGTTCGGCCGCGACCAGATATCCACGCACACCATCGTCATGCGTTCCTCCTCTCAGACGGTGCGCGAAATCATCGCCCGCCATCAGGACCTGGACAAGTTCTGAGAACCTCGAGGCCGCTTGCCATTCTTCGTCCTCTGTGAAACCTAGTCGGCGATGACTGGCGACAAGCGATATTTCCTGGATGTGCGGCACTCGGCACGCGGCCTTGCGTGGGAGCACCGGCTCGACCTGCGCGGCGAGAATGTCGCGTTGGCGATGGCACAGACCCATGGCATTCCTGAAATCGTTGCACGGGTTCTGGCTGGGCGTGGGGTGGAGATGGACGAGGCCAAGCGGTTTCTCGACCCGACAATTCGTGATCTCCTCCCCGATCCAGCGAGTTTGACCGACATGGAGAAAGCCGCCGAAAGGCTGGCTCGCGCTGTTCAGCACGGCGAGAGGGTCGCGATCTTCGGCGACTACGATGTCGATGGCGCTGTTTCCTCGGCCATGATGAAGCGCTTTCTGGCGCACTACGGCATTGCATCCGAAATCTACATTCCGGACAGGATCTTCGAAGGCTATGGACCAAATCCCGAGGCGATGAGAGAGCTTGCCGGCAGGGCGAGCCTGATTGTCACTGTTGACTGCGGTGTCAACAGTGCTGCGGCGATTGCTGCAGCGACGGAAGCGGGCGCCGATGTTGTGGTGCTCGATCATCACCAGGTAGGCGGCGATTTGCCGGAGGCGGTCGCGGTCGTGAACCCGAACCGGGAGGATGACCTTTCGGGGCAAGGTTTCTTGTGTGCCGCCGGTGTTGTGTTTCTTGCTCTGGTACAAACGGTCAAATGTCTCCGGCAGCATGGCGCGGCCAAGGCGCCGCCGGATCTTTTGGGGCTTCTCGATCTCGTTGCACTGGGAACAGTGTGCGATGTGGTGCCGTTGGTGGGCGTCAACCGCGCCTTCGTGGTGAAGGGGCTACTTGCTGCACGTCAGATGAAAACACCTGGGCTTGCCGCACTGGCGCGCGTGTCGCGCATTGGCGAACCGCTCAACCCCTACCATCTCGGCTTCATGATCGGGCCGCGCATCAATGCGGGTGGCCGTATCGGCAACGCGGCGTTGGGCAGCAATCTGCTCGCCAGCGACGATCTGGCCGAAGCCGCGAAAATCGCAGAGACACTCGACCGGCTGAACACCGAGCGTCAAGACATGGAAACGGTGATGCTTGCGGAGGCGAAGGCTGAGGCGGACGCCGAATTGATGGCGGGAGAGGGGCCTGCCGTGCTGGTTACGGCAAGCGACCGCTGGCATCCGGGTATTGTCGGGCTTCTGGCCTCTCGTCTCAAGGATCACGCAAGGCGTCCGACCTTTGCGATCGCTTTCGATCCAAGCGGCAAAGGAACGGGGTCGGGGCGTTCCATTGCGGGTTTCGACCTGGGCAAGATCGTTCGGGAAGCGGTCTCCGAGGGGCTGTTGGTCAAAGGCGGCGGCCATGCCATGGCTGCCGGCATTACCATCGAGCGCGGTAAGCTTGGCCCACTTCGGGCGTTTTTCGAAGAGCGAGCGGCCGATGCCGTAAAGAAACTACGGGACGCGGAAAGCCTGAAGATCGATGCGGCGCTCTCTGCCGATGGCGCGAACCTTGCGCTGCTTGACGCGTTGGAGACTGCAGGGCCATTTGGCTCGGGTCATCCGACGCCGGTTATGGCGCTGCCGCGCCATCGCCTTGCCGATGCGCGTATCGTGGGCAACGGACATGTCCGGGTCGATTTGCGCTCGCAAACAGGCACGCGTATGGAGGCCATTGCCTTCCGGGCTGCCGAGACCGATCTTGGCAATTTCCTTTTCGCCAATCGCGGTGCGACGATCCATGTTGCGGGAACTTTGGCGGTCAATCACTGGAACGGCACGAAGCGCATCCAGATGCGGCTTCAGGATGCGGCGAGCGCATGAAAGAGCGGGTCACCCCAGAACGGTGATGATCCGGTCGAGCTCGGAGAGGCGGGCCTGGGTGGTCTCGTATCCGATCGCAATGGCTTCATCGGCACGGTGGAACTCGGTAAGGCCGATGTGGCCGAGCTTGGGCTGAAGCGAAAGATCGGGCGGGTCGCCCGCCATCCGCGCGCGCGAAATTCGATCCTGAATGATGTTGAAGGCTTCGACCATTACGCCGGTAATGCCAAGCCGCTGATCACGCTGATGCGGACCTTTCTCGACCACAAGCGGAGCTTTTTCGATTTGCTCCGATTCCCGAGGCATATCGGCTGCGTGCTTGATGACTGCCGCGCGTCCGAACAGGTCGTAGTGAAGATTGACGGCCATGACGAGAGGCTGCTCATAGGATCGGCAGGCCGAAACAGGCACCGGGTTGACCAGCGCACCATCCACAAGCACCCGGCCGTTGCAGGTGACGGGTTCGAAAACGCCGGGCAGTGCATATGAGGCTCGCATTGCTGTGATCAGCGATCCGCTCGATAGCCAGATTTCGTGGCCGGTGCGAATTTCGGCAGCGACGCAGACAAACGGCTTTGAGAGATCATCAAAGGTCACGCCCCTTAGATGTTCTTCCATGCGGGCCGTGAGCTTCATCCCTCCGAACAGGCCGCTGCCGCCGAAATTGATATCCAGCAATCCGAAGATGCGCCGCTTGGTCAGGGAGCGCGCGAAATCTTCCAGTTCATCCAGTTTGCCCGCCAGATAACAACCGCCCACCAGCGCGCCTATGGAGGTGCCGGCAATCATGCCGATGGGGATGTTCGCTTCGTCGAGAGCGCGCAGGACACCGATATGAGCCCAGCCGCGTGCAGCGCCGCCGCCCAGTGCAAGTGCAATACCGTTGTGAGGATTTGGTGCAGGCATCCGCTCGGCCACGGGTGGCTCACGCGAACCCAGGTCGCCCTGCCTGCTGTCTTGCTTTCTGCGTAGAGATGCCCAATCGAGCATGATCATCTCCTCGTCCCCACGGCATCATGCCCGGGAACTGTATCAAATTGGTGAATGTGCGTCGCTTTGGCGAACCGAACGGTTCAACGCTGCCTCACCGGGGAACATGCGGATATGCCAGACTCTAGATGTGCGCTCCCGAACGGAAAGTCTACGCCGCGGCCGATCAAGAAATCGAGACCGACTTTTGGTCAAGCGCGTCCGTCTTTATGATCCAAGGGCTTCATGCCGAGGTCGATGAGAACGGCTTTGCCCTCACGCACCGACACGTTCCTGTAGAAACAGGATCGACGACCGGTGTGGCAGGTCGCACCGTCGCCCGCAACCTTCACGCTCAGATGGACCGCATCCTGATCGCAGTCCGTGGCGATGGAGACAATGTGCTGGACGTTGCCGGAGGTCTCGCCCTTCTTCCAGAGCTTGCCTCGCGAGCGCGACCAATAATGGGCAATGCCGGTTTCCAATGTCATTGCCAATGCCTCGGCATTCATGTGTGCAACCATCAGGAGCGCATTCGTTTCGGCATCCGTCACAACCGCCGTAAGAAGGCCGTTGGCATCAAAGCGCGGCGAAAAAGCCGCGCCTTCTTCAAGCGCGGCTTTGTCGGATGGGGCTGGAGGAAAACTCAAGGTGGTCGTCATCAGCGGTGATTGTCCCGCAGCATGGTCATGAAGCGCGCCTGCTCTTGAAGATCTTCCCTATATGCTCCCGTAAACGTGGTGGTGAGCGTCACGGAGCCTTGCTTGCGGATGCCACGCATGGCCATGCACATGTGTTCTGCCTCGACCAGCACGGCCACGCCGCGCGGTTTCAGGACATCCTGAATGACATGGGCGATCTGTGCCGTCATGGCTTCCTGCGTCTGCAGGCGGCGTGCGAAAATATCGACCACGCGGGCGATCTTGGACAGGCCGACCACTTTTCCATCCGGTAAATAGGCCACATGTGCCTTTCCGATGATGGGCACCATGTGATGCTCGCAGTGCGAGTGGAACGAGATGTCCTTGATGAGGACCATATCGTTGTAGCCCTGCACCTCTTCAAAAGTTCGCCCCAGTTCCTCGGCGGGGCACTGGTCGTAACCGGAGAACATTTCGCGGTAGGCTTTGGCCACACGCTTGGGCGTTTCGATCAGGCCTTCACGGGCGATGTCGTCACCGGTCCAGCGCAGAAGGGTGCGCACGGCGTTCTCCACCTCTTCCTGAGATGGACGATCGGTGGCCGGCTTGTCCATGTAAGATTTTGTCTCCGCGATTTTCTCACCCTTTTCGGCATGAGGCGGAAAGTTCTTGATAACAGCGTCCATAGAAGGCGTCTCCCGTAGTCCCTGTCTCGGCAGGGACGAGTTGAACGGTTCACGGCCTTATCCAGCGGGTAATGGAGAAAAATCTCAGCCCGGCCCGACAGCGGCGTGCACGAAACTGGTACCCACAATGGCATCATGCCTTGTCGCGGGCCCACAGCGTTCATTATATATGTGGCTTGAAGCAGAAGGGAAGGTGCCGAAGCGACTTTGATGTGTTTCGGTCGCGGCAGAACGGAAATTCTATGCTCGACGACGTCTACAACGCGAAAATTCTTGGTTTTGCCGGCAATATTCAGCGGATAGGGCGGTTGGAAGCACCGGATGCTTCCGCGAAGGCACATTCCAAACTCTGTGGTTCGACGGTCTTGATCGACCTCAGGGTCGAAAATGATACGGTTGTCGATTTCGCACATGAGGTAAAAGCCTGCGCTCTTGGGCAGGCTTCATCGTCGATCATGGCCGCTCATGTGGTGGGAGCGAAGTTTGACGAGTTGCGACACGTCCGCGATCAGATGTACGCCATGCTGAAGGAAGAGGGCGCGCCACCAGCCGGCCGTTTCGAGGACCTGAAATATCTGGAGCCGGTGCGGGGTTACAAGGCGCGGCACGCCTCGACGCTTTTGACTTTCGATGCGGTGGTGGATGCAATCGACCAGATCGAGAAGGCGCGCGCTGGCGCTGCCGCCTGATCAAATGGCCCCAACCGTGCGAAGCCGCAATTGGCAGGGGCCCTGGCCGAAGACCCCGGGGCGCGTTGTGGGTACGGCTTTGGTGCGATCCTACCAGCTTACTCTGTCTGGTTTCATCGGCAATTCCTGCCGGCATTTCCCTACATGTTCGGAATATGCCTATGAGGCAATCGCCCGGCATGGCTTATGGGCTGGCGGTTGGATGGGACTTTTCCGCGTGGCTCGGTGTGGGCCGGGCGGGACCCATGGTGTCGATCCGGTTCCGGATCATCTGGCCGACCGCCTGAAATGGTGGACACCCTGGCGCTACTGGCGGCCTTGAACGCGCTGAAAGGGGTTTACGCCATCCGCCGATGACGCTAAACGCCCCTTGCTCACAAACACCAAGACCACCCGCGCTCGTTGGCGGGACTGGATAAGGAGAAGACTGATGGCCGAGGCCGTTTCCCTAAAATTTCCCGATGGATCCGTTCGCGAATATGACGCGGCGACGACCGGCGCTGACATAGCCGCCGGCATCTCAAAATCGCTCGCCAAGAAGTCCGTCGCCTATGCGCTCGATGGCACGGTGCGCGATCTTTCGGACCCTGTTGGTATGTCCGGCGATCTTGAGATCATCACCCGCGACGACCCGCGCGCGCTGGAACTGATCCGGCACGATGCCGCGCATGTGCTCGCCGAAGCCGTGCAGGAATTGTGGCCCGGTACCCAGGTCACCATCGGTCCGGTAATCGAGAACGGATTCTATTACGATTTCGCCCGCAACGAACCCTTCACGCCCGAAGACCTGCCGGTCATCGAGAAGAAGATGGCGGAGATCATTGCGCGCAACAAGCCTTTCACCAAGGAAGTCTGGTCGCGCGACAAGGCCAAGAACGTGTTCGCTGAGAAAGGCGAGAGCTACAAGGTCGAACTGATCGACGCGATCCCCGAGGATCAGGACGTCAAGATCTACGCGCAGGGCGACTGGTTCGACCTGTGCCGTGGTCCACACATGGTCTCCACCGGCCAGATCGGCAAGGCTTTCAAGCTGATGAAGGTGGCCGGCGCCTATTGGCGTGGCGATTCCAAAAATCCGATGCTCACTCGCATCTACGGAACGGCCTGGCAGACGCAGGAAGAGCTCGATCAGTATCTCCACATGCTGGAAGAGGCCGAGAAACGCGATCATCGCCGCCTTGGCCGCGAAATGGACCTTTTCCATTTCCAGGAGGAGGGACCGGGCGTTGTTTTCTGGCACTCCAAGGGCTGGCGCATGTTCCAGAACCTTGTGAGCTACATGCGTCGCAGGCTTGCGACCGATGGCTATGATGAGGTGAACGCACCGCAGGTACTCGACAAGAGCCTGTGGGAGACGTCTGGCCACTGGGGCTGGTACAAGGAAAACATGTTCAAGGTGGAGTGCGCCGATGACGAGGCGGAAGACACCCGCACCTTCGCGCTGAAGCCGATGAACTGTCCCGGCCACGTTCAGATATTCAAGCACGGCCTCAAATCCTATCGCGATCTGCCGATCCGGCTGGCCGAATTCGGGAATGTGCACCGCTATGAGCCGTCAGGCGCGCTGCACGGGCTGATGCGCGTTCGCGGCTTCACGCAGGATGATGCACACATTTTCTGCACGGAAGAGCAGCTTGCGGCCGAGTGCCTGAAGATCAACAATCTGATCCTCTCCACCTATGCCGATTTCGGCTTTGAGGAAATCACGGTCTATTTCTCCACCCGACCCGAAAAGCGTGTTGGTTCCGACGCGCTCTGGGATCATGCCGAGGAGATCATGAGCAAGGTTCTGGTGCAGATCGCCGAACAGTCGGGCGGGCGCATCAAGACGGCCATCAATCCCGGCGACGGGGCATTTTATGGTCCGAAGTTCGACTATGTGCTGAAGGATGCAATCGGCCGCCAGTGGCAGTGCGGTACGACCCAGATCGACTTCAATCTGCCGGAGCGCTTTGGCGCGTTCTATATCGATCAGGATTCAGAGAAGAAGCAGCCAGTGATGGTTCACCGGGCGATCTGCGGCTCGATGGAGCGCTTCCTTGGCATTTTGATCGAGAACTATGCCGGACATTTCCCGCTCTGGTTTGCGCCGGTGCAGGTGGTGGTGGCGACGATCACCTCCGACGCGGATGACTATGCGCTGAAAGTGACGGAGACGCTGAAGGAAGCGGGGCTGCTTGCCGAAGCGGATCTGCGAAACGAGAAGATCAACTACAAGGTCCGCGAGCATTCGCTGGCCAAGGTTCCGGTCATTCTCGTCTGCGGCAAGCGTGAGGCGGAAGAGGGCACCGTCAATATCCGGCGCCTCGGCAGCCGCGATCAGGCTTCCATGTCGCTCGCGGATGTGACTGCGATGCTCTCTGAAGAGGCAACGCCGCCCGATCTCAAGCGGAAGGCTGCAAAGGCAGCCGCTGCATAAGACGCTCTGAGTTCATGACTGGAAAGAGCCGTGCTTGCGCGCGGCTTTTTCATTTGAAGCGACGGTCGTGTCAATCCGGAAACTGATTGCGCGTGTCCAGCAGGTCTGTGGGGAGAAGCTCCACATCCTGATTGCGACCAGGGACGACCGAGAAATCGCGTTGGTAGATTCGGTCACGATTCTTCGCGACGATGGTGTAGTCGCCTTCTGCGAGCACCATGGATGCATAGGCGCTGACAGTTTCATAGACGATTTCACCGGTGTCGGTGAGCACAGACCAGGCGGTGTCGGCAATGGCTTCGCCACCACGCTCGCGCACGAGCTTCATGGTGAGGTCCGCGGCCCGGTGCTCCACCGTTGCTTCGGTGAGCTTTCCCGCTTCAACCCGAATATCGGAGCGGATCACGGCATTCATGCCGCCATACTTGGCGACCACGTGGTATGTGCCGGCATTGAGGCGCACAATGCTGCCAGGCTCAACGTCTGGCAGGATCAGGGTACCGTCGCCGATATTGTCTTCACCGGCCTCGTAGATGGAAAAACGAAGTTGATTCTGGGGAATCCGCACGCCGCCAGGGAGGATTGCGTTCAGTTTCAGGCCGCCCGCGTCAAGGAAGAGATCCTCACGCATCGGCTCATGACCGACCGTAATACGCTTGGTGACGCCGGCCCGACCATAGGCGGCATGGACCAGATAACTCCCGGGAGCGAGTTGAAAAACGGTGTTGCCCCCACGCGCTGTCGCCACGAGAGGGAGCTTCTCATCAGCTCCCTGCTGAGTCCCAAAAATGCGCCACACGAGACCGTTGGGGATATCTTCGCCACCTTCATTGAGATGAGCGACAAGTGTGACCTCGCCGGTCTGCGCAATGGCCAACGCATCATCCACCGAGGCTGGGGCGTAATTGTTAAGGCCGGGAAGGCGCAGACCATCGACTGCTTTTTCCGCGTCTTCCTGTGCATAAGCGGAGCAGGCCATCAGGGGAGAAGCACACAGGGCAAAAAAGGAGAGTGTCGATCTTAAAGAACTGCGCATGTCTGACAAGAAGCCCAAGGCGGTGGCAATTTCAAGGCGATTGTGCGATCTGAATTTCACGAAGGAAAGCTTTCGCGAAACATTCTGCCTGATTCAGGCCATCATATCCTACAGGAGACAGACAATTGCACCCATCCGTGCTTGATTTCATGCTTGCGCGCCGTTCCACGCCGGTCAAAGACCTTGCGGAGCCGGCGCCGTCCGACAAGGAAATCGAGACCATATTGAAAGTGGCATCGCGGGTGCCCGATCATGGTCGTTTAACGCCGTGGCGTTTCATACTTTATCGGGGCGATGTCAGAAGACAGGTGGGTGAGGCGCTGGCCGCGCGCGCCATCGAGCGGGAACAGGATTTGCCCGAGGCGCGGATCGAGCAGGAGAAAACCCGATTCTCGCGCGCACCCCTGGTGATTGGCGTGGTGTGCGTTCCCAAAGAAAGCCCGACGATTCCCGAGTGGGAGATGTTCCTCTCCGGTGGCATGGCTGCAATGAACCTGATGATTGCCGCCAACGCTCTGGGCTACGGCACCAATCTCATTACAAACTGGTATTCGGATGATGCCGAAGGGCGTCGCATACTGGGGCTTGCGCCGCAGGAGCGCGTGATCGGCTTTGTGCACATTGGCTCTTTTGACGGTGAACTTCTGGAACGCCCGCGTCCGGATCTTGCTGATATTGTCTCCGAATACACCGGAGCGTGGGAGGAATGATTTTTTACGAACCCTCCAAGGGCCATGGGCTACCGCACGACCCGTTCAAGGCTATCGTGTCGCCGCGCCCGATTGGCTGGATTTCCACTCTCTCGCATGAGGGAGTTGCCAACCTCGCCCCCTATTCCTTCTTCAATGCGATCTCGTCCAATCCGCATCTGGTGTTCTTTTCCTCGGAAGGGGCAAAAGACAGCGCGACCCACGCCGAAGAGAGTGGCGAGTTCGTCGTCAACCTCGCCAGCCGCCATCTAGCGGACCAACTGAACGCCAGCTCGGTTGATGCACCGCGCGGTGTCAACGAGTTTGATTTTGCCGGTCTCACTGAAGCTCCTTCAAAGCTCGTAAGGCCGCCACGCGTGGCCGAATGCCATGCGGCGCTTGAATGCAAGGTAACCGAGGTGAGGCGCCCGTTGGGGCTCGATGGGTCACCGGCAGGCGTGATTGTTGTTACGGGTGAGGTTGTGGGCGTGCATATCAGCGAGGCCGTGCTGAAGGACGGCCAGTTCGATGCCGTTGCAGCAAGCAATCTCGCGCGTCTCGGCTATCGCGACTATGCGGCGATCACCGAGACTTTCGAGATGACGCGGCCGCAATGGAAGGGCGACTGAGCCTGTTCGGTCAGTCCGGAGAGACCGTACCGGCGCGTTCAAGGACCCGTCTGGCAAGGGCGAGGTGCGGGCGGTCGTACATGCGCCCTCCGATATTGACCACGCCGGCATCGCCCGCGGCCAAAAATGCCTCCACCACCGCGCGCGCATCCTCTACCTCTCTCGCCGAGGGGGTGAAAATGGTGTTAATGGGGTCGATCTGAGCCGGATGAATCGCCATTTTGGCGACGAACCCATCATGGGCGGCTGTGCTGCATTCCTTTTCAAAGGCTTCGCTGTCGGAAAAGTCGGGAAACACCGTGTCGATGGCCGGGACTCCCGCTGCCGCGGCAGCCAGAAGCGTCATGCTGCGCGCGAGCTGGAAGAGTGATGTATAGCTTCCGTCTTCGTGGCGAGCGGTGAGCGCGCCGATATGCGCGGAGAGATCTTCTGCTCCCCAGGTCAGTCCACAGAGACGCGGGCTGCAATCGCGGTAGCTGGCAGCATTCAGAACGCCAAGGGCAGTTTCCGTGATGATCGGGAGAATGCGGGTTCTGCCGTCTTCAATTCCATTTTCTGCCTCGTGAACGCGCAGCGCCGTCGCGAGACGCGCCACGTCGCCGCCGCCTTCGGCTTTGGGAAGCATGATGCCATCCGGTTTGGCCTTCATGACGCCATCGAGGTCTATATCGGTGAGACCAGAGGACAGGTCGTTCACCCGCACAAAAAGCCGAGCCTTCGTGTGCGCTCGCGCTTGTTCCAGAAACGCAGCGGTGACGCGGCGGGCTTCTTCTTTCTTGTCGAGGCCTACCGAATCCTCCAGATCAACAATCAGAACGTCGCTCGACGTGTGCAAGGCCTTTTCCAGCTTGCGTTCGGAATCGCCCGGTACAAAGAGAAGAGAACGCATGTTCAAGCGCTCGTTTTTTTCAGGATCATGGCTTGCCGCAGACAGCGGGCCACCAGCGTGTCATTCTGATTGAAGGCCCGATGCTCGAATTCCACGATGCCCCGATCGGGCTTTGATTTGGATTCACGTACCGATTTCACCTCCGTCTCGACGCGGATCGTGTCGCCGTGGAACACCGGGTTCGGAAAACTGGTTTCTGTCATTCCAAGATTGGCTATCGTTGTGCCGAGCGTGGTGTCGTGTACCGATATGCCGATCATCAGACCGAGGGTGAAGAGTGAATTGACCAGAGGTTTGCCCCATTCGGTCTTCTCTGCAAAATTGAAATCGATGTGCAGGGGCTGTGGGTTCAGCGTCATGGTCGAAAACAGCATGTTATCGCTCTCGGTGACGCTTTTGCGCAAGGTGTGCTGAAACACCTGTCCAGGCTGGAATTCCTCAAGATAAAGGCCCGCCATTGGGCTCCTCCCGTCCAAAGGATGATCTGTCTCTTGATAGGGGGGGCGGGCGCGGGCTGCAAGTCGGCACTTATGGTAAACGTTTCCTATACGAATTCACGCTAGGCTTGTTTCAGACAGGGCGGGAGTATGACTTCGTGCAAGTGGTTCAGCATTTTCTCAAGTGGACGCAGACGGCAAAGGTGTCCGAACGCGCGGGCGCGGCAGCGGCCCTCGCCAGAGCCTATCTCGAAGGAGAGCTGCCCTTCGAGGATCGCTATGCGGCAGAGGCCGCATTGACGGCTTTGCTTGACGATCCATCTTCCAAGGTGCGGTTCGCGCTTGCAGAGGCGCTTTCCATGAGCCGGCACGCGCCCGTGCAGGTGGTGGCGGCTCTGGCGTCTGACCAGCCGGACGTCGCAGCGCCTATCCTGGCGCGCTCTCCTGTTTTGTCCGATACCGATCTCATTGACCGGGTCGCGGACGAGAGAGAGGCAACCCAATGCCTTATAGCGCGCCGTCCGCATTTGAGCATGAGTGTATCCGCCGCCTTAGCTGAGGTTGGGACGCTTGAGGCTTGTTTAGCATTGGCGGAAAATTCGAGTGCGGACATCGCGGCCGTAAGTTTTCGCCGTATGATCGAACGCCATGGGAACGACCCTCGTTTGCGGGAAAGACTGGCTGCTGACCCTCACTTGCCATCAGACTGCCGCCATGTGCTCTTGCGCCAGTTGGGAGAAACCTTGCGGGACGCTCCTTTCGTGCGAGCGCTGGTGGGCGCAGCGCGTGCGGAAAAGCTCACTCGGGATGCATGTATCCGTGCTTCGTTGACGTTGATCGAGACTATCGACGCCGAAGAACATGGGGCAATGGTTGAGCATCTTCGCATCCAGGGGGAACTGACAACCAGTTTCATCGTGCGACTTGTGGCGCATGGGAAGATCGATTTTTTTGGCCATGTCCTTATGACATTGACAGGAGAGTCTCTGGCAAGGATCGGGGGGCTTCTGGTAAGTGGACGCGATCTACCGCTGGCCGCGCTGTTCAAAAAAGCAGGCCTTGCAAAGCCTGTTCATGCTCCGGTCATTCGAGCCTTGGCCGTCTGGCGTGAGGTTGCGCAGGGTAAACGGATAGCAGGCGCACAAGAGGTTTCCTGGCTGATGCTTGAGAGCATCGGAGCAACGCCGGGGCAGGGTGGCCCTTCGGTGGGCTCTGCGGAATTGGCCGGGCTGTTGCGGTCCATTCATCTCGACGCCTTGCGCGAGAATGCGCGTATCCAGGCACAAGCGATCGCAGCGGCCTGACAGGCTGAGTTCAGATCAAATATCCAGTTCGTCCGCGAACTCTGCGTTTTCCTGAATGAAGCGGAAACGCGCCTCGGGTTTCGTTCCCATCAGAGAATCAATGGCGCTCTTTGTCGCTTCCTCGCCATTGAGAACCGATACGCGCAGCAATGTGCGCTTGGCCGGGTCCATGGTCGTTTCCTTGAGCTGGCTCGCCATCATCTCGCCCAGACCCTTGAAGCGCCCGATCTCGACCTTGCCGCGACCCGTGAACTCCGTTTCGAGAAGCTCGTCCTTGTGCGCGTCATCGCGCGCATACATGGTCTTGCCGCCCTGGCTGATGCGGTAGAGCGGGGGGACTGCCATGTAGAGGTGGCCATTCTCGATGAGTTGCGGCATCTCCTGATAAAAGAAGGTGATGAGCAGAGAAGCGATATGCGCGCCGTCGACATCGGCATCCGTCATGATGATGACGCGGTCGTAGCGCAAATCGTCTTCGCGGTATTTCGAGCGCGTGCCGCAGCCGAGCGCCTGGGTAATGTCGGAGATTTGCTGGTTGGCGGCCAGCTTGCCTGTGCCGGCGCTGGCGACGTTCAGGATCTTGCCGCGCAGTGGCAGCACCGCCTGGCTGGCGCGGTTGCGCGCCTGTTTCGCGGAGCCGCCGGCCGAGTCGCCTTCGACGATGAAGATTTCGGCACCCGCTGCCGCGCCCATTGTGCAGTCGGCGAGCTTTCCGGGCAAGCGCAGCTTGCGCACGGCGCTCTTGCGGCTGACTTCGCGTTCCTGGCGGCGGCGCAGGCGCTCGTCGGCGCGGGCGACAACCCAATCGAGAAGCTTGGAGGCTTCCTGAGGGTTCTCTGCCAGCCAGTGGTCGAAGGGGTCGCGCACAGCGTTTTCGACAATGCGCATGGCAGCCGCCGTTGCCAGCTTGTCCTTGGTCTGGCCGACAAATTCCGGTTCGCGCACGAAGACGGAGAGCATGCCGGCAGCCGAGATCATCACGTCTTCGGAGGTGATGATGGAGGCGCGCTTGTTGCCGGTCAGTTCGGCATAGCCGCGCAGGCCGCGCAGCAGCGCATTTCGGAAACCGGTCTCGTGCGTTCCGCCCTCCGGTGTGGGCACGGTGTTACAGTAGGAATTGAGCATGGCGTCGCCGCCATACCAGGTGATCGCCCATTCCACCGCGCCATGGCCGGAGCTCTTTTCGCTGCGGCCGGAAAACACTTCCTTCGTGACCTGAAACTGTCCGTCCAGCGATGCGATGAGATAGTCTTTCAGACCGCCCGGGAAGTGGAAGGTGGCCTTGTCAGGCGTCTGATCTTTTTCGCCGATCAGTTCGGGCGCGCACACCCAGCGTATCTCGACACCGCCGAAGAGATAGGCTTTGGAGCGGGCCATTCGGTAAAGGCGCGCGGGTTCGAACTTCGCTCCCTTGCCGAAAATCTGTTCGTCTGGCTTGAAGCGCACCTTTGTGCCGCGGCGGTTGTGAACGTCGCCGAGCTTTTCGAGCCCGCCCTGCGGCAGGCCGCGCGAAAAGGTCTGGCGGAAGAGCTGGCGATTGCGGGCGACCTCGACTTCAAGGAGTTCAGAGAGCGCATTCACGACGGAGACGCCCACGCCGTGCAGGCCGCCGGAGGTCTCATAGACCTTGGAATCGAATTTGCCGCCGGCATGCAGAGTGGTCATGATGACTTCGAGCGCCGACTTGTCCTTGAACTTGGGGTGCGGGTCCACGGGAATACCGCGACCATTATCCGTGACAGAAAGAAAGCCTTCCGCGTCCAACTCCACCTCGATGAAGGTGGCGTGACCGGCCACCGCCTCGTCCATGGAGTTGTCGATGATCTCGGCGAAGAGGTGATGCAGCGCCTTGTCGTCGGTGCCGCCGATATACATGCCGGGACGGCGGCGGACAGGCTCAAGGCCTTCCAGAACCTCGATGTCGGCTGCACTGTAGCCCTCGCCGGACGATGCGGGCGAGGTGGACGGCGCAGGGCGCGGCGCGGGTTTGCGTTCGGGCGCTGCCGGCTCCGGCGCTTTCGCACGTTCCACATTTGCGGTCATCCCGGCGAAGAGGTCGTTGTTGTCGTCCATGAAGCGTGTTGTGTCCTGTCCGCGAATCACATCGCAGTTTGCCATGGATTCCAAGGCAAAGCGAAGCCTGTTCCGGTTCCGTTCGGAGCGTGTGGACGACGCTTTATCAGATAGCGCGGGCCTCAGCCAAGTGCATGCGGCAAAAAGAGCGATCATCTCCCCGGACAGGGGAGATGATCTGTGGTGTTGGGCTCAGCTGGCCAATGCCTCGATGGGCGGGCAGGCGCAGACCAGATTGCGGTCTCCGCTGACATTGTCGACACGGGAAACCGGCGGCCAGTATTTGGAAGCGGAGGCGAGCCCACCTTCGGGGAAGGCGGCTTCACTGCGGCTGTAGGGGCGTGTCCACTCGTCGCCCATCAGCTCCATCGCCGTGTGGGGTGCGTTGACGAGAGGATTGTCCTCCTTCGGCCATTGGCCCTTTTCAACCTTTGCTGCTTCCTCGGCAATGGAGATCATCGCCTGACAGAAGCGATCAACCTCGCTTTTTGGCTCCGATTCCGTCGGCTCGACCATCAATGTTCCCGCAACGGGAAAGCTCATGGTCGGGGCATGGAAGCCATAGTCGATGAGCCGCTTGGCGATATCGTCTACGGTGATGCCGGCACGATCCTTGAAGACGCGCGTGTCGAGAATGCACTCATGCGCGACCCGGTCATTGCGGCCTTTATACAGCACCGGATAGTACTCTTTCAGCCTGTGAGCAATGTAGTTGGCGTTGAGGATTGCCATTTCCGTCGCCCGTTTGAGCCCGTCTCCACCCATCATGCGGATATACATCCAGGTGATTGGCAGGATCGACGCGCTGCCATAGGGCGCGGCCGCCACTGCCTGATCGCTGCCCAGCGCCACATGGCCGGGCACGAACGGTTTCAGATGTGCCTTGACGCCGATGGGACCGACACCGGGCCCCCCGCCACCATGGGGGATGCAGAAGGTCTTGTGCAGGTTCAGGTGACAGACATCCGCGCCCAGATCGCCCGGACGGGCAAGCCCGACCATGGCGTTTAGATTGGCGCCGTCGAAATAGACCTGACCGCCATGCTCGTGGATGACCGTGCACATATCGCGCACGCCTTCCTCAAACACACCGTGGGTGGATGGGTAGGTAAGCATGAGAGCGGCAAGCCTGTCCGAATGTTCTGCCGCCTTGGCCTTCAGATCGTCCTGATCGATATTGCCATCTTCCGTGCAGCGCACGACCACCACCTGCATACCCGCCATGGAGGCGGATGCCGGGTTGGTGCCATGAGCCGAGGAGGGGATGAGACAGATGTCGCGACCGGTCTCACCACGCTCGGCATGGTAACGACGGATCGCCAGAAGACCTGCATATTCGCCCTGACTGCCGGCATTGGGCTGCAACGATACCGCATCGAAGCCGGTGATTTCCGAAAGCCAGCGGTCGAGATCGTCGATCATCCGGCTATAGCCTGCCGTGTGTTCGGCAGGAGCAAACGGATGCAGCCCTGCCACTTCCGGCCAGCTGACCGGCATCATTTCGGCGGCGGCGTTCAGCTTCATGGTGCAGGAGCCGAGCGGAATCATGGCGCGGTCGAGTGCCAGATCCTTGTCGGCGAGCCGGCGCAGGAAGCGCATCATTTCCGTTTCCGAGCGGTGGGCATGGAAGTCGGGTTGGGTGAGGAAGCCTTCGCCACGCGCCTTGGACGGAGCAAGGCGCGGTGCTTCATCCGGAAGCTGTGCGCCGAACAGGGCAGCAATGGCCGCAAGATCATCCTCATCGGTGGTCTCGTCGACATTGATGCCGATGCGATCCGCGTCGATCACGCGAAGGAGACGGCCGCCAGCCTCTGCTTTCTGGGCGATTTCCTTGGCCTTACCCGGAACGGTGGCGGTCACCGTATCGAAGATCGTGTTGCCCGCGAGCTTTATGCCGGCGGTTTTCAGCGCTGCATGAAGACGCCTCGCTCGCGCGTGGATGCTTTCGGCGATGGCCACGAGACCTTCCGGTCCGTGCCAGATGGCGAAGGCTGCGGCCATGTTCGCGAGCAGGGCTTGTGCGGTGCAGATGTTGGATGTCGCCTTGTCGCGGCGAATGTGCTGCTCGCGGGTCTGCAGTGCGAGGCGGTAACCCGGACGGCCATGTGCGTCGACCGACTGGCCGACAAGGCGGCCTGGCATCAGGCGTGTGAGCTTGTCGGAGACGGCGCAGTAAGCGGCATGCGGGCCGCCAAAGCCCATGGGCACCCCGAAACGCTGCATCGAGCCCACTGCGATGTCAGCTCCAAGCGATGCCGGCGTCTCGCTGAGCAGGAGACCGAGAGGATCGGCCACCATGATGACAATGGCGCCCTTGTCTTTCGCTTCTGAAATAAGCGCGCTGTGATCGCCATAGACACCATATGTATCAGCCCAAGGCACGATGAGGGCGAACGTGTCTTCGCCGATCGTGTTGCCGTCGACCTCTATGCCCAATGGTTCGGCGCGGGTGACGACCACATCATGCGTTTGCGGATGGAGTTCGCCAGCGAGTGCCAGCCTGTTGCGCTTGGAGCGATGGTGCCGCCAGGCAATGCCCACGGCTTCAGCCACTGCCGATCCCTCATCCAGCAGCGAAGCGGAGGCGACAGGTAGGCCGGTCAGTTCGGTCACAAGGGTCTGAAAGTGGAACAGAAGTTCCAGACGGCCCTGGCTGATTTCCGATTGGTAGGGCGTGTAAGCAGTGTACCAGGCCGGGTTCTCGAACAGATTGCGCTGGATGACCGGCGGCACTTTCACGCCGTGATAGCCGGTACCAATGAAGCTTTTCAGAACCTTGTTTTGGCGCATGGCGGCGCCGAGCTCAAAAAGAGCCTCAGATTCGCTGGCCGCAGGCGGCAGGTCGAGCGGTCGGTCGAGGCGTATGGAGTTTGGTACGGCCTGCGAAATCAACGTTTCCAGTGAAGGAACGCCGAGTGCTGCCAGCATGGATTTGGTTTCCTCGCCGCGGGGGCCGATGTGGCGTGCGGCGAAAGGGATTTTGTTCTGAGACATATTCGTTCCTCAGGCAATCGATGCCTTGTAGGCAGCTTCGTCCATGAGGCCTTCAAGCTGGCTCTCATCGGTGAGCTTCATTTTCCACAGCCAGCCATCGCCGGTGGGGGCGGAGTTCACGAGGGCGGGATCGCCGGTCAGGGCATCGTTCACCTCCGCGACTTCGCCATCGGCCGGTGCATAAACGTCAGATGCGGCCTTGACGGATTCCACCACAACGGCCGTGTCGCCCTTGGAAAGCGTGGCACCGGATTCCGGCAGTTCGACAAAGACCAGATCGCCAAGCTGTTCCTGCGCGTAGTCGGTGATGCCGACAGTTGCGACGCCGTTCTCGACTTTGATCCACTCGTGATCTTCCGTGAAATAGGTCTGGCTCATCTGGCTGTTATCCTTTTTTGTAGCGCTGCGGCGTGAAGGGAAGGGGATGGACGTCCAGTGCGATGCGGTTGCCGCGCACTTCGGTATAGAGACGGGTGCCGGGCTCGGAGAGCGATTTGGCGACATAGCCCATCGCCACAGGATGCCCCGCCGAAGGGCCGAACCCGCCGGAGGTTACGCGACCGACCATCTCGCCCGCCTCATTGATGAGCGGCGCACCGGCACGGACCGGCTGTCGGCCTTCAGGCTTCAGGCCGACACGTTTTTCGCTGGCGCCATCGGCGATGATCTCTTGCAAGGCCTGAGCACCGATGAATTTGCCTTCTGCGCGCAAAGCCTTCGGGACCGCCCACAGAATGGCTGCGCTTGCCGGATCGGTGTCTTCGTCAAGGTCCTGGCCATGCAGGCACAGGCCTGCTTCCAGCCTCAGGCTGTCGCGGGCGGCAAGGCCGACCCACTGCACCCGCTCGTCATCAAGCAGGGTGCGGACAAAGCGCTCCGCCTCATCAAGAGGAAGGGCAATTTCGAAACCGTCTTCGCCCGTGTAGCCCGACCGGGCCGCGAACCAGCCCGCGCGGGGCTCGGTACCGGTCATGAAGGTCAGATCGCTCAGATCGAGGCCTGCCGCAATCATGGCCGCTTCGGCTTCAGGGCCCTGCAGTGCGACGAGCACGCGCTCTAGCGGGGTGAGTGAAACCTTGAACGCGGTTGCAATGGCGCGGAAATGCGCTTCGTCCTTGTTGGCATTGCCGGCATTGGCAACGACCATGAAGCGGCTTTCGCCAAGGCGCGTGACAATCAGATCGTCGATGATGCCGGCGTTCTCATTGAGTAGAACGGTGTATTTCGACTGGCCTGGCTTCAGGGCTGCTGCATCGAGGGGACAGGCGCGAGACAGGAAGTCTGCGGCACCCGCGCCTTCGACTTCGAAAAGCTGCATGTGGGAAATATCGAAGAGCCCCGCGCTTTCGCGCGTGTGCAAGTGCTCTTTCATCACACCGGCAGGATAGGTCAGTGGCATGCGCCAGCCGGCAAATGTACCGAAGCGCGCGTTTGCATCTTCATGCAACGCTTCCAGCGGCAAATGTTTTTGGGGTTTCGTATCGCTCATCATTCCTCCAGAATCGCACGCATACCGCAGCTAGCGACATGTTCGTGCCCCTCTGTCGGAAGCCTGAGAGACTCGCGCAGTCGGAACCCTGTCGACCACGCTTACACCTTCGGCGCGGGGATTTCTCCCCGACTTTCCAGAGTGTCTTGACCCGTCTACGGTTCTTTTGCCTGAGAGATTTCGGGCGATTTCCCCTTCGGCGTCCGCTCCAGCATTTGCCGGTTTGGCTCTCTCCCGCAGACAGGCAGGGCTTCTGCCCTCGACGGCTGGAAACTAGCGCAGCCCGTCGGGTTTGTCACCTGCCATAAAGCTTGTGGCGCTCTTCGCCAGGACGGTTTCTGTGCACAAGCCGTGCGGTTTCGCCAACAAGGCTAGCCAGTGTTCCCTGCGCGGGAGAGATCGACTTCGATCTGAGCGATGAGCCGGTTTGTTTCGTCCTGAAGTTTGCGGATGCGTTTCAGATTGGCAGAAACGGCATTGACCAGTTCCGAGCGGCTTTCGTCGGCGGGCGAGACGCCCACGCCATGCAGCAACCAGGAAAGGCTGACATTCAACACGCCGGCAAGCATGGCCAGACGATTGGCGCGAGGTTGCGCCCGGTCGCTTTCCCAAGCCTGTATGGTTGCCGTTTTTACGCCCAGACGGCGGGCGAGTTCGGCGACCGGCAGCCCAGCCGCGTCACGGGCTCGAGAAAGGCGACCGCCCATAGTGTCGCGGTCGGGTGCATCGGAATAGATATGTGCGGTGTCCTGCATCGGTCGGCACCTCCCTTTGTCGATCACCTTGAGCTGGCTGGCCCCGCACGATAGGGCGGTTCTGCCACCATGAACATGACCGATGCGATGCGCCGGCACAAGTTCGCGTCAGTATGTCGGTCAGGATTGGGCCCTGAAAGCTTTTGGGATCCAATGTGTTAGGTGCAGAACATGGTGTTTTGATTCATCAAGTTGATGCGATGATTCAGGTCAGTCTGCGGCGAGGCGCCTTGCATGCCAGGCGAGATGGTTGTCCATAAAGGTCGAGATAAAGAAGTAGGAATGATCATATCCTTCACGCATGTTGAGCGTGAGCGGAATACCTGCCTCAGAGCATGCCTTGTCGAACAGCCACGGACGGAGTCCCTCATCAAGGAAGCCATCGGCTGAACCCTGATCGATCAGGAATTCGGAGAAGCGTGCGCCGTCGGCGACGAGCGCGCACGCGTCGTATTGGCGCCAGACTGTTGCGTCCGCTCCCAGATACTTCTCGAGCGCAGGTTTCGACCAGCCGGCCGTCGAGGGTTCTACGATGGGGGCGAAGGCGGAGCAGCTTTTGAACCGGTCAGTATTCTTGAGTGCGATGATCAGGGCACCATGGCCACCCATGGAATGGCCGAAAATGCTTTGACGATTCATGTCCGCCGGGAAATTTCCTGCGATCAGTGCCGGCAGTTCCTCGGTGATGTAGGAATACATGCGGTAGTTCTTGGCAAAGGGCTCTTGCGTCGCGTCGACATAGAAGCCGGCCCCCTTGCCGAACTGCCAGTTGTCCGGCTCATCCGGTACATTGTCGCCCCGCGGGCTGGTGTCCGGGCAGACGACGATCATGCCCAACTCGGCGGCCATGCGCCGGTATTCGCCCTTGTCCATGACATTGGCGTGCGTGCAGGTGAGGCCAGAGAGATACCAGAGCACCGGGCAGGGGCCATCTTCAGCTTGAGGGGGGACGAAGACGGCGAAGGTCATGTCGCATTGACAGGTCTCGGATGAATGGCTGTAAACGCCCTGAACGCCGCCATGCGAAAGGGCGGTGGAGACGGTTTTCATAGGTTCAGTCCTTTGATTCTTTCATAGCGCGCCGAACGGTGCGGTCGAGGGCCTGCAGGAAATCGGAGCGGTCGCGGGCGGTAAAGCCCGCATTGTACCCCTTGATCTCACCGGCTTCGCGCAGATCCTGCTTCAGGTTGCGCATGGCGACATCCATGCCGATGCTTGCGGGTGTGAAGGCCCGGCCCGTCGGGCCTAACACATGCACCTCCCGCTCAACGAGACGCGCGGCCAGCGGCACGTCCGCAGTGATGGCGACGTCTCCAGCCTCCGCATTCTCCACGATCCAGTCGTCAGCGGCATCAGCGGTGCCAGGCACCACCACATGGCGCACCATGGGATCGCGCGAAGGGCGCAGACCGCCATTGGAGACATAAACGATCACAAGCCCATGCCGCTCGGCGACACGGGCTGCTTCCTGCTTCACCGGACAGGCGTCCGCATCGACATAGAGGGTCGGCAAGGCTTCAGCCTCAGTAGACGACCACGGAACGGATGGACTCGCCCGCATGCATCAGGTCGAAGCCCTTGTTGATCTCGTCGAGTGCCAGCGTGTGGGTGATCATCGGATCGATGTCGATTTTGCCCTCCATATACCAATCGACGATTTTTGGCACGTCCGTACGGCCGCGCGCACCACCGAAAGCTGTGCCTTTCCATGTGCGTCCGGTGACGAGTTGGAAGGGGCGGGTGGAGATTTCCTGGCCCGCACCAGCCACACCGATGATGATGGATTCACCCCACCCGCGATGAGCGCTCTCCAGCGCCTGGCGCATAACGGTGACATTGCCCGTGCAATCGAACGTGTAATCCGCGCCGCCGATCTGGTCGGCTCCACGTTTGGTCATGTTGACGAGATAGGGAACGAGGTCTTCGCCGACTTCCTTCGGATTGACGAAATGCGTCATGCCGAATTTTTCGCCCCATTCCTTCTTGTCGTTGTTGAGGTCGACACCGATGATCATGTCGGCGCCGGCAAGCCGCAGGCCCTGAATGACATTGAGGCCAATGCCGCCGAGACCAAAGACGATAGCGGTCGCGCCGATTTCCACCTTGGCCGTGTTGATAACGGCTCCAACGCCCGTGGTCACGCCGCAGCCGATATAGCAGATCTTGTCGAAGGGCGCGTCAGGGTTGACCTTCGCCACGGCGATCTCGGGAAGAACGGTGAAGTTCGAGAAGGTCGAACAGCCCATATAATGATGGAGCTTTTCGCCGTTGATGGAGAAGCGGCTTGTGCCGTCCGGCATCAGGCCCTGGCCCTGAGTCGAGCGGATGGCGGTGCACAAATTGGTTTTTTGCGACAGGCAGGACGGGCACTCACGACACTCGGGCGTGTAGAGCGGGATCACATGATCGCCCTTCTTGAGGCTTGTCACACCGGGGCCGACATCGACGACCACGCCAGCGCCTTCATGACCAAGAATCGCCGGGAAAATGCCCTCGGGGTCGGCACCCGACAGCGTGAACTCGTCCGTGTGGCAGATGCCGGTGGCTTTCACCTCGATCAGCACTTCGCCTGCGCGCGGGCCTTCGAGATCGACCTCCATGATTTCCAGTGGTTTTCCTGCCTGGACGGCAACAGCGGCGCGGGTTTTCATGGACACTTCTCCTGCAATTCCGGAATCTCACCTGAAAGTTTCAGGAAACGCATCATGTCGCAAGCCCGATCAGATCACGGAAGGAAGGAAACTGGCAAAGCGGCTTCGCACACGACCGAGTTGCTAAGCGCTTGAGTGAGCGCGCGTCAGGTCATAGAACAGTGTCAAAGCTGCTCGTTGGGGGGAACCACCGTTCATGTTCAAGAAGATCCTCGTTGCCAATCGCGGTGAAATTGCCTGCCGGGTGATGAAGACAGCAAAACGCATGGGCATCGCCACGGTTGCTGTTTACTCGGACGCCGATGCGGACGCCGTGCATGTGGAAATGGCCGACGAGGCGGTGCATATCGGCCCTGCTGCTGCCAACCAAAGCTATCTGCTGGGCGATCGCATCATCGCTGCCTGCAAACAGACAGGCGCTGAAGCCGTTCATCCAGGCTACGGGTTTCTTTCAGAGAATGCTGCCTTCTGCGAAAAACTTGAGGCGGAAGGCATTGTCTTCATAGGTCCCAAGCCAAAGGCCATTCAGGCCATGGGCGACAAGATCACGTCCAAGAAGATCGCTGCGGAAGCCGGGGTTTCAACCGTTCCCGGTTTCATGGGACTGATCGACGATGCCGAGCATGCGGTGACGATTGCCGGTGAGATCGGTTATCCGGTGATGATCAAGGCATCGGCTGGCGGCGGTGGCAAGGGCATGCGGATCGCGTGGAACGATGATGAGGCGCGCGAGGGGTTCGAGCGCTCCAAATCGGAGGCGGCGTCATCCTTCGGCGATGACCGGATTTTTATCGAAAAATTCGTCGAGGAGCCGCGGCACATCGAAATTCAGGTGTTGGCCGACGCGCATGGTAACTGCCTCTATTTGGGCGAGCGCGAATGCTCCATTCAGCGCCGCAATCAGAAAGTGGTGGAGGAAGCGCCATCACCCTTTCTTGATGCGGAAACCCGCGTTGCCATGGGCGCCCAATCGGTGGCGCTCGCAAAAGCCGTTGATTATCAGAGTGCTGGCACGGTCGAGTTTATCGTCGACAAGAACCGCAACTTCTACTTTCTGGAAATGAACACGCGCCTTCAGGTGGAGCATCCGGTCACCGAACTTGTCACGGGGATTGACCTGGTGGAGCAGATGCTGCGGGTGGCGGCGGGAGAGGCGCTTTCCTTCAAGCAGGCCGACGTCAAGCTCAATGGCTGGGCGATCGAAAGCCGCATCTATGCCGAGGATCCGGTGCGCAATTTCCTGCCTTCCATCGGCCGGCTCACACGGTATCGTCCGCCTCAGGAAGGGCGTTTCGGGGATGCGGTGCTGCGCAATGATACCGGTGTCACCGAAGGCTCCGAAATCTCGATGTTCTATGATCCCATGATCGCAAAACTGTGTACCTGGGCGCCGGAGCGTCTCGATGCGATCAATGCCATGGGGGAGGCGCTCGACCGTTTTGTGATCGATGGGATCGAGCACAACATACCCTTCCTTTCCGCCCTGATGAGCCATCCGCGCTGGCGCGAAGGGCGGTTGTCCACGGGTTTTATCGCAGAGGAGTTTCCTGACGGCTTTGCTCCTCCTGCGCCCACGACGGGCGAGCGCACGGTGCTTGCCGCCGTAGCGCTGGCTGTCGAGCTTCTGCGGCGCGAGCGGCTGGACCGGCTGACCGGTCGCCTGGCCCCGCATTCGGGCGAACTGAAGCGCGACTGGCTTGTGCGGCTGGAGGACGACTACCTTTCCGTCAGCGTTGTCGAGGGTATGATCTCGATCCCGCTGGAAATGGACATTCAAATCGACGGCGCCGATCCGCAGACAGTGCGCTCCTCCTGGAGACCGGGCGAAGCGGTCTGGGAGGGAGAGGTGAATGGTCGCACTGTTGCGGTTCAGGTGCGCCCCATATTGAATGGCGTGCGCCTCGCCTGGCAGGGGGTGTCTGCAGATGTTCGTGTCATGCTGCCGCGCATTGCCGAACTGGATCGACTGATGCCGGTGCGCGAAGCACCGGACACGTCCAAAATGTTGCTCTGTCCCATGCCGGGGTTGGTCGTCTCCGTCGCCGTTTCGGAGGGGCAGGAGGTGAAGTCGGGCGAGACGCTTGCTGTCGTTGAGGCGATGAAAATGGAAAATGTCTTGCGTGCGGAGCGAGATGCTACCGTCTCCAAGATCAATGCAGCGCCGGGCGATAGTCTTGCCGTGGACGCGGTCATCATGGAATTCGAATAGGAGTTTTTTTCCGAATGGCGGAGAACACAAAGCGGGCAGCGGCGCTGTTCGATCTCGATGGTACGTTGACGAACCCGTTTACCGGAATTTCAAATGGCATCCGCCACGCGATGCAAAAAATGGGACGAGCCGCTCCTGACGATGATGCCATCCGTTCTCACATCGGGCCGCCTCTGCAAGTGACCTTCGCAGCCTTCCTGGAAACGGATGACGAAGCGCGGATCTGGGAAGCGGTCGGCCACTATCGTGAGCGCTATCAGGAAGTCGGAAAGTTCGAGAACGAACTTATTCCCGGGATCAAGGATGCCCTTATCCATTGCGTGGATGCAGGGTATTTTCTGTCCGTAGCGACATCGAAGATGGAGAGCTACAGCAGGGATATCATCGTCCATTTCGGCCTTTCAGAATATTTTCATGCCATTCATGGCTCCGCGCCCGATGGAACCAATTCAAACAAGGCCCACCTGATCAGGCATATTCTGTCGAACGAACCCATCGATCCATCAAAGGCCGTGATGATCGGAGACCGTCTTCACGATATCGCCGGGGGCAAAGCCAATGGAGTTCCGACAATCGGTGTGTTGTGGGGGTTTGGTGACAGGACCGAACTCGAAGAGGCGGGTGCGGTGTCTGTCGTTGAAAAGCCCAGCGAACTTGCGTCGGCGATTGACCGGGTTTTGGAAGTCGAACCTGCGGCTTGATCCCAGAAAGCCGTGCGATGCTCGCGCGCGGGCCTTTACCCGTTCCGCTGGATGCGGAACAATGACAGCCTGAGTCTTCATATACCGAGCGGCATCAATTCATGGCGAGCGACCGACGTTTGCGCGATCCGATCTTTGCGGCAGCAGAGCGTGAGAGAAACAGGCCCGAGCGGCCCTTCATTCATCTGAGGGTGCACTCGGCCTATTCGCTTCTCGAAGGCGCGCTTCCGCTTGGAAAGATCATTGGCCACGCGTTGAAGGACGAAGCGCCGGCAATCGCCATCACGGACACCAACAATCTGTTCGGGGCGCTGGAATTTTCGCAGAAGGCTTCCAAGGAAGGACTGCAACCGATCGTCGGATGCCAACTCGATTGTGCATTCGAGGATGCTCTGGCCGAGGCACGGCGCGGCAATGGCCGAAAATCTGGTGGAACGCAGTATGAACCGCTGGTTCTGATCGCGGCGACAGAACTTGGTTACGCCAATCTCGTCCGATTGGTGAGCCGTGCTTATCTGGAGAACGAACCGGGGGAAGCCACCCATATCACCACGGCATGGTTGTCCGAGCTGGCCGAAGGGATTATCTGCCTGACCGGAGGCCCGCGCGGACCGGTCGGTGCGGCGCTGAAGGCTGACCGTCCGGAGGTGGCCGAGCAGCGGCTGCTGTTTCTCAGAAACTGTTTCGGAAATCGCCTCTATGTGGAGTTGGAGCGGTTTGAGGGATACGACCGAGCTTTGGAAGCGGCCACGGTCGAGCTTGCTTACAGGCATGAACTGCCGTTGGTTGCCACCAATGAGGCATTTTTTCCCGCCCGCGACGATTATGAAGCCCATGACGCGCTGATCGCCATCGCGGAAGGGGCGGTCATCGCCATGGATGACCGCCGGCAACTCACTCCGGACAATTACCTCAAGAGCCAGGCCGAAATGGCACGGCTTTTTTCCGATCTGCCCGAGGCCATCGACAACACAATCGAGATTGCCCGGCGCTGTTCCTATTTCACGCAAACGCATCCGCCGATTCTGCCACGCTTTACGGGCGCGGACGCCGCCGATGCGGAAGCTGCTCTTCAGGCAGAAGCCGACGAGTTGCGGCGGCAGGCCCATGAGGGGCTGCAGCATCGGCTTGAAACACAGGGGTTGGCGGAAGGTTACACGCGCGAGACTTATGTCGAGCGGCTTGACTACGAGCTCGGCATCATCGAACGGATGAAATTCCCTGGCTACTTCCTGATCGTTGCCGATTTCATCAAATGGGCAAAGGCTCAGGATATTCCGGTGGGGCCGGGGCGTGGTTCGGGTGCCGGCTCGCTGGTGGCCTATGCGTTGACGATTACGGATGTGGATCCGCTGCGCTTCTCGCTGCTGTTCGAGCGCTTTCTCAATCCAGACCGCGTGTCGATGCCCGACTTTGATATCGACTTTTGCCAGGACCGCCGCGAGGAGGTGATCCGCTACGTGCAGGAGAAGTATGGCCGCGATCAGGTGGGGCAGATCATCACCTTCGGTACGCTGCAGGCCCGTGCTGTACTGCGCGATGTGGGGCGCGTGCTGCAGATGCCCTATGGGCAGGTGGACCGCCTGTGCAAGATGGTGCCGTCCAATCCAGCCAATCCCACCCCGCTGCCCAAGGCGATCGAGGACGAGCCGCGCTTTGCCGAGGAGGTGGAGAAGGAGCCGATTGTCGGTACGCTTCTCGACTATGCCCAGAAACTTGAGGGCCTTTACCGCCACGCCTCGACGCACGCCGCCGGCATCGTGATCGGTGACCGGCCGCTGTCGGAACTGGTGCCGATGTATCGAGACCCGCGGTCCGACATGCCGGTCACCCAGTTCAACATGAAATGGGTCGAGCAGGCGGGACTGGTGAAGTTCGACTTTCTTGGCCTCAAGACACTGACTGTTCTGGAAACGGCGGTGAAGCTCATCCGCCGGCGCGGGATCGAGATCGATCTGTCGCGCATTCCGCTCGATGATCCGGACACCTATGCCATGCTCTCGCGCGGTGAGACGGTCGGCGTGTTCCAGGTGGAATCGGCGGGCATGCGCAAGGCGCTGATCGGCATGAAGCCGGACCGGATCGAGGACATCATCGCGCTTGTGGCGCTTTACCGTCCAGGTCCGATGGAGAACATCCCGACCTACAATGCGCGCAAGCACGGCGAAGAGGAAATCGCCTCGATCCATCCCAAGATCGACCATCTGGTGAAGGAGACGCAGGGTGTCATCGTCTACCAGGAGCAGGTGATGCAGATCGCGCAGGAGCTCGCCGGCTACACGCTCGGACAGGCCGATCTTCTGCGTCGTGCCATGGGCAAGAAGATCCGCTCGGAGATGGAAAAGCAGCGGAGCATCTTCGTTGATGGTGCCACCGAGCGGGGCGTGAGCAAACAGGGGGCCGATTTCATTTTCGACCTTCTGGCCAAGTTCGCCGACTACGGCTTCAACAAGTCGCATGCGGCCGCCTATGCCATCGTCTCTTATCAGACGGCCTATCTGAAGGCGCATTACCCGGTCGAGTTCCTGGCCGCGTCCATGACCTACGACATGGCCAATACGGACAAGCTCAACGACTTCCGCCGCGACGCCATGCGGCTCGGCATTGAAGTGGTTTCGCCTTCGGTTCTGACATCGCATCGCCCGTTCGAAGTGGGCGAGAACAGGATTTATTATGCCCTGGCCGCGATCAAGGGCGTTGGCGACGCTGCGGTCGAGCACATCGTCGAAAAACGCAACGAGAAGCAGTTCGAGAGCCTTGAGGATTTCTGCGCCCGCATTGACCCGAAGATTGTTGGAAAGCGCGTCTTCGAAAGTCTCATCCAGGCCGGTGCCTTCGACTGTTTCGGACACGACCGCGCGGCTCTCTTTGGCGGCATCGACCGATTGATGGGCATGGCAGCACGCGCTGCGGAAGATGCCGCCATGGGGCAGGGCGACATTTTCGGGATGTCGGGTGGCGGCGAGCCACAGACAATACACCTGCCGACGGTCGAGCCATGGCCGGCTGCCGACAAACTTCACCGCGAGTTCCAGGTTGTCGGCTGTTATCTCTCGGCGCATCCGCTGGATGAATATGCAGAGATTCTGGAAAAGATGCGGGTGCAGAACTGGGGGGATTTCCAGGCTGCCGTGAAGCGTGGTGCCAGTGCCGGCCGCCTTGCCGGCACCGTTACGTCTAAACAGGAACGGCGCACGCGCACCGGCAACAAGATGGGCATCATCCAGCTTTCCGACGCTACGGGACAGTATGAGGCGGTGTTGTTCTCCGAGGCACTGGCGCAGTACCGCGACCTTCTGGAAGCAGGCTCCTCAGTGGTGATCATGGTGGGCGCAGAGAATAGGCCGGAAGGCGTCAATCTTCGCATCCAGGCCGTGCAGTCCCTGGAGGAAGAGGCCTGCCGCATGCAGAAGGCGTTGCGCATCTATCTGCGCGACCCGAAGCCGTTGGCCGCAATCTCATCGCAACTGACACAGCGCGGTGACGCCCAGGTCAGCCTCGTCGTCATCAAGGAAGGCGGGCAGGGCGAGATCGAGGTTGGTCTGCCCAACCGATACCGCATATCGCCGCAGATAGCAGCCGCGATGCGGGCTGTGCCGGGCGTCGTCGAGGTCGAACTCGTCTAAGTTCCGACAGCTTTCCTTCCCGACGGCTGAGCAGGGGCTGGTGCACATGTCTGCCAGCGGTCAGGTTTCTTCATCGCGCTGCGGACGGCCTGCGCGACCGTGACCGAATGTGTAGCCGGTTTCCACGGCCTGTTTGCCGAATTTTTCACGAAGACTGTCCATCGCGCCTTCTGCAAGCGCGCGTTTGTGAGAGAGACGGTCCACCAGATCGGGAGGATCGGCCTTGCCTGCATCCGTAAGGTCGCTCACACCGATGCCGAGGAGACGAAAGCGCGTGCCGTCAATCTCCCGCTTCAGCAGGTCCAGCCCCGTATGAAAAATCCGGTCGGCCAGGCGGGTAGGGTCTCCCAATTGCCGGTTGCGCGTTCGAATACGGAAATCGGTGGTTTTGAGTTTCAGGACAATCGTACGCCCTGCAATGTCTGCTTTCTTGAGACGTGTTGATACTCGCTCTGACAGTGCGCGCAGCACCGGAACCAGATCTTCAGCGCTTGAAAGATCGGTATTGAACGTGGTTTCCGAAGAAACACTCTTGGCCTCACCGCGCGGCTTTACGATACGGGCGTCCAGTCCGCGCGACAGATGATAAAGACGATCTCCCATGGTGCCATAGCGGCGCATGAGGTCGCCACGCTCCATGGTCTGTAGCTGTCCGATGGTTTTAAGTCCGTCCCGCGCCAATGTTGCGGCAAAAGCCTTGCCCACACCCCAGATGAGGGTGACAGGCTTTTGCGAAAGGAAGGAAAAAGCTTCTGCTTTTCCAATGACCGAGAAGCCCTTCGGTTTGTCCAGGTCGGAGGCAACCTTGGCCAGAAATTTGCAATAGGACAGCCCAACCGAAACGGTGATCCCGGCTTCTTCTTCCACTTGGCGAGCAAACCGTGCGAGCACCAGTGCGGGTGGAGCACCGTGAAGTTTTTCTGTGCCGGAAAGATCCAGAAAGGCCTCGTCAATCGAGATCGGCTCCACCATCGGAGTGAGCGCTTCCATCATCGAGCGCACCTGGCGTCCGACGCGTACATATTTCTCCATATCTGGCTTGATAACGACTGCTTCCGGACAGGCCTCAAGCGCTTTGAACATGGGCATGGCTGAGTGCACACCGTTGATCCTGGCGATGTAACAGGCCGTGGACACCACTCCCCGTTTTCCGCCGCCAATGATGACGGGTCTGTTACGCAACGCAGGATTGTCACGCTTTTCAACAGCGGCGTAGAAGGCGTCGCAATCGATATGTGCGAGGGAAAGGGCGTCCAGTTCCGCATGGACGAGCATACGTGGACTGCCGCACGACCGGCACCGCCTGGACGCCGTCTGCGCCGGACTGAGGCAGTCACGGCAAAGGCCGTGCGGGAGGGCGTTGACAGGCATGGCGGATCATGTGAACATAAAGTGAACATGCATATTACTGGAAACGCTGGCGCAGCACAAGCTGCGGCGTGGAGGTGTATTGGGTGACCCATGAAGTTGCACCTCTGACGTCGGATCTGTGGCTGATATTCGAGGATCTGTTTGGTAAGCAGGGCGCCTGCTACGGGTGTTGGTGCACGCATTTTCGGTTGCCGCCTGCGGTAAGGCGCGAGAACAATCGCGAGCGTAACAAGGATCACATCAAGGCTCGGATCGAGACCGGCCCGCCGCCCGGGCTGCTGTTGATCGAGAGCGGCCGTGCGGATGGCTGGATGCAGATCGGTCCGCGCGCGGACATTCCGGAGTGGAACAACAAGGGTAGGGTATCAGCACCGGTGGAGGATGGCGATGCCGGGGATCCTGGGGTCTGGGCAGTGTCCTGTTTTTTTCTCAGGCCTTCTGTGCGCCGGAAGGGGCTGTCGCACCAGCTTGTGGCAGCGGGGATCGACTATGCCCGTCATGAAGGTGCCCGCATTCTGGAAGCCTGTCCAATCACATGCTCCAAGGATGCGCGCTCCATCGGCCTTTTCGTGGGGGCGACGCGGGTTTTTGAAAAGGCGGGTTTCAAGACGGTTCTCGAGCGCAAGGTGGGGCGCCCACTCATGCGCTTGACCCTATGACACTGTAGCGTTTACCGGCATTACCATGCGCGGTTTCCCGCCTAATCGACGGCGGTGAGACGGTCAGCTAAAGGTTGAGCGCGCGCGCGATCTTTTCACCGGCTTCTTTCCAGTGTTCCACCACCGTAATGCCCTCGGGGATTGGCGGCATGAGCGCGCGGACGGAATTGTCGGCCATGAGATGAAAAAGATGAGCATCCTCAACCGTGTCGCGCACGGAGACGAGATTGTAATACATGTCATCAACGAAGGCGACGGGGCGGAGTTGATCTCCACGCAGGCGCTTGATTGCAGGACCCTTGGCGCGTTCAGTCGTCAGCAGCGGATAGTGCATTTCGAGTTGATCGAGCAATGTTCGCCGTGTCTGCCGATAGCGGTGCGGCATGGCGGTCAGAAGGACAACCTGACTTGCTTTGGACAGACGTGCGATGGTTTCGGAGGCATTTTCGGCGAGTTTCTGCCAATCATGCTGGACCTCGAAAAAGGCATCGACGAGCTGTGAGACCGCTTTGTCAGTGGCGCGATCACCGGAGGAAAGGTCAACGATGTTCCCGTTCAGGCCAAAATTCTCGAGCTTGAGTTCGAAGCCTCGGGTGCGCAGATATTCCGGAAACGGTCTGATGAACTCCAGGACCACGTCGTCGACATCGAGCACAAGCAGTGGATCATTGCTCAGGGATAGCTCGTCAATCTGCCTGGAGGTCTCAGGATCAATGGTCATGTATTCCGTCCAAAATCGTATCAAGGCTGGATGTCGTAGGATGTGTGGCCATGAGGCAGGAAGGTCGGCGCGCGCGCGACGACCTCAGGCGCGATGCCACTCTCCTCGGAAAAACGGAGCAGTGTCGGTTCATGCGCGAGGATGAACTGCAGAACCCCGTTCAAAAACCCCGGTTCGGCAGCCGCTGCGCGAATTTGATTTGCCTCGATGCCGGTGAGTGAGAGAAACCGGGGGAGGAGCTGATCATCTGCCGCTATAAATGCCAGGGCGGAAACGGCAATAGTCTCGGCTTCCTCTCGTTGCATGGTGGACCTTCTCCATTGGACATCAAAAGCCTTTGTGGCCGTTCGATCAGACGAATTGCGCACCAAGCCTGGGCCGCTATGCTGTAAAGCTACGATTCGCAGGCGCCCATTACCGATTCATAAATCAAATCGTGCAAGGGTAGTGCCCGAAATTTCGCGATTTGGTACGGTGTCGACGAGGGCAGGTGCCAAGCGGCGATGCGGGGTTGAGTGGGACGGGGTGAAATGTCGAAGAAGGTCATGATCGTCGAAGACAATGAGCTCAACATGAAGCTCTTTCGCGATCTTATCGAGGCAAGCGGTTATGACACCGTGCGGACCCGCGACGGGCTGCATGCTCTGGACCTCGCCCGTGAGCATCGCCCCGATCTAATTCTGATGGATATTCAGTTGCCGGAGGTTTCGGGCCTTGAGGTCACGAAATGGCTCAAACAGGACGATGATCTCCATACGATCCCCGTAATTGCGGTGACGGCCTTCGCAATGAAAGGCGATGAGGAGCGTATTCGCCAGGGCGGCTGCGAGGCCTATATCTCGAAACCCATTTCCGTGCCGAGTTTCATAGAAACGATCAAATCCTATCTGGGGGATGCCTGATGTCTTGGATGGCTTCCCGAAGACATTCGTGAGGAGCCGGCCATGACCGCGCGCGTTCTGGTTGTCGACGACGTCGCTTCCAATGTGAAACTGCTCGAAAGCCGGCTTATGGCGGAGTATTTCGACGTCGTCTGTGCCTATAGCGGCGCAGAGGCGCTCAAAATCTGCGCTGATGGAAAAGTGGACGTCGTCCTGCTGGACGTCATGATGCCGGAAATGGACGGATTCGAGGTTTGTAGCAGGCTGAAATCAGACAATGCCACCCAACACATACCGGTTGTCATGCTGACAACGTTGGGTGAAACACCGGACCGGGTGCGAGGTCTACAAGCCGGTGCTGACGACTTCCTGTCGAAGCCGGTCGACGATCTCCAGCTGGTCACAAGGGTCAAAAGCCTTGTTCGTCTGAAAATGCTTACGGATGAATTGCGTCTGCGCACCGAGACGATCGACAATCTGGGGTTTGCACCGGGGTTGGAGGGGGACCGGCGCGGCCTGCCTACTGTTCTGTTGATTGACGAAGATGCCCGGTCTTCTGCAGCGATTTCCGGCATGTTGCAGGAACGCTTTTCACTCGACGTCGAGGACGATCCGCAGGCGGGTTTGTTTCGAGCGGCAGAAGGCGGTTATGAATGCGTTCTCGTTACCTCCAGTTACGCTTCTTACGATCCGCTGCGGCTTTGTGCTCAGTTGCGGGCGCTGGACCGCACCCGACTTCTGCCGGTGATGCTGGTGGTTGATAGGAATGAGGAAACACTGATTTCCAGGGCGCTGGAACTGGGCGTGAACGATTACATCGTTCGTCCCATCGACGAACAGGAGTTGCAGGCGCGTCTGCGCACACAGCTGCGACGCAAGCGCTACAACGACCGCCTGCGCTCAAGTGTCAGCCAGAGTTTTCGAATGGCGGTCACTGACCCGCTGACAGGACTTTACAATCGCCGCTATCTGGACACGCATCTGCCAAAGCTTCTGGCGCGCGCTGTCGCCCGGCGACGCCCCCTATCGGTGATGATGGTCGATATAGACCGGTTCAAGGTGATCAACGACCGTTGGGGTCACCCCAGCGGTGACGATGTGCTGCGCGAGTTTGCCGACCGATTACGTCAGAACATCCGTGGTATCGATTTGATTTGCCGCTTCGGGGGCGAAGAGTTTGTTGTGGTGATGCCAGATACCGAACGCGACATGGCGGAGAAGGTGGCCGAGCGTTTGCGCGCCGCCATTGCCAGTGAGCCCTTCACGGTCGACAGAGGCAAGAATGCGATTGCCGTTACGACCAGCGTGGGGGTTGTCGGCTGCAGGAACGGCAACGTTGATCCGGCCGAACTGATAAAGCGCGCGGACATTGCGCTTTATGATGCGAAGAGCAAAGGCCGTAACCGCGTTGTGGCGTCCGCAGCCTGAATTTGGCACTTACCACCGCGCCTGTTTGAACCGCAACGAACACGGGCTTGCAATCATGCGGCCGTTCTCCGCAGTCGCAGTAATCCATGGTGGGGCTCGGTTACGGCACAAGCACGAAAGAGTGATGAAGCACTCCACCAATTTTGGGGGCTGACGGAGCGCCGCATCCGCCCCATATTTAACCCTAACGTCAGGGAGTTGGCGGGAATGGTTAAGTAAGTGTTGATTTTCTGACCACCCTGCGCAAATCTCGGCCGAAAGGGGCGGGCTTCATATCTCGGCGTTATTGTCGGGCCGCCGCTTCAGAATACCCCATGATGCTCAGGTCCGCCGCATCTCCTGGGTCCGTGGGGTCGGCCGGCCGGCGCTGGTTCATAGTGGCCTCCTCGTACCGCTGCCAGTTTGCCGACCGGCCCCCTTTTTCTTCCGGCCCTAATTTTCAGAAAATCCAGACGACTGGCTACGGCGTAGCTGAAAAACACTTTGCAGCGCGCATCTTCGGGGCCGCACAAATGTTGCTGTCTCAAAAAAAAACGCCGCCCGAAGGCGGCGTTCCGATAGAATGCGGTGAAAACGGATCTATTTGATCTTGGTTTCCTTGAACTCCACATGCTTCTTGGCAATGGGGTCATACTTCCGCTTGGTCATCTTGTCGGTCATCGTGCGGCTGTTCTTCTTCGTGACGTAGAAGAAGCCCGTGTCAGCCGTAGACTGCAGCTTGATCTTGATGGTCGTGGCCTTCGCCATGTCTGTCGTCCGTTTCTGGTGGTTTGTCGGTTGCGCAAAAGCAGAATCTCTCCACCAGCGCTTAAAGAGTCTGGCGGACACATAAAGGGTACGCGCGGAAAGTCAAGCCGGGTGTTTCAGGGGCGGTCTCCAAAAACGTACAAACGGTCTCTGTCTCCCTCGTGATGCTCGTGCATGAAGTGACCTAAAGGATAAAGAGACGAGAGACTTCCGCTTTTGAAATTTGGGTGTTTTCACGAGCCCATGTGATGGAAGGCTGAGCGAGGACTGCTGAAACTTCCATGTACGGAGATGAGTTAGAAGATTATTTTAATATAAATTTATTATTAAATAGTTTTTCCCTAATTTTGGGAAATAAAATATGATAAAAATTATTAGATCATCAATATTTGATTTTATGAAGTTCTTTTCAGTGGTCTGCTTTTGGGGGGGCGCCTTCCTGGGGGGCTTTCCTGGAATATCAGGAGGGGGCGCCGGCGCTCAAACTTTGCCTGATTTTGGAACGTGCGATTCTCGCATGTGGTTGTCTCAGGGAACGCAGACCAGCTTGAATGCAATCGATACGTCCACGAACCCTTTCACATTTGTGAACCTGGGGAGCGTGTCCTTCACCTATAACGCAACGGCTTACAACCCGTTGGACAATTACGGGTATGCTGTAAATAATAATTCGCCAACCCTTTATAGAATTGGTTCTAACGCTCAGGCTCAAAATATTGGAACTATTACCGGTCTACCGTCGGGTTTTAAGGCGAATACGGGAGATATATCTGATGATGGCTCTTACTATATATATAGTAGAACTCATGATAACAGTTTATACAAAGTAGATATCTCTTCAGCATCAGCAATCAGAATACCTCTAACTAGAAGTGTGTTTCTTACGGATCTGGCGTGGTCCAACGGGCTTCTTTACGCCAAAGAAGGTGACTCGCGCCAACTGATTTCCATCAACCCGGTGACCGGGGCGGTTAAAAATATTGGTGATACAGGGCTTGCTGCGAGCAGCCTCTTCGGTGCATGTTCGGCACACCAAATACCGTCTATGGCTCCGGAAATAGCGGAGAGGGCTTTTTCGAGTTTGATACTGCTACCGGGCGCGCAACCCGCATTTCCAACTCCCCGGGTTCGTCAATCAACGACGGCATGAAGTGCGCGACAACAATACTCAGCTTTCCAGCGGACATCGCCATTTCCAAAACGGATGGGAAGGAGGCTTACCTCCCCGGGGAGGACGTGACCTACGCCATAACAGTGGTCAACAACGGTCCATTCGGGGCTACCGACATTGGGGTGGATGACCCGTTGCCAGCAGGGGTCACCGGAGCGAACTGGACCTGTTTCGGATTAAACGACGGCGTGTGTGACGCGGCAAGCGGAACAGGCGCGCTTGACAATCAGACCGCCAGTCTTCCGGTGGGGGGCGTGGTCACGTATAATCTGACGATTTCAATCCCAGCGGATCATTCGGGAGATTTGATCAACACGGCGACGCTCAATCTTCCTGACACGATCATCGACAATTCTCCAGAAGACAACAGTGATACCGACACCGACCTTGAAGCCTCGATGTCGATTATCAAGGCAGCCAGACATGTTGACGCCAACGGAAATGGCAAAGTCGATATCGGCGAGGAGATCGTTTACGACTTCACAGTTGAAAATACCGGTGGCGCGACGCTTACCGACATCGAGGTCACCGATTCAAAGGTGAGAATCGAGGGAAATCCAATTCTCTCCATAGCTCCAGGGGCAAGCGACAGCGAAACCGTGAAGGGATACTACACGGTCACCGAAGCGGACCTGATCGAAGGGAAGATCGACAATCTCGCTTCAGGTTCAGCGAAAGGGCCAGACGGTCAAGACGTCACCGCAAAATCTCGGGCACCGAACGGCAACCCGGGAGATCCCACAAGCATCGAAACCCCAATGGAAGGTGACTACGACTTCGTAAAGGAGGCAGAGCACGTAGACGCAAATGGTAATGGGCGGATCGATGCCGGCGAAACGATCAGCTACAAGTTCATCGTGGAGAACACCGGCAATGTTCCGCTGACGGATATTGTGGTTACGGATTCTCGAGCGACGATTGAAGGCAGCCCGCTAGCGGGACCGCTGGAGCCCGGTGCTAAAGACGAGGAAAGTGTCAAAGGCACCTACGTCGTAACACAGGATGATGTTGATGCTGGTGATCTCGACAACGTTGCCGATTCAACCGCAAAGCTGCCGACCGGCGACGACGTCACGAAGCAATCCCGTCCGCCTGGGGGCGATGCCGGCGACCCCACCAGACCGCCTGGGGGCTTGGAGCAGGAAACCGATTATGATGTGGTCAAAAGCGCGGTGCACGACGATGCGAATGGTAACGGTCGAGCTGATGTTGGTGAGGAGATCAAGTACGATTTCACGGTGGCAAACACCGGCAACACGACTTTGACCAATGTGGACATATCGGACCCGAACGCCGAGATATCAGGAAGTCCGATTGCTTCCTTGGCGCCAGGGCAAGTTGACTCGGATTCGGTCAAGGGAGTTCACGAGATCACCGAAGAAGATCTGGCTGCGGGCAGCATAGACAATGTCGCGCTGGCGACTGCGAAGGGACCGGACGGCGAGGATTTCGATAAGCAATCGCGCCCCCCAGGTGGTCGGGAAGGGGAGGCAACACGCGTCGAAACGCTCCTGGAGGGCGACTACGATTTCGTCAAGCAATCGGAACATGAGGATGCGAATGGAAACGGTTTGATCGATGCTGGTGAGGTGATCAGGTATAGGTTCACCGTTGAAAACACGGGGAATGTTTCGCTCACCGACATCGTGGTAACGGATTCGCGGGCCAGGGTGGAAGGCAGCCCGGTGGCCGGGCCTCTCGCTCCAGGCCAGAAGGACGAAGAAAGCATATCCGGCACCTATGAGGTCACCCAGTCAGATATCGATGCCGGTGATCTCGATAACCTTGCCACCTCGAACGCCAAGTTGCCCAATGGAGATCGCCTATCCAAGCAGTCGCGTCCTCCAGGCGGAGAAGCAGGCGAGCCCACACCGCCACCTGGCGGCCTGGCAACCGTGTCTGACTACGATCTTGTCAAGAAAGCAGAGCATATCGATGCCAACGGAAACGGATTTGCCGATGCTGGTGAGGTAATCGAATACACATTCACCGCTCTGAACACGGGCAATGTCACACTCAGCAACATCGCGGTAACTGACGACAAAGCGGAGATCAAAAACAGCCCTATAGCGTCGTTGGCGCCGGGGCAGAGTGATTCCAACGTCACAGGCGAGCATGTCATCACTCAAGAAGACATTGATGAAGGCTCGTTTTCGAACAATGCGGCCGCCGTAGCTCAAAATCCCAAGGGCGAAGACGTGGTCAGACATGCTCGACCGCCGGGGGGGCGACCCGGCGATGCAACGACCATACCTTTCGAGATAGTCCCGTCCTTAGAGCTTGAGCTTTCAGGAGAATGGATCGACACAAACTCAAACGGATTTCCAGATCCAGGTGAACCCATTCAGTATTCATTCTCGGTTCGCAACACTGGCAATACAACGTTGGAGGACCTCGCGATCGATTCGATCGATTGGAAAAAGTCCGGAGTCCGCCCGGCGGCGAGAGCCGCATCTGTCTACAGTGGCTTAATTCCAGCTCTCAAGCCGGGGGCGCAAGTGGATTCCCTACCGGAGGTTTCCTACCCTATAACGCAGGCTGATATCGACGCTGGCGGTGTTGCCGCTACGACCAGGATAAGCGGTAGCACCCGAGATGGTACGGTGGTTTCGGATACGTCCGATGACCCGAATAACACATCAGATGAGGATCTCGATGGCGATGGGGAGCCGGATGATCCCAACTACACTCCGCTACTGCAGGTCAGTGCACTTGGACTGAAGAAGTCAGGTGTATTAAAGGGGGGCGCCGGACGGCTCGCTAGACCTGGCGATACCATCCTATACACGTTGACTGCGACCAACGAAGGCAACGTGACCGTCTCGGGTGTCAGACCTGAGGATCCAGGACCACGATTTGACGGGCAGCCGGGCAGTGGGAGTTTCACGCCTTTCTCTCCAGCCAGTGCGGATCTTGCTGCAGGAGAAACCAAGACCTTCACCGCGACATACACACTCACTCAGCGCGACATTGATGCAGCGGAGGGTCTTGAAAACGGCATTCAAAACTCTGCAAAAGCCTCCGGCCGTGGGGCGGATGGGCGGGAAGTCTTCTCACCGGTTGCAGGGGCTACCGTGGTGTTGCCGGGCTACGCTGTTGGCAAAACGACACCGCTGGCGGAGGTGCGGCGTGGTGATCGGGTTCCCTACACGATCACCGTGAAGCAGCTTGGGTCTGCCGGCGGCAGCGCTGTCAAAATCATCGACATGACACCGGCGGGGCTGACATTCGCCCGTGGAAGCGCGAAGCTGAACGGCAATGCTGCAGAGCCATTGGTCGAAGGCCGCAGACTGACATTCGAAAACGTCACACTATCCCCTGACGAAGCGGCAATTGTTGAGCTCGACCTCGTCGTGACTGGAGCCGCCAAGCCTGGAGAGTACGTAAACAAGGCCTGGGTGGAAACGACGGAAGGAGGCGTTGCTTCCCGTATTGCAACGGCAGTCGTAGAGGTGGTTGTCGAAGCTGTTTTCGATTGCGGCGACATCATCGGAAAGGTGTTCGATGACAGGAACCGGAATGGATACCAGGAGGAAAACGAGCCAGGTCTGCCGGGGGTGAGGCTCGCGACGATAAAAGGCCTGTTGCTGACATCAGACGCTCAAGGGCGCTTCCATGTCGCCTGTGCGGATCTGCCTGATCAAAGGATTGGCGCGAACTACATTCTGAAGCTTGATCCTCGGTCATTGCCTTCCGGCTACCGTCTCACCACGGAGAATCCACGTGTGGTAAGGCTCACAGCCGGTAAGGGGTCGGAGTTCCTGTTCGGCGCGACAATCGGCCGTGTGGTTCGACTCGATCTGACCGACGCAGCGTTTTTGCAAGGCTCCGCGAAGTTGAACCCGCAATGGGAACGGCAAATCAATCAAATGATAGTGCTGCTCGATCAGGAGCCGTCCGTTCTGCGCCTCATCTATACGGGTTCCGAGGATAACAACCGGACGGCACTGAAGCGCTTGCGGGAAATCCGCCGGATGATTGCTGCGGCATGGGGCCGAGCCGGGCGAGGCTATCACCTGGCGATTGAAACGCGATTTCAGCCTCAGAGCGTGGAGCCCTCCGCCCAACAAGAAAAGTTCAAATGATTGCGGCACCTGCAGAGGAAAGCGCATTAGAGAGCCTCAACTGTAACGCTACCTCTCTGTAACTCGTGTGCCGCGTGCGCCTGCCCTAGTGCTCGCAAATTCCTTTGCCGTTCGAACGACCAGTGTCCCAGTCTCAAGTTTCGCGTCTGGCCAGGAGGCCTAATCAGAAACCGAACCATGAACGATGGTATGATGAGGCTTGTCATGTTGAGAATTCACCAGACGACATCACTTGAGCAGCACGGGGTGTTAAAAACAATTAGTTCCCATCAAAATTTTGGCTGGGCTACATGTGGTCTGTCGAAACATCAGAGGGAAAGAAAAATTGGTCCATTGAGGGGATGTTTTAGCCCCATAACCGGCTGGAAACTGCAGATGAGCCTATGGGCGGGATTGGCAGTTCGCGTGATGGTGCTTGTTCTTCTCATTGCCTTTGGCTCCATCACTTTTGGCGTGGGGCAGACGAACGCGCAGGACATTCCGCCCACGTCACCCTGTACGCCGGGTATCGGTCAGACGCCTGCCGGATGGACGGACGGGGAAGGCAGTCCGGATTGTTCGACGCCTGAGGAGTGGGGCGCAACCTATGCCTGGGATGACGCGCCACTGCCGGCCGTTCCAACAGGTGATACGACGTTCCTCTCCATGATCGGCGGACCAGACTATTACGAATCCATCCTCACCACGATCAACGGGCTTGTACCTGGCCGTACATATCGAATTCCGCTCTATGGGATTGGACGCGCATCGGCTGCCGGCAATCACCCAAGTGCCTGTGAAGGGCTCAAGCTGACGACAAGCGGTGCCAATGAAACAATCATGTTTCCCGATACGACTGCTTGGGAACAGTCTGTTTTTGTCTTCACTGCCGTGTCGAGCTCGCAAACCCTTGACGTTGCCGCAGAGGGCACCTCCAACTGCCTGATTAGTTTCGTCTTGGGCGCGGAGGTCATTGAGATTATCAAAACGGTTTCGGAGGGTGATAAAGCTGGCGATGTCTTGACCTTCACGATGACTGTAGAGAACCAAGGTATCGGTTCATTGACCGGCGTTGCGATCAGCGAAGAGAACCTGGCGCGTGCTGACGGTACGCCCCTGACGGCTGACAGCGGTCCGACATTCGTATCCGCGTCATCCGGTTCCTCCGAAGGCACGCTGGTTGAGGGGGAGACGGCCACTTACACGCTGACCTACACACTCACACAAGAGGACATTGATGCGGGTGAATTGTCCAATCAGGCGACCGCAGAAGGGACGGATGAGAACGGCAATCTTTTCAGCGAAATTTCCAGTGATGCGGCAGGCGTAGACGAGAACCCTACCAGTGTAATGTTCCCACCCAATCCCGACGACGATTTTGTCAAGCAAGGGGAGCTGGAAGATACCAATGGCAATGGACTGGCGGATGCGGGGCAACTGATCAACTATACTTTCAGCGTCGAAAATACTGGCAACGTGACGCTCACGGACATTGTCGTGACGGATGACAAAATCGCGCTCTCCAATACTCCGATTGCCTTGCTGCTCCCAAGGGACAACAAAACCGATTTGACCGGGGCCTACGAGATCACTCAGGCCGACATCGATGCTGGCGGGATCGTCGCGACCGCCACCGCGGATGGCGTTGCACCCAACAATACGCCGGTCTCCGACATATCTGATGATCCTGAGGAGACAGCTGACGTTGATTTGGAAGGAGACAGGGAGCCTGACGATGCAACCCCGACGCCGTTGCCGCAAAATATCTCCCTAGCGCTGGAAAAACATGGTGAGCTTCAGTCTGCCGACGAAGAGTTTGCCGAGCCGGGAGATACCGTTCCTTATACGTTCAAGGTGACAAACGACGGCAATGTAACCGCCACAGATGTAGTTCCATCCGATCCCGGACCTCGCTTCAACGGACAGCCAGGTAGCGGTAAACTGTCGTCATTCACACCGGCTGTTGGGGAATTGGGGGCAGGGGATAGTATCACATTCGAGGGGACGAATACGATGACACAAAGTGACATCGACGAAGCGCAAGGTATCGAAGGGGGCAGAAAGAACACTGCGACTGCAAGAGGCAAAGGTCCTGTAGGGCAGGAGGTGATCTCACCCGAGGATGAAGCTGTTGTTGATCTGCCTGGCTATGCCATCGCCAATGAGACCCCGATGGCGGAAGTGGCACGCGGTGGTCGTGTTCCTTACACGATCCGCGTCAAGTCCCTTGGCCTCTCGACAGACAGTACCATCACCGTCACCGACATGACGCCCCCGGGGCTAACGTTTGTACGCGGTTCTGCTTTGTTGAACGGCAGTTCTGTCACACCCGTAGCGGAAGGGCGGAAGCTAACATTTAAGGATGTCGCCCTTCCTGCCGGAGGAGAGGTTCTGATCGATCTCGAACTGGGCGTGACCGCCGCTGCCAAGCCTGGAGAATATGTAAACCAGGCTTGGGTAGAGGATCTATCTGGAGAAGTCGTTTCACGAGTTGCAGAAGCAACCGTTGAGGTGGTGGTGGAAGCTGTTTTCGATTGTGGTGACATTCTTGGGAAGGTCTTCGACGACCGTAACCGCAATGGATACCAGGATGCCGGGGAGGCGGGCTTGCCTGGCGTGCGGGTCGCCACGGTCAAGGGCCTGTTGCTCACGGCAGACGTTCACGGGCATTTCCATGTCGCCTGTGCGGATTTGCCCGATCGGCGGATCGGGAGCAATTACATAATGAAGCTCGATCCGCGCTCGCTTCCATCCGGGTACCGCCTTACGACGGAAAATCCACGTGTGGTTCGCCTCACGGCGGGCAAGGCATCGGAGTTTATGTTTGGAGCCTCAATCGGCCGCGTGGTGCGAGTGGACCTGACCGATGCTGCCTTCGTCCGGGGGGCACATGACCTCATGACGGAGTGGCAGCACCAGGTTTCACAACTCATCAACCTTCTGGAAAAAGAGCCTTCGACACTTCGTCTCGTCTATGCGGAAGGAGGTGAAGGAAGACGACTTGCGAACAGGCGTGTGCGTGCGTTGCGCAGATTGATTGCGAACGAATGGCGGGATGTCGGTCGTCGCTATCACTTGGAAGTCGAAACGCGTGTTCAGAGTGCAGCCCCTCGCGATGCGAGATCCGCCAGGAATGCAGTCTACAAATAGACCCTGTCTCCGTTTTATGCCGTGCTCAGTCGCGAAGAACGATGCGGTCGCCCCGCAGATCGAAGCCATTCAATGTGTTTATGAAGCTCATGCCGAGCAGGCTTTGGTCAAGGCGCCCCGCTTGTGCCATATAAATCGGGATGTCATTGCGCGAAATGGCTCCTACATTGACCGTATCAGCTCTTGCCCGGGCGACAACTGTGGTGCCATTTGCTGTTGCCACCGGTACTACGAAGCGCAATCTCTCAGGTTCGAAACCTGCGGCGCGAGCATCTTCATCCGACAAAACCATGCTGCTGGCGCCCGTGTCGATCAGCATTCGCAGACGGGTGCCATTCACGTCTGCGATAACCTCGAACTGGCCGCTAGAGGATCGCTCAACGATCACATGGATTTGGCCGTTCTTGCTGACAGTGGTCATTGGGCTGCCGGGCATCAGGCCAGCCGTTACGCGACTGGCAAAATCCTGAAGTTCATAACGGTATTGATAGGCAGCCACCAATGCCAGAAGCAGAAAAACCCAGAAGGCGAGGGTTCTTGCAACGTCTCCGATCCTCAGTCCCGACCCCAAGAAGCCCACGATAAGGACGGCTGCCCAGAGGCCTAGATACAGGGTGGCAGCGAAGGCCGAGTTTTCAAGCCCAAACACCCGGCCAGAATCGTGATTGGCAATCAGCAGGATCAAGCCTCCGCCAAGCGCCGACATCAACAACCAGAACAGGCGCATGGCTCCTATTGACCCTCCATTCGTTGGCGCGCGATGCGCGCGCGCCGGGTTTCGCGGCGCGGTCTACGTTCCACCTGTTCCAGGCGCGCAGAAAGTTCCTCCATGACCGTGTCGCGCTCCTGCGAACTCATAGAGAGCCAATTTGCGATTTCAGCGCGCGTGCGTCCACAACCGAAGCAGCATCCGGAAATCACATCGATTGAGCAAACAAGGATGCACGGAGATTTGACGTCGACCATCTTCTTTCCAATATTTTCAACAGACATGGGGCATGATGTCCATCGACGCAAGCGGTCGGTGTACCATTGCGCTTGGCGCGCTTGGTGGCTATCTCGTTTGCGATACCAAACGGGAAACAACTCAATGTCCTTTTCTGGATTGCCTTTCGACGATGTCCGCTCCCTGCTTTCGCAATTGAATGCACCTGACGAGGGGGCCGCCGCGGCGATGTCGAAGGCATTCGCTCGAGCAGGTTACACCGGCAAGGAGCTGGGGCGGTTGCACGAGATTGGCGTCTGGCTCGCTCGCACACGGGGCGCAGTGCCGCCCTTGATCGGCAAATCCGGTGTTGCACTCTATGCGGCGACCCATGGTTTTAGCGATACGGGTCTTTCCGAGCAGCGGGCGCGAGTGGATGCGGTAGCAGCGGGGGCTGCCGCGGTGTCGCATCTGTGCGTGGCCAATGACCTTTCTCTCAATGTGTTCGATCTGGCGCTTGATCTGCCCTCGAATGACATGCGCAACGATGCCTCTCTGGACGAGCGGGCCTGTGCTGCGACGATCGCATTCGGGATGGAAGCCACCGCCGAGGGAGGGGATCTACTCTGCGTCGGAGCTTTGGGAGAGCAGGCATCAGTTGCCGCAAGGGCTATTCTTCTTACTCTTTTGAATGGGGAGTTAGCGCAGCTAAGCCAGTCTGATGGGGATGTTATTTCCGAAGCGTTCTCACACCATGCCGAACATCTGACTGACCCACTCGAAGTGTTGCGGAGATTGGGGGGGCGGGACATCTCCGCGCTTACGGGCGCCATCCTTGCATCCCGTGCTCAGAACATTCCTGTCATTCTGGACGGTTTGCCGGCTCTGGCGGCGGCTGCAGTACTCCACAAATTAGCGCCGCACGCGATTTCTCATTGCGCTCTCGCAAACTGCCACGACCCGTTTGAAGCATGGGTGGCTGAGGAGCTTGCGCTTCAACCAGTGCTCGAGCTGCAGTTTACGGGGGAGGCGGGGTGCGCAGGTGCTGTGGCGGCGGGGCTTGTCAAGTCAGCGGCCGCGCTTGCCGGTGGCGTCGCGGAGGTCGCCAAGCGCCTGCACTAAGCGAACCATTTCCGCAAGATTCAGGTTCAGACACTCCCGCTTGCTGAGCGCCTGCGCTCAGTCGGTACAGCCGGGAGTTCCTCCATCACGCGCGAACGCGGAAAGGCAACGATGGCATCGGTGCCTGAACGAAGTTTCGAATTGAGCTCGAAAACGCCGTTGTGCAGAGCCGCCAGGCCCTGCACAATAGGCAAGCCGAGGCCTGTGCCCTGTTCAGCGCTCTTGATGGCTATGGAACCTTGTCCGAACGCGGAAAGCACCACTGCGAGTTCGTCCTCCGGGATGCCAGGACCATTGTCCTTTATCGCGATGTATTGGCCGCCTCCTGCCGTCCATCCAACCCTGATGTGGACAGCACTTCCCGTCGGACTGAACTTGATCGCGTTTGACAGAAGATTGAGTGTGATCTGGCGAACCGCGCGTTCGTCGGCAAAAAGTCTCAACAAAGTGGGCTCGACATCAATCCTGAAAGAAATGTCCTTGCCACGCGCCTTCATTTCCATCAGGCGGCAGCAATCCTCCACAATCGCGTCGAGGGACAATGGTTCTTCGTTGAGCCGATAGCGCCCAGCTTCGATGCGCGAGAGATCGAGTATCTCATTGATCAGACTAAGCAGGTGTTTGCCGGAACTGTGAATATCGTTCGCATATTCGCGATACGTGGTGTTCTCAAGCGGTCCCAGAACTTGGTTTGCCATAACTTCTGAGAATCCCAGAATGGCATTAAGCGGCGTTCGAAGCTCATGGCTCATGGATGCGAGAAAGCGCGATTTTGCCAGATTGGCTTCCTCGGCGCGCCGGCGGGCTTCGTCGGACATGGATTTGGCAGTTTCCAGCTCTCCTACCAACGCATTCTTCTCACTTTGAAACGAAAGCAGCGTCAATGCGGCACGATTTCGATGGTGTGCGACGTAGGCGAGAAATGGGAGCGAAGCCGCCAGAACCAGACACATCATCATCGAACCCGTTGTCGGGCCCTCGCTGACTTTAAAGGCAAACATGCAGATCGGAAGCGCGAACGCTGCCACCAGGGCACCGCCCAGGGTCGCCGTCGCAATTGCGGTCCCGGCGATGACGAGAAGGAGAAGCGCGCCCTGCATGATTTGTGGTTCGGAGAATGTGCTGGCAGGAAGAGACAGATATGCGAAATACGCCCAGCCAAGGCCGCTGATGAAATGGGCGGCAAACAACCATTGCCGCATGCGCGTGACTTCAATCTCGTTTTCCAACATCCGCTCCACGTGACGTGCGAGCAAGAAAAGCGGCGCATAACAGACAAGGCAGGTGAGGGCCCAGAGACATGTGGCTATCGGATCAAGCCCAAGATAGATGCCGCCGAGGCTCATCGCCAGTATGAGTAAAGTCGGCTTGACGGCGTTTGAGACAATATCGCGCGCGTGGAGTTTCAGCATGTCGCGATTGAAGTCGGGTGGCCCAAGAGTTTGAGACAGCCTGTCGCGCGTACGCCGCACGGCAAGCCCCACATTGCTGTTGCGATGTGGCTTGGTGCGGTCCACAATGAACTTGTCGGCGAACTTGTTGGCCGATTTTGACGCTTCCGGCACCATAACCCGATATTGAATTCCCGCTATTCATTGCTCAACTTATTCGTGAATGATTAAGAGACCCTTCAAAGCATGAGAGGCCGACGAAACAGAGGGAGCCGCGGCCGCAGATCAATTCGCTTCACGGATATCCTGCTGACACTCTTGTTGTTGGGCGGAATTGCGCTCTTGGTCGACAGGGTGCAACGCCTTGGCGGGCAGACGCTGAGAGGTAACGTGATCGTACATGATGGCGATACGCTGACGCTCGCGGGCGAGCGCATTCGCCTGGAAGGTATTGATGCTCCGGAATTACAGCAACGGTGCACCCGCGATGGTAAGGACTATGCTTGCGGGCGCGAGGCGCTTCGGGCTTTGCGCCAGCTGGTGAGTGGTAGGGAGGTCATTTGCGAGGGCTATCAGCGTGATCGCTATGATCGCTTGCTCGCGCGCTGTAGGGTCCAGGATGCCGATCTGGGGGAGGCGCTCGTAGCATCAGGCTGGGCATTGGCCTATGGCGATTATGATGCGGTTGAAGCGGATGCGCGCAGGGCCCAGAACGGCATATGGGCGGGCAGCTTCGAGGCGCCGCGCGATTGGCGAGAGCAACATCAGGGAGAGCCACTTACCGGCGACGGCGATTTATTGAGGCGCCTTTGGGAGTGGGGCATGGGTTGGTTTTCAGGTAAGGGGAGCAGAACATGAAGCTCTATGATGGTGGCCGGGCACCCAACCCGAGGCGCGTGCGGATATTTCTTGCGGAGAAGGCGATTGAAGTGCCGATCGAGCCGGTCGACATGGGCGACATGGAGCACAAGTCTGAAACGCTGACACGTCTCAACCCGCTGCAACGTCTGCCTGTTCTGGAGTTGGACGACGGGACTGTTTTGACTGAAACGGTTGCCATATGCCGCTATTTTGAGGGGCTCCAGCCCGAGCCGGCACTTTTCGGCAATGGTGCACTCGGCAGCGCAACCGTAGAAATGTGGCAGCGCCGTGTTGAAATGCATCTGTTTCATCCCATTGCGCAAGCCTTCCGGCATTTGCATCCGGCCATGAAGGATTGGGAAGTGCCGCAGATTGCGGAATGGGGGGAAGCAAACAAACCCAAGGCTCTGGAATTTCTTGACTATCTCAATAAGGCGTTGGCCGACCGTCCATTCATTGCGGGTGAAGTTTACTCAATCGCCGACATTACCGGGCTTGTCAGCATCGATTTCATGAAGCTTGCACGCCTGTCAGTGCCGGATGGGCTCGATCATTTGATGCGCTGGTATCACACCGTCGCCGGCCGCCCGAGCGCGAAGGCCTGAGAGGCCCGACGTGCAGAAGCCGCAACTTGAACCATTGCTGGCGCGAATTCGCAGTTGCCGGATTTGCGTCGAGCAACCGATGGGCGCCCCTCTGCCGCATGAGCCCCGCCCTGTTGTGGTAGGGTCGAAAAAGGCTCGCATCCTCATTGCCGGGCAGGCACCGGGGACGCGGGTCCACGCCTCGGGTCTGCCATTCGACGATCGGTCCGGGGATCGCTTGCGGGACTGGCTTCAGGTGGAGCGGTCTCAATTTTATGACCCCGCCTGCTTTGCCATTGCGCCGATGGGATTTTGCTTCCCGGGTCTTGATGCCAAAGGCGGGGATCTGCCGCCCCGTCGCGAGTGTGCACCGGCATGGCGGGCGCAACTGATGGCGGCAATGCCGCAGATCGAGCTTGTTCTCGTCATCGGGCAGTATGCACAAGCCTGGCACCTCGGGTTCGAGAAATCCAGGACCCTGACCGAAACCGTGCTTGACTGGCGTCGCCTGATCTCGCTGGACCTGCGCCCCCGCGTTTTGCCGCTGCCTCATCCTTCATGGCGCAACACAGGGTGGCTAAAAAAGAATCCCTGGTTTGAACGCGAATTATTGCCGGTGCTGCGTGAGGAAATTCATCGGCTTCTTTCCGAAAAATGAGGAATATCCGATTGAGTATCGTTCGATACGGGCAAAAAATTTCTTGTTGCCAGCGCGATCTCTTGTCATTTTAGGAAATCATTTTCCTCGGAGTTGATTATGGACCGCCTTGATCGCAAGATCCTGCGTTTGCTGCAGGAAAATTCCACCCTTGCCGTAGCCGATGTGGCAAAAAAGGTCGGGCTCTCCACCACGCCGTGCTGGAGGCGTATCCAGAAGCTGGAGGAAGAAGGCGTCATTCGCCGGCGCGTCGCGGTGCTTGATCCGGAAAGGGTCAATGCCCGGGTCAACGTTTTCGTCTCGATCCGCACCAACATGCACAGCCACGAATGGTTGAAGCGTTTCTCCGAGGTGATCCAGCAATTTCCCGAGGTTGTCGAGTTTTACCGGATGAGTGGCGAGGTGGACTATCTGCTTCGTGTCGTGGTGCCGGACATCGCCGCCTATGATGCATTTTACAAGAAGCTGATCGCGAAGATCGAAATCCGCGATGTGTCATCCACATTCGCCATGGAGCAGATCAAATACACGACCGAACTGCCGCTCGACTATCTTGTACTGGACAAGGATTCAGGCGGCGGCAATGGTGGCTGAGCAGGCTATTCGTCGTCGTTCACGACACGATGCCAGGGATTGCCGAAGAAGGGCGTCCGCTGTGCCGGCGAACTCTTGTTTGGAGTGACCGTTGCACGCCGCATCGTGTAGGCCGACTCTATAATCGCTGGGCCGTCGAGAATGAAAAGCTGAGTTTTTTCATGTCCGGACTGGAGAGAGCCGGTTATTGTTACTGGCTCATAGTTGGAGCTCAACCGGTACGGGGTCGACGGAACGACTCGGACGACCTGATCGGGAGATGGTTGCTGCATGTGGCTGCACGCACCACGGCGGGCCACCAGGATGAAGGAATAGACAAGCTCACCTTCCAAGTCGGCAGCTAGAAGAAAGCCGGAGAGGCTGACAGTCTGCCCTCTGAGATCGGCTGAGCGAGTGTTTCGTTTCTCCACAGGAGCGGGCGAGGCAAGATCGCTCCATGTGATCAGAGGAACGCCTTCCGAGTGCTCGGGAATTCCGGAACCGTTAGCCGTTGAAGTGGAACAGACCGATGCGGGCAGAGCAGCAAGTGCTGCTGCCAGACATGCCGCGCATCGCCTGGTCATTATCGGCTCCTATTTCGCAAGCCGGGCGAGCAAGGACGACGTATCCCAGCGATTTCCGCCCATTTTCTGTATATCCTTGTAAAACTGATCCACCAGCGCGGTGACGGGCAGGCTGGCGCCGTTGCGATCAGCCTCTGCCAGGCAAATGCCCAGATCCTTGCGCATCCAGTCAACCGCGAAGCCGAAGTCGTATTTCCCTTCACTCATGGTCTTGTGACGGTTCTCCATCTGCCAGGAGCCGGCCGCTCCCTTGGAGATGACGTCGACGACTTTCTCGATATCGAGTCCGGCCTTCTGGCCAAAGTGAATGCCTTCGGCAAGCCCTTGCACCAGCCCTGCGATGCAGATCTGGTTGATCATTTTCGTCAATTGCCCCGCGCCGGCCGGACCCATCAGGCCAACCATACGTGCAAAGGTTTCGATCACCGGTTTGGCCTTGTCAAAGACTGCCTCTTCGCCGCCGCACATCACGGTCAGGACGCCATTTTCCGCACCGGCCTGTCCACCTGAGACGGGTGCGTCGATGAAAGCGAAGCCACGCTTCTTCGCCTCGTCGGCGAGCTCGCGCGCAACCTCTGGCGACGCTGTGGTGTTGTCGATAAAGACCGCGCCCTGCTTCATGCTCTGGAAGGCGCCATCTTCGCCGAGCGTCACCGAGCGAAGATCGTCGTCATTGCCCACACAGGCGAAGACGAAATCCTTGTCGATCGCTGCTTCCCGCGGTGTCGGCGCGTACGCGCCTCCATGCTCCTTGACCCAGCTCTCGGCCTTCGCTGCCGTGCGATTGTACACGGTAACCGCATGACCGCCCTTGTTCTGAAGATGTGCGGCCATCGGATATCCCATGACCCCGAGTCCGATGAATGCGACTTCCGCCATTTCGAAACCTTCTCCCTTGTATGCTGTGTTGCGCGCGTCAGCGCTTCAAATGCTTGGTAATTCGACGTTCGATCCAATCAACGGCGTTGCGGAGGATCTCGACGAGGCCAAGATAGATGATCGCCGCCCAGATGTAAGTTTGGAAATCGAAGGTGCGTGCGTAGGCGCGGCGTGTCTCGCCCATCAGGTCATAGACCGTGATGATAGCGACGATGGCCGATCCCTTGATCATCAGTATGATCTCATTGCCATAGGGCCTGAGCGCGACAATAAGCGCCTGCGGGAGGATGATTTTTCGCGCGGTTTGAAATCTGGACAGGCCCATTGCCGCCGCCGCTTCCCATTGGCCCTTGCCGACGCTTTCGATGGCTCCGCGCAGGATCTCTGCCTGGTAGGCGGCAGTGTTGAGCGTGAAAGCGAAGACGGCGCAGTACCAGGCTTCCCGGAAGAACGTCCACAATCCGACAGCCTGGAGTTCCGGTCTGAATGAACCGAGGCCGTAGTAGACCAGGAAGGTCTGGGCGAGCAGAGGGGTTCCACGGAAAAAGTAGACATAGGCGTAGGCGAGGGTGCCGACCAGCTTGTTCTTCGAGGAGCGCCCAAGAGCGATGGGCACGGAAAGGATTGCGCCCAGGAACACTGAAACGACGACAAGCTGGACGGTGATCCACAGGCCTGAGAGGTAGCGCGGCGCGTAGCGGGTGAAAATGTCCGGGTCCCAGCTGTTGATCATGAAGCCCAGAACAGCAAGACCTAGTGCTGCCCAGATCGCAAGCAGGACCACGCCGATCATGCGGGCGCGCGTCCAACCCTGTTTGATGACGGGCGGACGCTCGACTGCTGCTTGTGTTTCGACACTCATCGCTGGACTCCATGACGTTTGGTCCAGTTCTCGATCATTCCGAGCACGATTGAGGATAGCATGGCCAACACGAGATAAAGCAGGCAGGCTATCCCAAAGAACAGGAAAGCTTCCTTTGTGACGCGTGCGGCAATGCCGGTCTGGCGCAGGATATCGGCGAGGCCGATCACCGAAACGAGCGCGGTGTCTTTCAATAGGATGAGCCAGAGATTTGAAAGGCCAGGCAGCGCCAGTCTCAGGAGTTGCGGCAGGATGATGAGGCGCATGGTCTGCCCGTTCGAAAGACCGATCGCCTGACCGCCCTCATACTGACCCTGCGGAATGGCCCGGAACGCGGCCAGAAACACTTCGCTGGCGTAGGAGGAGAACACGGCGCCGAGCGCGACCATGCCTGCCACAAAAGCATTGATCTCTATGCTCGCCTCTGGATTGAACAGCCGCACGATCTGCTGAAGGCCAATCTGCGCGCCGTAGAAAACGAGGAAGAGCGTCAAAAGCTCAGGCAACCCGCGAAAGATCGTCGTATAGATGTTGGCCGCAAGACGTAAGGCCTTGTCGCTCGAGCGCTTTCCCAAGGCGACGAAAAAACCGATTGCCAGTCCCAGCGGCAACGTTGCCAATGCCAAAGAAACCGTCAGAAGCACGCCCTTGGCTATATCATCGCCCCAGCCTTCCGGCCCAAAACTCAAAAGGGTCCAGACCCTTTCCATCTCCCAACACCCCTGTCCGAACCGCCTGACCCGGCATTTGATGCGAATTGGCGATTTTTTTGTTCGGGCTCTCACACCAGAGCCGCATGCAATTCAGGCGGCCGCACTCCCGGAGGCGGCCGCCTGTGACAGTATCATCAGGACATAACGACGCTCAGTCGCCGTAAGCGTCGAACGTGAAATACTTGTCGTTGATTTCCTTGTATTTTCCATTCTCGCGAATGACTGTGATGGCGGCATTCAGTTTTTCGCGAAGCTCGTCTTCGCCCTGACGCACAGCAATGCCGATCCCTGGGCCGTAAATGTCCTCACGCGGGGTAAGTGTGCCCAGAACCTTGCAGCAGGCGCCGTCGTCGCTGTCGAGAAACTCTTGCAGAACGATGATGTCATCGATGACGGCATCGAGCCGTCCATTGACCATATCGAGTTTGTATTCCTCCGCGGTCGGATAGACCTTCACATCGCTATCGGCGAAGGTGGTTTCGGCAAAGTTCGCGTGGGTCGTCGCCCCCTGTGCGCCGATGACCTTGCCCGCCAGATCCTCCGGGGAGGTGCCGGCAATATCCGACTCCCTGGGCACGACCAGTGCGGGTGGTGTGTTGTAATACTTGTTGGTGAAGTCGACCTGTTTCTTGCGCTCTTCCGTGATTGACATGGAAGCCACGATGGCGTCGAACTTGCCCGCCTGCAACGCGGGAATAATACCGTCCCAGTCCTGCGTGACGAACTCGCATTCAGCCTTCATCTCTTCGCAAAGCGCTTTGGCGATATCGATGTCAAACCCTTCAAGAGAGCCGTCTGCGGTCAGGTTGTTGAAGGGGGGATAGGCGCCTTCGGTGCCGATCTTGAGCTTCATCATGTCCTGGGCATGAGCCGAGCCCACTGCCAGAGCCAAAGCTGCCGCAGGCAGTGCAAGCGCGATACGCCTTGAAATTCGCATTCTGGTTCCTCTCAATTTTATTATCTGCCGCTTCCGGCCTCCTGCCGGGCGGAACATGAAGCCGGATATTCCCACCGATCCTATTCAAATTGCAACCTTAAAGGTGACTGGTCCCATGCAATGAAGAGAGGGTTCGTTCTCCTAGCGAGCTGGCCGGCCGATACCTGTGTGGCGAACGATAAAATCGGCGATCTGCTCCACCTCTCCGAGATCAAACGATGGAAGATCGCCTGTCTCAGTCTCGTGGTCTGCGGCAACAGCGACGATGGTCGGCTCTTCTGCTGCCAGGAAGGTCAGATTGCGCGCTTCTTGCCGCCTACATTCCAGCTTTGGATGATTTTCGCGTTTGAAACCTTCGATCAGGACGAGGTCGCACGGTGAAAGGCGTGCGAGCATTTCGGTCAGGGGCGGCTCTTGTGCTCCGTCCAATTCGTGAATGATCGCCCAGCGTTTTCCGGAGACGATTGCCACCTCCTTGGCTCCCGCGGTTCGGTGGCGGTGAGAATCGGTGCCTTCATGATCTATGTCGAAAGCATGGTGAGCGTGTTTCAGGGTGGCAATGCGGAAACCGCGCTTCGTCAACTCCGTGACAAGAGCCGCCGCAAGGGTGGTTTTTCCGGAATTCTTCCAGCCTACAATGCCAAAAACCGCCTGTATCACATTGCTTCCCTTTGGTGTCTTTCACGCGCCGTCTGGAGATCTTCGGGCGTGTTGATATTGAAGAACGGATCGGCGTCGGGACTGCAGGGAAAGTCCACGAAAGCCGTATTGTGTCGCTCGCAAGCATAGGCGCGGAGGCGACGGGTTCCGCCGCTGATAAGATGGCGGGCTAGGTCATTGGCGAGTGGCAGAGGCCAGAGAGCGAAGACCGGATGAAGTGCGCCGTTGCTGCGCGCCATTGCGGGCCCTCCTGAAACAAGAGCCGCATCCATCAGGCGCGGAACAAGGTCTGCAGGAAGAAAAGGCGTGTCTGCTGCAGCTGTCACGATATGGGAAAGCCCGGGTGCGTTCTCTTCCGCCCATTCAAGGCCCGCCAGAACGCCGCCCAACGGACCCATGGGTTCGGGGAGGGGATCTGCAACCACCTCAAGCCCCAGCGAAGCGAACCTCTGCGGGTCGCCGTTGGCGTTGAGCACCATGCGGTCGACCTGAGGTGCTAGCCGCTCCATCACCGTTTCGATGATCGTTTTAGTGTTGAGACGCAGCAGTCCCTTGTCGCCGCCACCCATGCGCTGCGCCGTTCCACCGGCGAGGATGACCCCTGCTACGCCCAAACTCATCGCTCCCTCAGATGTTTCCTGCCTGGCGGGCAACATAGATCACATAAAGCGATGCGACGATGGCGAGCGTGGAGGATGCGAGCATCACCCATATCAACGGGAATGGGCCGGTTTCCCGAGAAAGCACTAACCCGGCAATAACTGAAAGCGCCGCTCCTCCGCCGATCTGCAGGGCCCCGCCGAGGCCCGAGGCCGAACCGGCAAGATGCGGCCTGACGCTGACAATGCCCGCATTGGCATTTGGCATGGTCATGCCGTTACCGATGCCAACGAAGAATGAGGGACCAAAAAGCGACATCGGATGAAGAAGCCCTGCTGCAAAAAGCACCAGCGAAAGAACAAGTCCGAGAGAGGCAAGAATATTGCCCGCAAGCATCATGGGATTGATACCGATCCGCCTCGAGAAGCGAGCAGTAAGAAAATTTCCGATCATGTAACCGACCGAGATCAGGATGAAATACATCCCGTATTGAGATGGCGTCAGATCGAGAATTTCCGTGGCGACGTAGGGGCCGCCGCCGAGGAATGCAAAAAATGCTCCTGACGCCATGGCGGCGGTTGCCGTGTAGCCCCAGAAACGTCTGGCGCGGAAAAGCTCGGGATAGTTTTTTACCTGGGCCGTCATGCTGGCGGATGGGTTGCGGTTTGTTTCGCCCAGGTCGAGATACACCACCACGAACGAGATGATCCCGAAGCCGAGGATCAGGTAAAACGTTGCTTTCCATCCGTAGAGCTCATCCAGAAACCCTCCGATCAGGGGCCCAAGCATGGGAGCGAGCGTCATGCCCATGGTGATATAGCCTATTCGGCTTGCCGCTTCATCCGCACCGACCGTGTCGCGCACGATAGCCCTTGAGAGAACCATGCCGGCGGCGGCGAAGGCCTGCATCACCCGACAGATCAGGAAAACGGTGATGTTGGGCGCAATCAGTGCGGCGATGGTTGCCAGAATGAATATTGCGAAACAGGTAAGCATGACCGGACGGCGACCGAAATGATCCGAAGCGGGGCCGATCCCCAGCTGAAGGACGGCTGTGGCCGCAAGGTAAAGCGAAACCGCCAGTTGAACGATGCTGTAGTCCGCTTGGAAATACAAAGCCATGCCAGGAAGGGAGGGCAGGAAAACGTTCATGGAAACGGCCGCCGTCGCGGTCGCGATCACGAGTGTCACGATGTGAGGCGGTGTTGCTGAGCGAGATAGGATTTTTTTTTCCATAACGTCTTGCGAACCTTGCATGTTCATCGGCCTGACGACTGTGGCCGAGTGGTGCCGGCATTTTTTGAAGATGCTCGTTTGGGCCGGCGGAATTGAACGACTTAATGAATCACGTCATGTGCCTTCAGTGGCCATTCCGGGACTGGTGCTTTTTGCGGCAGGCTTCGTTCGGTTGACGATCTGTTCGCGGTAAAGCGTGTAGAGACCTGAACATACGACCAACAGGGCGCCTGCAATCATCACGCGATCGGGCCAGTCGGCAAAAAACACAATGCCAAGCCCGATGGCCCATAAGAGCGCTGTATAGCGGAAGGGTGCGATGAAGGAGAGCTCGCCTGCCCGCAGCGACAGCACGATGAAATGGTAGCCGCAAACAATGCACAATGTGGCGCCCACAAGAACAGTGAAATCGGCTCCGCTCATCGGTGTCCAGCCTCCGTAGGGTGCGAGTAAAACGGCGCCGGCAATCGTCACCGAGGCGGCGGTCGCAGCAGAAATCAAGGGAGAGGGGATATCTGGCGGTATCTTCCGGGTCGTGAGATCACGCATCGTGGCAAAGGCCACTGCTGCCACACCGTAGAGCGAATAGGCATTGAAGGCATCGAAGCCGGGCCGAATGATGATCAAGATGCCGATGAAACCCACCAGAATGGCGCTCCAGCGGCGCCAACCAACGGGCTCGCCCAAAACGAAGGCCGCGCCGAGTGTCACAGCTAGTGGAAGTGCCTGCATGACGGCTGCAAGGTTGGCAATCGGCATATGGGCAAGGGCCGAAAGGAAACAGATGGTGGCACCGGTCTCGCCCGCGACGCGCAAGGCTACCATGGGGTGGAAGATGGCGCGCGGCGCTTTCAGCGCTTTCCAGTGCCATGCGAGCAGCATCATGACCAGCGTAGCCATGACCCCGCGCACCAGCATGACCTGCGCCATATTCATGTTTTCGGCCACTAGCTTTGTCAGGCCGTCATTGACGGTAAAGCCAGCCATGGCAACGGACATAAAAAGCGCACCGCGCGCATTCGGCGAAAACGACACGACCACCCCGCAGTGCACAATGGCGAACAGGTGACGGTTTTCAACGTACCGTGCCCACCTTGAATGAGTTCCTATGGTGTTCGGGAAAAAACGAATCCCACCTCCACAATGGGATCCGATGCTAAGTATACCTTATTGAATTGGCAATCGGTTCGTGGCTGAAAAACCGGAGGCTGCGACCTAACCGCCAGTGACGCTCATATGCCGTGAGACCGATGGGCGATTGGTGCGCCGGTCAATGACGAAATCATGCCCCTTGGGTTTGCGCGCAATGGCATTGTCGATAGCCGTGGCGAGAAGATCATTGCCTTCCGATGCTCTCAGCGCGGCGCGCAAATCGGCTGAATCGTCCTGGCCGAGGCACATATAGAGCATGCCGGTGCATGTGATGCGCACGCGGTTGCAGCTTTCACAGAAATTGTGTGTCATCGGTGTAATGAAGCCGAGCTTGCCACCCGTTTCGGCAATGTCCACGTAGCGCGCCGGGCCGCCCGTCTTGAAGGGAATGTCTGTCAACGTGAATTGCCGCTCCAGTTGAGCGCGAAGGAGGGACAGTGGGAGATACTGGTCGGTTCGATCACCGTCTATCTCACCCATGGGCATTGTTTCGATCACGGTCATGTCCATTCCGCGACCATGCGCCCAGCGCAACATGGTGGGAATCTCATCTTCGTTGAAACCCTTGAGTGCCACGGTATTGAGCTTGATCTTCAGCCCGGCTTCTTCCGCAGCCTCAATTCCGCGCATAACCTTTTCCAGCTTGCCCCACCGGGTGATTGCATGGAATTTGCCCGGGTCCAGCGTGTCGATCGAGACGTTGATGCGTTTCACACCGCAGTCGGCCAGCTCACCCGCAAAACGCTCGAGCTGCGAGCCGTTGCTGGTCAAGGTAAGCTCGTCAAGCGCCCCGGTTTTCAAATGCCGTGAGAGCTGGCGCACCAGATGCATGATGTTTTTGCGTACCAATGGTTCTCCGCCGGTGAGACGCAGGCGTCGAACGCCTTTCTCGATAAAGACGGTGCAGAGCCGGTCCAGTTCCTCGAGGCTCAGCAAGTCCCGCTTGGGGAGGAACGTCATGTCCTCCGCCATGCAATACACGCAACGGAAATCGCAGCGATCGGTGACCGAAACGCGCAGATAGTCAATGGCGCGCCCAAAAGGATCGGTCATGGTGCTTTGCGTCATAGGCTCGCTTCCGCTGGCATTCTTCATCGGGTTGGTACTCTGTTATGTCGTGACATACGGCTCGCCCGTCAAGCGCCACAGGCTAGCATTGGTGCAATTGTCCGGGCAATTGCAGGGAAGGGCTTTTCACTTGGGCCAAAGCTGAATAGGTCTAGATCCGAAAGGCGGTGGCTCATGAAACCTCCCAAGGAACTGCGTGTTTCAAAGGACCGCTCGGTGATGGCGGTTCTGTTTTCGGATGCCGAACCAGTCGAGCTGTCGGCTGAAATGCTTCGCGTGTTGTCCCCTTCGGCCGAGGTGCAGGGACACTCGCCCGAACAGCGCGTAACGGTTTCAGGAAAACGTCACGTAACCATAAGCCGGGCCGAGCCCGTCGGCAATTATGCGGTAAGACTTGTGTTCAGCGACGGACACCAAAGCGGCATTTTCACCTGGGCCTATCTGCATGAACTCTCCACCAGCAAAGAGGCCAAGTGGCAGTGGTATCTGGACGATCTGAAGCAAAAAGGATTGAGCCGTGATGCTTGAGCCGGACGCACATTCCATTACGTCGATTGAGGCCCTTGAAGCGCTTTACGGGACGGCCGGCCAAGCCTCTCTCGTCAAGGTCACGGACCGGGTGATACCGGAGTATGCAACGCTGGTTGCAGCGTCGCCCTTTGTGGCGCTCGCCACCATCGGTTCTGAGGGGATTGACTGCTCGCCGCGCGGCGACAAACCCGGCGTCGTGCGCATTCATGATGAGAAAACGCTCATGATGCCCGATCGGCGCGGCAACAACCGTATGGATTCGCTACGCAACATTGTTCGTGATGAACGGGCCGCCTTTCTTTTCCTGATTCCGGGATCCGGTACGACGTTGCGCGTCAACGGCCGTGCGAGGCTTTCGATCGATCCTGATTTGTGTGCTTCCTTTGCTGTTGATGAAGCCGCACCGCGATCGGTCATCGTCCTTTCGGTGGTGGAGGTTTATTTTCAGTGCGCGCGGGCGATCGTTCGCTCCGACCTCTGGAACAGCGAAAAGCATGTCGATCCGAAGAACCTGCCGACGCTTGGGCAAATCCTTCAGGTGACAAGCCGGGCTGAGATCGATGGTGTTTCCTATGACAGGGAATGGCCTGACCGTGCCCGAAAGAGCATGTGGTAGCTCACCTCAGCGGTGAACGAGAATGTTCACCAGCTTTCCGAAGGGGTCGCGGGTGTAGAAGCGCCTGACGCCCCAAGGCTCCTCGGCCGGGCCGTATTCAACGGGATATCCTGCCTTCCGGACCCTCCCAAGCGCCTCATCGAGATCGTCCACCTCAATGGAAAGATCGGGCACAGGCGTGTCCGATCCTCCCTGTGACATGATGCTCACCTGCAGGGTCATCTTTTCCTGCGCGCCATAGGTCGCGATCCAGCCCTGATGCATCAGGATGTCGAGCCCAAGGACATCGGCGTAGAATTGCCTCGCCTTGTCGACCTGGTCCGAGGCTATGTTGGCGACAATCCGCTTCACTTGCACGACATGTCTCCGTTCGATCTCATCCCGTCTTTTTGAGGTTTGGGAGAAACACGGTCAACAGGCCGAGCAATGGCAAGAAGGAGCAGATCCTGTAGACGAATTCGATCCCGGTGCTGTCTGCGACGATGCCCAGCACCGCTGCCCCAAGGCCACCGAGGCCAAAGGCAAAGCCAAAGAACATGCCGGCGACCATCCCCACGCGGCCCGGCAACAGCTCCTGCGCGAAAACCACGATCTGCGGGAAAGCGGACGCGAGAATAAGGCCGATTGCAACGCTAAGGACCGGGGTCCAGAACAGGTTGGCATAAGGGAGAGCCAGGGTGAATGGCAGGACGCCGAGTATGGAGAACCAGATCACGGTTTTCGATCCGATACGATCACCGATCAACCCACCCAGAACGGTTCCGGCTGCGACCGATCCCAGGAAAACGAACAGAAGAATCTGGGACTGCTGGACACTGATCCCGAATTTCTCGATCAGAAAAAACGTGTAATAGCTTGAAATTCCAGCCATGTAGACATTCTTCGCGAAGACCAGAGAGACCAGAATTGCGAGCGACATGGCGATCTTGCCGCGTGGAAGGGCAACGACCTGGGAGGGTGCTGCACGTTTTGCGGTGCGCTGGCGGTATGCTGCATACCACGCGCTTACGCGCCACAGAACGATCATGCCGAGGAGTGCAGCAAGAGAGAACCACGCGACACTGCCCTGACCTCGTGGCACCACGATAAAGGCGGCGAGCAGCGGACCGATTGCCGTGCCCGCATTGCCACCCACCTGAAAGACCGCCTGCGCCAGCCCATACCGACCACCCGATGCAAGACGGGCCACACGGGAGGATTCAGGGTGAAAGATCGCAGATCCCAGACCAATGAACATGGCCCCGATCAGGAGCAGCGGATAATTGGCGGCCGTGGCCAACAGAAGCAGTCCGATGAAGGTCGACCCCATGCCGACGGGCAGGGAGTACGGCATGGGCTTCTTGTCAGTGGTTAGCCCGATAGCCGGCTGGAGCAGCGACGCGGTCACCTGAAACGCCATGGTCAAGAGGCCGATTTGCCAGAAATCCAACCCATAATCGCTTTTGAGCATCGGATAGATCGCCGCGAGCATCGACTGCATGATGTCGTTCAGCATGTGGCAGAAGCTGACGGCCAGTAGAACCGCAAACGCGGTCTGTTCTGCTGGTGCGGCGGGCCGGTCGGCGGTGGTGTCGGTCACGTCAATGCTCCATGGGAAAACTTCGCCGAATGGACGGCAGCCGCTTATACGCCCCTTGCAAATGACCTGCCTCGGTGATTTGGTCTAGTTTTTTCGCAAGTGGGCCAAATGATTTCTCCCTCTAGCCCCAATAAAGTTGTCTTCAATAGCGACAGGCCGGTCGACGATGAAAAGCGTCGCTCATGGCTGGAGGACATGGAGGGTGATCTTGTCATCGGTGAGATCGCGCAGTCCGCGCATGCCGAGGTGCCTGCCCATCGTCATACGCGGGGGCAACTCCTTCACGCCAGCCGCGGGGTGGTGCTGGTCAAGACCAGGTTTGGTCATTGGATCGTGCCAACCGGACAGGCCATCTGGATACCTTCCGGGCTGGAGCATGCGGTGGAGATGATGACCGATGTGCGTGTGCAGTCGGTTTATGTTTTGCCTGAAGCGATCCCTGATCTGCCATCGAGGCCCCGTGTCGTTCGAATAACCCCGCTCATGCGAAGCCTTCTGGAGGAGGTGGCGACATTGCCACATATCGTGCGTCCAACCGGACGAAACGGTCTGCTCTACGGGCTCATCATGCATGAGATACCACGTTTGCCCGAGTTGCCGCTGGGATTGCCATTTCCCTCAGATCCCCGTCTTGCACGCATGTGCCGAACCTTTCTTGAAGCACCGGAGAGCCGTGTCATCATCGATCATTGGGCGCATTCGGCGGGCATGAGCAGGCGCACGTTTACGCGACGTTTCAAGCAGGAGGTGGGGCTCAGCCTCTCGCTTTGGCGTCAGCAGGCCAGCCTGTTTGCCGCGTTGCCGAGACTGGCAAGCGGAGAAGCCGTGACCACCGTGGCTCTGGACCTGGGCTATGAAAGCGTCGCCGCCTTCACCACCATGTTCAAAAGAATGCTGGGTGCTTCGCCGCGCAATTATTTGAGAGAGCCGGAGGCAGAAAGCGCGGCCGAGGTATAGCCCGCGTTTGTTGAAAGTCGGTCCTTCACTCTTCGGCGAGTGCCTCACTGATGCGGCGCATCTGCTCTCCCATTGCTTCGCATTGTGCTGGCGTTGATTGCGCCATCACCCGATCAATGAGCTTTGTATAAACCGCTAGCGCTTCCATCAGCCGCTGTTCGCCATTCTGGGTCAGGTACAGGCGCAAGACACGTCGGTCATTGGCGTCGTTTTCACGGCGCACCAATCCCTGAGTTTCCAGTTGAGGTAACAGCATGGTGATGTTCGAGCGGCCGACCAGAAGACGGCGGGCGAGATCGTGCTGGGATTGGCCGGGATGCCGATACAGGTTCATAAGCATGTCGAGCTGCGCAATCTTGAGGCCGAGGGGCTCGAGCGATTTGCTGAGCGCCCGTACGATGGCTTTCTCAGCACGTGCGACGGCGATCCATGTGCGAAAGCGCGGATTGTCCCAGGGGAGTTCTTGTATTTTGTTCATGATTGAACTAACTTTGTTCATGCTTGAACATTATCTGGGTTCCTACCATGACTCGTTTCAGCGTACGCTTTCTGAAAATCCTTTTTGGCACATTCGAATATGTCGCGCCAAGTCTCGGCGGGCGTTTGGCGTTCTGGTGGTTTTGCCGAACCCCTGATCCGATGCAGCTGTCTGAGAAGGAAAGACACCGGCTCGCGCGGTCCAAGAACTTCATGCAACAGGCACGCAGGCACCACCTGACGACAACACATGGCGAAATCGTAGCGCATGAGTTCGTGAACTGGGGCGCTCGGCGTGACGGACCGGCAGTTCTTGTTCTTCACGGGTGGCGTTCACGTGCCGAACATATGCAGGCCGTTGTGGAAGCGTTGCTTCGACGGGGGTTTCGCGTCGTTTCTCTGGACCTGCCTGGCCACGGAGCATCGGGTGGAAGATCCCTGAACATCGTCAATGCAGTAGCCGCGGTGAGTTCCGCCAACGAATGGCTCGGGCCGTTCGATGCAATGGTGGGACACTCCTTCGGTGGAGCGGTTGCGCTCAACGCAATCGCCGGTTCTGTGGCCGGAATTGCGCCTGTGCGTGTAAGACGTCTCGTAATGGTTGCCTCCCCCAATGCGCTTCCTGAGCTCTTTTTGCAGTTCGGCGCGTTCCTGGGGCTCGGTGTGAGAACTCAAAACGAATTTGAAGGCTGTGTCGAAGACATCGCCGGATTGCCTTTGCGGGAATTCGTGGCCGTTGATCAACTGCGGCAGGTCCAGATTCCGACACTGATCGTTCACGCTCCCGAAGACAAGGAGGTGCCCGCACCGGACGCCATCGCGATGGGCGGGGTGGGGGAGCATGTTTCAGTGGTCTGGGCGCCGGGCCTTGGACATCGTCGCATTATCGCTGACACAGGTATCGCCGCGCAGGCGGCGGCATTCGTGGCGACGCACAGGGACCGATGGCTGAAGTCCACGGTAGGAGCCCCGTTAGAAGATCGTTTACCAGTCCCCGATTGAGTGAGGATTTCAAAACAATTTTATCTATCAGCCCGCGACCTCGGAGCCGAGACCTGTTATTTTGGTTGTGAAACAAAACTTTTTGGTTGTGGCAACGGGCACAAATCTCGGCGGGGTGATCAATCATGTTGAAGTCCATGCGCAAAAGCGGGCTGGTTTGTATGGCAGCCGTGCTGTTCGCTGGAGGTATGGGGCAGGCCCATGCGCAGTCGGATAATCTTTTTGACATGCTGTTTGGCGGGGGTATGAGAAAACCTGACCGCGCCCGAAGCGAGCCCCCGCGCAACGCCCAGCCCGCTCCGGTAAAAAGAAGTCCTGCCAAAGCGCCAAAGATATCAGGCCCGTCCTATTACAGTTATAAGCCGGAGCCGCTCGTTCCCGTGGCATTTTCCGAAATTTCGATCCCCGCGACCGAGGACACGTTCGCGCCGGCACTTGAAGGCGTGTCCTTTCGTGAGGCCCTTCCGATGCTGGAAGGCGTCGAGCTGTATGCTGAGAAGGAAATCACTGAAGCAATCGTGGCATTTTACTCGAAGAGGCCCGACTTCATCTGGGTCTCCGGTCACCAGATCAACGAGCGGGCAAGGCGCGTGTTGCGGGTGCTCTCTGAAGCTTCCAGCCACGGGCTCTCCGATGTCGACTACACTGTCGGGGTTCCATCGAGCGACTTTTCCTATGACGACCTCGCAAGCCGCCAGAAAGAGCTGATCCGTTTCGAGATGACGCTGACTGCTCGCGCTCTGCGTTATGCGCGCGATGCGCATGCAGGCCGTGTCAAACCCAACAAGCTCTCAGGTTATCATGATTTTCCAGAGAAGCCGATGGATCTGGTTCAGAGCATTGGTTTCATGGCAAACATGACGGAGGCGGACCGCTATCTTGAGGGTTTGCATCCGCGCAATGACGATTACCGCCAGCTTCGTGCTGAGTTGGAAGTTTTACGTGGTGCTGCCGAGCGTGAGATCATCGTCGACCCGAAGACGATTGTTCGGCCGGGTGGAAAGTCGGCCGAGTTCGCCAAATTGCTAAAGATCATCGAACGCGACGCCGATGACGCCTTCTTGAAGGCTCATGGTGCGATGTTGAAGGACCATCAGGGAAGTGAAGCCTATGACGAAGCTTTGGTTCCGGTGATCAAGGCAGCGCAGGAGAGTCATGGTCTTAAACCGGATGGCATCATAGGACCACGGACGGTCGCGGCGATCGCGGGCGTTTCAAAAACAGCGCGTATCGAAAAGGTGCTTTACACGCTTGAACGGTTGCGTTGGCATCCCTCGGAACTGGGCGACACGCGTGTAGTGATCAACGCCGCCGCCTTTAACGTCGATTTCTTCGAGAATGGAAAGCCGCGGCTTTCCATGCGCACGGTGGTCGGGCGGAATAGCAACCAGACCACGTTTTTCTACGACAAGCTGGAAACCGTGGAGTTCAATCCATATTGGGGCGTTCCACGGTCGATCATCGTCAATGAAATGCTTCCTAAGCTCTGGCGTGACCCAAGCTACCTCGACAGGAACGGCTATGAGGTGATCAACAGCCAGGGTCGCAAGGTCTCCTCCTCCTCTGTGAACTGGGGGCGCTATGGAGCCAATGTTCCCTTCGGTGTTCGCCAAAAGCCGGGACGAAGCAATGCGCTGGGCGAACTCAAGATACTGTTTCCCAACCGCCATGCGATCTACATGCACGACACACCAGCCAAGAGTCTGTTTCAGCGAGACACACGCGCGTTCAGCCATGGTTGTGTTCGGCTGGCCGATCCACGCGCCATGGCCGCGGCGGTTCTTGATGTTTCCGTCGATGAGGTCTCGCGCGCCATCGAGACTGGAGATCGCAGTCGTCCTACCCGGCGCAAGGTCGAACGCGATATTCCAGTGTATGTCGGCTATTTCACGGCCTGGCCGCAGACCGATGGCGTGATTGCCTATCACGGCGATATTTATGAGCGTGACGCCCATTTGAAAGCTGCGCTGGAGAAAACCACGGATATACGCTCTTCGAGCATCTGATCCCGCACTGACCGGCGGACCAGGCCGTCCGCCGGGTGGGATACGGCTGTCCTTCAATCACGCCAGAAAGCGGGAACCAAGAGAACCACGACGGCGAGGATCTCCAGCCGACCGAGCAGCATCGTTGCAGAAAGAACCCATTTTGCGAAATCGCTGAGCGGAACGAAATTGCCGGCGGGGCCGATCGTCGTGCCCAATCCGGGACCGACATTGGTCAATGCGGTGAGTGAACCGGTTATCGAGGTGAGGAAATCGAGACCTGTCGTAGCCAGCAAAAGCGTTGCAACCACCCACGATATGAGAAAGCTGGTGACGAAAAGGACGACGGAGCGTTGCATCTCTTCGTCCACGACGCGTTTGCCATATCGCAAGGCCTGAACGGAATGGGGGTGAATGAGCAAGAGCAAGCCGTTGCGCAGCATCGCTCCCAGAATGAGAAAGCGATACGCTTTGATGCCGCCGGAAGTAGAACCGGAACAACCTCCCAAAAAAGTGGCGAAGAAGGCCAGCGTAACCGCAAATGGCCCCCAAAGCGTATAATCCTCGCTTGCAAAGCCGGTCGTGGTGATGATCGACGCAAAATTGAAGGCCGTAGAGGCAAGAATGTCGTCGAACGGATCACCGGTGGTGATGCGACGCTGCACCGCCAGAACAAGAACGATCGTCGCCACATAGCTGAGGAAAAGCCTGATCTGCGGGTCACGCAGGGCATCAAGTCGCCCACGCGCGAAGAACAGCACCAGAATGGAAAAGGGAAGGGCGGCGAGCAACATGAAGACCGTTCCGACCCACAAGACGGCATTGCCTTGGAAATAACCGAACGACGCGTCGTGTGTGGAGAAACCACCCGTTGCGATGGTGGTCATGGCGTGATTGATTGCGTCGAAATTGCTCATGCCAGCCGCCGCATATGCGAGGGCGCACAGTGCCGTCAAAAGACAATAGATGCCGACAAGAGCGATGAGAAAGCTGATAAAGCGTTCAAAGGGCCGGTTTTCAATGTCTGATGACTCGACGCGGAAGTAGGAAAAGCCGCCCACCTTGAGCAGCGGAAGCAGGAAAAGGCCGAGTGCGACCACGCCAATCCCGCCAATCCATTGCAGGATCGAACGCCATAGCAGAAGTCCGGGCGGCAAGGTGTCCAGCCCCGCAATGACGGTGGATCCGGTTGTGGTTATGGCAGACACCGATTCAAAAACGGCTTCGGCAAGGTTGAGTTTCAGCGACGCCGTGTAGAATGGGAGGGCTCCAACGAGGCCCAGCATCAGCCAAAGCAGCACCACGACCAGAAAAGTGGTCTGGGTGGAACCTCGGGTGAGTGGTGCGCGTGTGGCTGCAGCGATGGTGAGTGCAATGGCGCCGGTTGCCAATGAGCAGACGACAAAGATCTGCCAGTCGTCATTCGCGTAATAGAGGTCAACTGCGGCTGGCAGAAGCATCGAAGCGGCGACATAAACAGCGAAAATGGCCGCTGGGTAAGTGGCCGTCCGGATTGTGGATGGTTGCACTTTCTCTACCTCGAAATGAACCGGCTCCGTGGTAGAGGAGATTGAGCATCAAGGAAAGAGACTTCAAAAGCAGTGCAGACATGCACAATCAGCATGACTTTGGGCGCAGGCGCCGGGCAAGACATGGCGGTCAGTCTCTTACGCAATAAAAACCGGCACTTTCGCTCGCGCCATATTCGGGATGTGTGTCGATGACATGAGAAAGTGAGGGAATAGTCCAACGGTCGACGACCCGGTAGCCCATGCCCTCGACCGCTTCTAGAAAAGAAGCTTCGCTACGGATTTGATAAGGGACCAAGGCAGGCCCGATCCGTTCCAGCGTGACAATCGTTCGCCCCTTTCGCAGTGCCACCTTGTTCAAGAGAAGGTGTTTTGGCGGCGCAACCAAACGCCCAAGAAGATCGGGCAAGGGGAGATCTAGATATTGCAGCAAGCCCGATCCGAGAAACAGGTCGTAGGGGCCGCGATCGTCCAGGCTACCTGTAAAGCGCAAACTCTCGATACCATCGTCGCGAGCGCGTTTTTCTCCAGCTTTGACAATGGCAGGAACGTCATAAACGGTCCACTGAAGATGGTCGATTTCAGGTAGAAGGCCTCTGAACGCGCGGAACTTCGTGCCCATATGGCCACCTGCATCCAGCAGTGAACGGATGTCTTGCCGGAGTTGACTGAGCCAGAACAGAACCGGGTAGTCCCACGGCATCAATCGGCACATCTGCTCGAAAGCCACGCCAGCGACTGTGTCATGATCGTAGCCGGCAAGACCACGCCGGCTGGCGGCGCTCAAGGCGTCGTGATAGTTGGCGTAGACGCCGGAAAAGCGAACCGAACTATGCGCGACCATCCGCATGCGCCCCGCTGCCGCCTGAAACGGCAGAAGCGCTGTTCCATGCACTCGTTTGATACCCTGTTTGATGTGGCTCAGCGACATTTCTGATATTTCGGCCCGTTCTCTCTGAAAACCGGATGTTCTGACAAGAACGTAGCCTTTCCGCCCCGTTTCCACCAATTCATCAATCCGGCTGAGGCCCGGACCGATCGGGTTAGAGAGCGGGGAGGATGAACAATTCAGAAGGCTTCAAACCGGAAACCCATGCTTCTTTGCCAGCGCCCAGATATCGCGGTTCGTGGCGATCAGGCGATTGATGGAACTGGTGATGTTGGCGATCTCGGCGTCATCGATGGCGTCGACCTTTCCATACTTCAATCGATCGCCCGAATCCGAGATCCGCATGAGCAGTGTCGAGACATTTTCTCCGGTGTCATCGAAGGAATAGATGCAGTGATTGTATTTGTTCCGAAGCCGGGCCTCGCTCATCATGCTTCGTGTGACGCTGAGCACATCCTGGCGTGTCTGCGGATCGGTTCGTTCAAGCTTGGCGAGTCGCTCGACCAGATCCACACGCGCCCTGGAGGTGTTGAGGGTCAGGAAAATCACGGTGGCGGTTTCCATGTCCACGCGCGCAAGCCCCGCGATAAGATGGATGAGAAGACTTTCCGTGTTCGTCCACGTGTAGTTCAACTGCCCCAGCAGGGTCAGCACGTCGCGGAAACGCTGATTGCCTTCCTTCATCGCAAGAGTGCTCGCACTCACCTTGAATGGCCCGATGAAACGCATGCTAACACTGCGGATTTCAAGCGTCCACGCCAACGAACGATGGCGCTTCAATCCTCGCGGAAAGCGCGGTTCATGCTGTCCATGATCGGTTTCGAGAGATATTCGAAGAACGTGCGTTCCGCTGTCTGGATCAGAACTTCGGCAGGCATGCCTGGTGTGGGCAGAAACCCGCGGACGCGGGCGAGTTCACTTGGGGGCAGGCGAACGCGCGCAAGGTAGATCTCACGCTTGTCGGCCGCCGACTGATCACGCAGGGCGTCGGCTGAAACATAGAAAACCTCGCCCATCAGGACCGGTGTGGTGCGCTGATTGAGGGCGGTCAGCCGAACGGTGGCCTCCTGGCCAACTCGCACACTGTCGATCTTGGTTCGCGGAATCTGGGTTTCGATGATGAGGGGGACATCGGAGGGGAGAATCTCGGCAATGCTTTTGCCGCTTTCAATGACCCCACCGGGGGTGTGGTAATACAGCCGTATAACGGTGCCGGTAACGGGCGCATTGATGGTGGCGCGTCGCAAGACGTTCTCGGCTGCGCGTGATTGTTCGCGCACCGCATCAAGCTCTGCCTCGATTGCCTGCAACTCATCGAGGGCGGCCTGCCGATAGGCCGCAAGGGTTTGAGCTGCCTGTTGACGATACCGGGCGATCTGGGCCTGTGTTTCATCTACCTCGGCGGCAAGTCGTCCGATCTGCCCCTCCGCTTCGGCCATGGCCCGTTTGATCGCCGAAATCTCCGGCTTGCGCATCAGTCCTTGCTCATAGAGCTTTTGCTTGCCGGTAAATTCGTCGGAAAGAAAGTCAAGTTGGCGGCTGAGTGCCTGATGTTGAGCCTCGTAACCGCGTCCGCGAATTTCAAGTGCCGTGATATTGTTGTTGAGCAGCTCCAACTCACTGTTCAATTTGCGTTTCGAGGACGCGAAGTTGAGTTTCTGGCTATCGAGGATTTCAGCGACTTCCGGATCGATCATTCGCTCCGTCAACTCGTCGGGAAAGTCGATACTATCCCTTTCCTGATATTCCGCGCTCAATCGGGCGACGATGGCCAGCAGGCGGGCGCGCCTGAGAAAAAGCTGTCGTTCGTTGGCGAGAGCCGAGGTCTCATCAAGCTGGAGCAAGGGTTGACCGGCAACAATGTGATCGCCTTCCGAAACCAGTATTTCCTTGATGACGCCGCCTTCGAGGTGCTGGACGATCTTGTTCTGACCAGTTGCGACAAAACTGCCTTGCGAGATGACGGCTGCGGCCAGAGGGGCGAAGCTTGCCCAGAGACCGAAACCGCCGAAGCACGCGACCAGCAGAATGATCCCGGCTATCGATTGCTTGCGGATCGAACGCGGAACGTCCGCATACCACGTCATGTCCTGGAGTTTAGCAATATCTGCGGAGCTCATGGGAGGTCTGCCTTTAAGGAAGCTGGGTGGCCAGAGGGCCATTTTGCAATTGGCCGGCCTGGTGGGCTGCAAGCGCGCGCAGCACGTCCTCGCGGCGGCCGAACATGGAGATCGTTCCGTTCGTCATCAGCAGGATCTTGTCGACATGCTGGAGCAGGGACGGGCGCTGCGTAATGACGATCGCGGTGATCCGGTTCTGCTTGGCGTGCTTCAACGCCCGCGCAAGGGCGGCATCGCCGGCACTGTCCAGATTCGAATTCGGTTCGTCGAGAACGATCATGCGCGGATTGCCGAAGAACGCACGGGCGAGGGCGATACGTTGCTTTTGTCCACCCGACAGGGGGGAGCCGTCGGCGGCAACGATTGTTTCGTATCCCTGCGGGAATGTTGCGATCATCTCATGCACATCGGCAAGGATCGCGGCCTGATAGATCTCCTGATCAGCTACATCATCGCGCATTCGGGCAATGTTGGCTTTGATCGAACCGGGGAAGAGCTGAACGTCTTGCGGAAGATAGCCGATATTGTCGCCGAATTGACGCTGATCCCAGTTGCGCAGGTCCATGAGGTCCAGGCGAACGCTGCCCGAGGTGGGCAAGATCGACCCGACGAGCATTTTACCGAGTGTCGTTTTCCCGGCGCCGGAATTGCCGATGACTGCAAGTGAATCTCCCGGCCGAAGAGAAAAATTGATGCCGTTGAGAACGACCCGCTTGGTGCCTTGTGGCACATAAAGCACCCGTTCGACATCCAGCCTGCCTTCGGGCTTGGGCAGAACCAGCCGTTCAAGATTCAGGGGAGAGGAACGGAGCAGTGTGCTGATGCGCCGATAGGCCCCCCGCGAGAGAATGAACTGGTTCCAGCCCTCGATGGAGCCTTCGATCGGCGCCAGTGCCCGGCCCGCGATGATGGAGGCCGCGATTACCATGCCACCAGTTATGTGCCCCTGAATGGCGAGATATGCGCCCCAGCCGAGCAGAGCCACCTGGGTCAGAAGACGGATGGCGCGGGAGGTGGCGGCTGAAACGATGTTGCGGTCCTGCGCCTTGACCTGAGCCTTCAGGGAACCAGCCGTATCCTGCCCCCAGATTTTCACCGCTTCCGGGATCATCGCCAGCGCGTTGATGATCTGGGAGTTTCGCGCCATGGAGTCCAGATGCAGATTGGCTTTGCTCTGAAAGACATTCGCTTCGCCGAACGGGGCTGCGGTGGCGCGCTGATTGATGAACGCGACCAGGGTGAGGAGGAGTGCCGACAGGACCACGATGCTTCCCAGATGGGGGTGAACAAGGAATACGGCCAGCACAAAGATCGGGGCGAAGGGGATGTCGAGAAAGGCGAGCAGGGTGCCCGATACCAGGAATGAGCGCAATTGCTGGAGGTCTCCGAGGGTTTGGTATTCCCGTCCGCTTCCATGAAGCGAGGCGCGCGCGGCAGCACTCAGAATCGGTGCCCCCAATTGAGCCGCCACTTCGACCGCCGTACGCATGAGGATAAATCGTCGTATCGCATCGAAAACGGCTTGCAGCAGCACGGCGCCCACAATGACGATCGTCAACATGATGAGAGTGTCGGTTGAGCGGCTGGTTAGAACGCGGTCGGAGATTTGAAAGAGGTAGATCGGGATGGCAAGCACGAGAATGTTGCTGGCATTTGTGAAAAGGAGCACCATGAGCATGTTTTTGCGAACTGCCGAGAGGCCTGCGGTCAGGCTTTTAGAAAAGTCGACTGGGCCAAGCCGGCGGTGAAACGAGCCTTTGGTGTCTTTGCTCTTGGAAACTTCCGCTTTTTCGGTGCCTGCTCGGGTGTCGTCGATCTCGGTTCTACCACCCTCACGACCCGGATGCGGGGTGCCCGCTTCTGCGGTGCTATCCCCGGACCGCTGTGAGCCGGTAGACGGTTTGTCCTCGAGTGCCCCCGACGCGCTGTCATCCGCGGGGGGCGGATCGTCACTGGACTCGGCCTTTCCGATCTCTGCGCTTTGTCCTCCCGCGCGTGCATCCACTTCCTTGAAGATGCGAGAAATCTCTTCATCAGCAGCGCGCAGAATTCGTTGTTTGCGCGCCTCCTCTTCCGTGCCAAACGCACAGGAAGAGGCGTCATTCACATGGGCCAGCCGCTTTGTCGGTTTGTCCAGCATGTTTTTCCCCCCGGCCTTTGCTACCCAAGCATCGTCTGCATCACATCCGCGGTGCCACCGTCAGGGATCGACGCGTCGGGTGAATTTTGTCCGGCGTCCCCTTCGCCTGGTGCTACGAGATCATCGCTCAAAAACACCACCGCCTCGCTGATCAGCGTGTCGGCGCTCTTGGTATAGAGGCCCGTGTCGTGCGAGATCAGCTCAGCCTGAATGAGCAGCTCATCGGAGTAGACCGACCCTGCGGTATATGTCGTGGAATCAACACCGCCCTCGATGATGGAAGCCTGATTGACAAGTGCGTTGGAGCCGGTGGAGACATCCCAAGTCGCGTCGGCATTTTCAGCGGCCTGGCTCTTTGCAAGCGCGACCTGGTCCGCATCGCCCAAAACATTGGTCTGGCTAACATATTGTAGATCGACCACGTCGCCGGAAATATAGAGAACCCGGATGCTAGGCACCCCGGCGAAATCCATTTCCGAAAGAAGCGATTGTGGGGCGGGGCCTGTGCCCTCGGCCAGCTGGTTCAACGCTTCCAGATAGGAAGGGGGCATTTCATCGAACGACATGGTTCCATACTGGGTGATGGAAGCCTCGTTCCATAGGAGATTTCCGCTGGTCGACAGGCTGGCCGAGCCTACAGTCTGAAAATCCCCGACCGTACCAACGATATCGTCATCCAAAAGTATGTTCGTCTGGCTTATGATGTTGGCATGGTAGACGTTACCGCCGACGATGATGAGGTCGTAATAGTTCCCCAGTTCGGCGAGCGACGAGGCGTTTATGACCGTGTTGTCGCCGAGAACGATTTCCGTTCCGCCACCGGAAGCCGACATTATCGTGATGTCATTGTCCTCCACGAAGCTGACCTGCTTGATCCAGTTGGTCAGCATCAGATCGCCGTCGATCCGTGAGACCTGCCAGTGGGCGGGAAATACCGGATCGCCTTCGGCATTCTGGACGCCGGCCGGAGGCGGATTGTCGATCGTCTGGATGGTGGCGGTGTTGAAAGCTTCGGTCGACGTTTCCGTCAAAGATTGCCAGCCGTCGAGTGCTTCGCTCGTCGTGTCGTTGTCGCTCCACACATTCAATTGGCTGATGACGTTGAAATGGACGTAGTCGCCGGCTACGACGAGCACCGGGGCTCCATACCAGTCATTCACCAGTATTGCTTCGTTGACGAGAAGGTTTGCTCCTGCCTCGACATTCATTGTCGAGTGCGTCGAGAAATCGGTCACGTCCGCTTCGGAACTTTCATCTTCCGCGATTTTTGTTGGGAGATGGGCATCCAGTACAGGCAAATCCTCGACTTCCTGACCGTTCACGAACTTGCCCTCTAAGGCTTCGCTCCGCAGGACAAACACACCGTCGCCTTCGCCCAGCGTCTCGATGAATGCGTCAGCAAGGTCGGGCGCATGCATGATAAAGTCCCCGATCTCAGCCGTGGAGCCTGGCTCCTCTAGATCCGCAAACGGCTGGAGAGACGAGGCTTCGTCGATCAGATCTGCGAGTGCTGAGTCAGCCTCACCGACGGGATTGAGGCGCAGCCCGTGATCGCCAATGCTCAGATAGTCATTGTCCTCCAAATACGCCTGCTGCTTGAGATAAAAAGCAAGCGAGCCGAGCGGCTGGTAGTCACCAAAAACCTCTGTGCCACCTGCCGTGAAGGGGGTGCTGCCACCCGTCAGAGGAGGGACAGCGCTTTGACCGTCAAGCTGTATTGGGATTGGATCGTAATGGACATGGACGATGACATGCGCGTCAAATCCATCGATTGGCGGCGGTGCGTATTCGATTCGAGGGGAGAAACCTTCAAGGGCGTAAGGACTGACAATGTTGATGCGGACATTGAGAAGTTCGTTGGGCTCCAAGGGAATATCGGACAGTGCCTTGAAGTCTGCATAGTCAAGCCGCAGCCTGGCTTCCTCAATGGCCTGGGAGAACAGTCCTATGAAGTGGGCGATCGCTTCTGTGGTTTGATCCATATGCATAAAGCATCACCTTGCTTCGACCCTGGCTGGATCGACATCCTGCCGACCATCATTGCCTGTGCGCACCGGTTGAAAGGTGCGGAGGTTTGCGGGTGTCAGACGAAGGGTGAATGGCGCAAACCTCCGAGACCGGCGCCCAGGGGGGCGGGCGCCGGAAGTTGCTTGTCCTCTAGGCGTCGTCTTCACCGACGACCGTGCTGTTGAGATTGCCGCCGACCACTGTTGTGTCCACGGAGTTTCCAAGCACGTTTGCACCCATGACAATCTGCTGATTGAAGGCACTGGTATCCACAAGCGCATCAGCGCTCGCTTCGGAGATGCCGTTTACATAGCCGTCATCGCCATTGTTGGAGCCCCACATGCCGCCAGCGCCGCCTGCGCCGCCCGCACCTGTGGTCGCGATACCGCCCATGCCGCCGGCGCCGCCGTTGCCGCCTGAGACCGGTCCGGCCCATGCGTCACCAGCGTCTCCGCCGATTGCAGAAGCCCAACCGCCTGCGCCGTTGCCACCATTGCCACCGTCGCCGCCGCGTGCGGCGCCAAGACCGAAGCCTTCACCTTCGCCGAGGCCGAAGCCAAGGCCTGCGCCGCCGTCAGCCGCGCCGCCCAGACCACCGATGCCGCCCATGCCGCCTACACCGCCGTCGCCGCCAGTGCCGGTTCCACCGTTTCCGCCGGAGCCTTCACCACCTGCTGCACCGGTGCCGGTGCCGCCTGCGCCGCCGGCGCCAGCTGCACCGCCAGCACCACCTGCGGCCGCTGCCGCATCGGCTGCAGCGGCAGCGTCTGCTGCACCGCCAAGTCCGAGACCGCCGGATGCCGCGGCCGCATCGGCTGCAGCGGCAGCGTCTGCCGCGGCGTTTCCGCCGCTGCCGGCTTCGCCACCCGAGCCACCTTCGCCGCCTGAGCCTTCACCGCCGGCGCCCCCCGTTCCGGTGCCACCCGTGCCGCCAGTGCCATAGCCACCGAGGCCGCCTGCGCCGCCAGCACCACCTGCGCCACCAGCACCACCTGCGCCGCCGTCGCCGCCAAGGCCAACGCCGACGCCGAGGCCGCCAAGGCCGAGACCTGTGCCGGTGGCTGTTCCGCCTGAACCGCCTGCGGCGCCGTTGCCATTGCCGCCGTAGGCCTTGGCGTCGTCAGCCATGCCGCCACGGGCATAGCCACCATCGGCATAGCCGTGCGCGCCATTGCCGCCATCGGCATCGGCATCGCCGCCACCTTCGCCACCGTCGCCACCGGCCACGATGCCGTCATCGGCTGTCGCATTTCCGCCCGTGGCGTCGCCGTTCTGATTGAAGGCTGCCTCATTCGACACGTTCGGGTTCTCAAGATTGTCGTTATCAACCAGGTCGTTCACCTGACCGATCACGAAGGCGTTGTCGTTTCCACCACCATTGAGGGAATCGTTGAGAATGTCCTCAAAGGACATGTCATCGCCTGGGTCGTATGAAATCTCACCGTCCCGGTTGATGAACAACTGATCGACGGTCGAGCCCCCGTAAATGTCCACATCTGCGAAGTCGTTGTCGGTAGGCACAAAGCCGTCCAGACCGACGTTCACGGATGTATTGACTGAGGTGGCGACGTTGGTGGCCACATCGGTGTTGTTTGTCGCGTTGTTCTCGGCGCTGTTCTGCGCGGCATTGCGGGCGCTGTTGCTCGCCGTGTTGTCGGCCGCATTGGTCGCCGCGTTTTCAGCAGTGTTGTCAGCCTGATTGGTTGCGCCATTCTGCGCCGCGTTGGATGCGACGTTCGTCCCAGCGTTGTTGCTGGTGTTGTCCGCATCATTGGTAGCGCCATTGTCCGCATTGTTGCCGGCGGTGTTATCCGCGGTGTTGATTGCGGTCTGTTCCTGGCCCTGATGCTGCCATTCACCCTGATGTTGATGCTGGTGTTGATCCTGGTCCTGATTGTTGCCAGGCCAGCCAGGGAAGAAAACGCCAAAACCGTTTTGCTTAGGCATGATCGTGTCCTCATCCTCAAAATGAGAACCGTGTGGACACGATCACTGTTCATCTCTCAGGTGATATTGTGCCTACACGGTCCTGCTGTTTCGCGGCCCTTGGGCCGCCTTTGGAAGTGCAGAGCAACGTTCGGAGAACGAATGAAGATGCACTCCTCCCTCTGTCGAATGAGACCCGTGATCCCGGTGTGAATCCCCACCGCCCACATCATCGTTGCGACCCGCGAACAGTCTTCACAGCGGGGACGGGTTATCCGACGAGAGGAATTGTCGTGCCGGGACAGCCAACAAAAAACCTGCAAATTCGGTCGATTGAGGCTCACCGAGGCCTGACCATAGGTCCACCCACCACATCAAAATGGGTAGAGGTGGGGTAGCCAGGTTTGGGTGAGTCGGAGAAAGCGTGACAGGACTATGCCGCTTTTCACAGCTTTGTACCTGCTGGGCGAACTGATTGGGATCACCGCGATTCGGTGAAATCGGTCAGAAGCGGAAAGTCCAGTAAAGACAGGCGAGCGTAGACAGCCCGAAGCCGATAAAGGCCAAAGTCCGCAAAAGCACATTGCGCCGCAGTGTGTCGAGCGACAGATGAGCCGCCACGATCCCTGCGACGAAAAGGAACTGCCAGTCGAGAAGCGCCCGCAGCGCCTCCGTGTTGCCGAAAGCCAGCCTTGCACCCTGCACACCGACAATTGTCGCAAATAGCACGATGGCCGCCAGATAGAGCGGGGTGGTACCGCTGGAATGAACCATAGCTGCTGCCCGGATGGGCAGTATCGTGACCAGCATGGCTGCGAGGGCATAGAGAGCGGCCAGTGGCACGAAACTTGATGCGCTGGCGAGACCATCAAGTCTCTCATTGCCGAGGTTGCCGACACCGTACCCTTTTATCTGTAGTGCAAACCCAAGGGCGACCAGCGATCCCGTCAGGACGGCAACGAGAAGGAAGGCGGACGCTGTTCGGTTCATGCGGGCTCACTCCGGTGTAGGATCACTCCCACCGCTTAGGATGATCTGCGGATCTTGAAAAGGCCGGTAATGGGAAATGCAGCTCAAGATCGTGCGTGTCTTGATGCGAGACCACGGATGGAGTGTTTGGCGCCGGCGGCCGACCAAAGTCTGTATCCGTCAGGAGTTGGCGACCTTTTTGCGCTCTTCCCGCGCGAGGCGTCGTTTCTCCACCTCGTTTAGAACATAGCACGCGTCTTCCGCTTCAGATTTGCTGATGCCGGCTACAATAGTCATGCCGATCACTGCCGGCTCCTCGCGAAGGTTGTCCCAAACGGTCCAGAGTTCTGAAGGGTCCAGGATTATCTCGTAACGGGGTTTCATCTCCCGTCTCCTTCATCGGGTTGATCTCTGTGCGTCGCCTAATGAGAGATCAATGATTCTGATGAAAGAGAAGTAAGTAAAAACAATAGGATAAGAATAAAATTTTAACGAAATGGCTGATTTTGCAGCTCACCGAAAGCGTGCGCTTCAGACCGGTCAGAAAAGCTGTAAGGGGAATGGTGATGGTGGGCGCGGCAGGGATTGAACCTGCGACCCCACCCGTGTGAAGGGTGTGCTCTCCCGCTGAGCTACGCGCCCGCTGACGACGTGTCGTCAAGCGAGCCGCGATATAAGGGGCGGGGAGGGTGGGTGTCAAGCGGGCTTTCGTTGGCTCGGTCAGGATGCCGTCGCAGCGATCAGATTCTCCACCATTTCGACCGTGAGCTCGTCAAAACCTGAGATCACACGCGAGGGTTCGAATGCGCTTACATGCTGATCGGTATAGCCAAAATCCACTGCGATAACGGGAATGCCGGCAGCCTTCGCGGTGTCGATATCCGTACGCGAATCGCCCACCATCACTGCCCGTTGCGGATCCGCACCGGCCATGGCGATCGTCCGCAGGAGATGGCCGGGGTCGGGCTTGCGCATGGGAAAGGTATCGCCACCACAAATCGCCTGGAAATGTTCGACAAGGCCGAGCGCTTCAAGAAGTGACAGGGACATGCCTTCGAGCTTGTTGGTGCACACAGCCGCAGTGTATCCGGCCGTCCGAAAGCGTTCGATGGTATCGACTGCTCCGGGAAAGGGTCGGGAATGTCCGGGGACATTGGCTGTGTAGTGATCGAGAAAGATCGCCTGAAGCGCATCCAACTGGTTCCCGGCAAGATGCCTTCTTCGGAGAGCGAACGCCCGCTCGATCATCACTCGGCTGCCAAAACCGACGATACGGTTGATGTCTTCCTGCTTCACCGGTTCCATGTCGACAGTCTCGAGGCAGTGATTGAGGCTGTCGAGCAGGTCTGGAGCCGTGTCGACCAGTGTTCCATCGAGATCGAAGACAATGATTGGCGCTGACATGGTGTTCCCTTGGTTGAGCTTCACTGGGATACCGCGCAAGGCGGGGTGAAGCAAGTTGGGCACTCTCCAGAGGCGTACAGCGGCAAGCCTGCATTGCGGGGAGCGATAAAACGAGTTAGGAACCGCTGAGATATGACCGGGGGCAAAATGTCGGCGGATATGCGGGAATTGAAGATCGAAGCCGCTCGGGCAGCGCTTGATCAAGTTGTAGGCGGGATGCGACTGGGAATCGGCACGGGGTCCACCGCCGAGGAGTTCGTGCGCCTGTTGGCCGAGCGTGTAGCGGGAGGCCTGTCCATAATCGGTGTTCCTACTTCGGAGCGGACGGCGACGCTTTGCAGCGAACTTGGCGTGCCGCTCACCACGCTTGAGGAAACGCCCGAACTGGACCTGACTGTCGATGGTGCCGATGAAATCGGACCTCAACTCGGGTTGATCAAGGGGGGCGGAGGTGCGCTACTGCGTGAAAAGATCGTCGCGGCGGCCTCAAAACGGATGATCGTCATTGCCGACAAGTCCAAAATCGTTGAAGCGCTGGGTCATTTTTCATTGCCCATCGAGGTCAATGCCTTCGGCCTTGGTGCCACGATGCGGGCCATCAGCAAAGCTGCAGACGCGCTCGGGCTTGATGGGCCTCTGGATGTTCGGGAGAGGGGCGGAGAACCGTTCGTTACCGACGGGGGACATCTGATCGTTGATGCATCTTTTGGCCGCATTCCCGATCCAAGAGCATTGGCAAGCGCTTTGAACGCCATACCGGGTGTTGTAGAACACGGCCTGTTCCTCGACCTTGCAGACACCGCTTTTGTGGCTGGTGATGGCGAGGTGCGAACCCTCCGGGCCGCATGAAAAAGAATGGAGTGAGAAACATATGAATCTGGCAACCCGCATCCGCCTTGTTGCAGCGTCCACAGCCTTGGCGATGACGTTCGCTTTCACCCCTGCCGTTGCGCAGGAGATTTCTGCTTCGCATCTTGCCGCGGCGCGCTCCGCGATCAATGCGATCAATGCCACTGATGATTTCGATGGCGTTCTGCCACAGGCCGCCGCTGCCTTGAAGTCAGAACTGATCCGCAAAAATCCGGATATGGTTGCCCTGATCAATGCCACGGTGGACGAGAAGGCCATCGAACTGGCCAGTCGCCGGGTCGATCTGGAGCGCGAAGCAGCGCAGGCCTATGCGCGTGTATTCTCCGAGCAGGAGCTTACGGAGATCGCGCAATTTTACTCATCTCCGACTGGCATCAAGTTGATTGAGGATGGCCCGATCGTGACCCGTGAGGTCCTGAAAGCCGGGGAAATCTGGCGGAGAGGGGTCGCTCGCGATCTCGCACAGATGGTGGGGCAGCAGATCCAGGCGGCGACCGAGGCGACCGGAAATGGCGAAGCTTCCGAAGAGGGCACGACGGCTCAGTAAGCTTTCGATCACGAAACAGTTAGAGCCCGGTCTTCGCACCGGGCTTTTATTCTTCTATGGGCGTTTCTAAGTGAGTGCTGCAATCAGGTCGTAGCAGGTGCGCTGAACTGCGCCGACGTGGCGAACTTCTGATATCCAAGGGGCGAGAAACAGACGATGAGCGATTTCGATTACGATCTTTTTGTGATTGGTGGCGGTTCGGGCGGCGTGCGGGCAGCACGCGTTGCCGCGGGGCTTGGAAAGCGCGTCGCAATTGCCGAGGAATACCGGTTCGGCGGCACATGTGTCATCCGCGGCTGCGTGCCGAAAAAACTCTATGTCTATGCTTCCCAGTTTCCGGAGCATTTCGAGGATGCTGCCGGGTATGGCTGGTCCGTCCCAAAGCCCACATTTGACTGGAAGACACTGGTCACCAACAAAGACCGTGAGATTACCCGCCTGGAAGGTCTCTATCGCAAGGGGCTCGAGAATGCGGGCGCTGAGATCTTTGAAACACGCGCCACGCTGGTAGACAGGCACACCATCGATATGGGCGGGAAACGGGTAACCGCAGACAAGATTATTGTCGCGGTGGGCGGCCGCCCCAACCCGCACGTCGCATTGCCTGGTCAGGAGCTCTGCATTTCCTCCAATGAGGCATTTGATCTTCCTGAACTGCCTTCGAGCATTGTGATTGAAGGTGGTGGTTATATCGCTGTCGAGTTTGCAAACATTTTCCACGGCCTGGGTGTCGACACGACACTGGTCTATCGCGGCAAGGAAATCCTGTCCCGCTTTGATCTCGATTTGCGGCGCGAACTTCACGCGACCATGGAGGCAAAGGGGATCCGCATCATCTGCCAGGACGTCCTCACGCAGGTTGAAAAGCGCTCGGACGGTCAACTGGGTGTTCATCTTAAGTCGGGTGAAACGCTGAAAGCGGGTCAGGTGATGCTGGCCATTGGCCGTATTCCCAACACTGAAGGGCTGGGACTCGAAGCGGCTGGCGTTGAAACGGGGAAGACCGGTGAGATCATCGTGGATGCGTATTCACGCACCAATGTCGACAATATCTGGGCGCTGGGCGATGTCACCAACCGGGTGCAGCTGACGCCGGTCGCAATACACGAAGCGATGTGCTTCATCGAGACCGAGTACAAGGATAATCCGACTGAAGTCGACCATGAGACGATTGCCACCGCCGTGTTCTCTCAGCCGGAGATCGGCACGGTCGGGCTTTCCGAGGACGAGGCCGCGCAGCGTTTCGACCGACTGGAGATTTATCGCGCCAGCTTCCGCCCCATGCGGCACACGCTTTCCGGCCGTCAGGAAAAGATGCTCATGAAGCTTGTTGTCGACGCTGAGAGCCGACGCGTTCTTGGCGCGCATGTAATGGGACCGGACGCCGGCGAAATGGCTCAGGTTCTGGGAATTTCGCTCAAGGCACGGCTGACCAAGGACGATTTCGATCGTACCATGGCGGTGCACCCGTCTGCGGCGGAAGAATTGGTCACCATGTATCAGCCGACCTACCATGTCGAAAAAGGCCAGCGAGTCGACTGAAGCGAGTCGACTGACATGGGCGCGGGTGACATACCGGGTGATCTGGTCGGCTATTTCGGTTACGGGTCGCTCGTCAACCGTGACACTCATCGCACCGAGATCGTTGATGCACTGCCTGCACGGCTCAGGGGCTGGCGGCGCCATTGGGTTCGCCGGGATGGTGAAAGCAATAGAGCGCTTCTGAGCGTGCGCCGGGAGCCCGGGGCGGTCGTGGACGGTCTGCTGGTCCTGGATCGGGCGGAGAACCTTCCCGCGGTCGACCTGCGCGAAGAGCGTTACAAGCGGGTCTCCATCACGGCGGACGAACTCGAATTATCTGGGGCGGTGCCTGCCGGTTGTGCGCTCTATGTATATGAAGCGTGCGTGTTCGATGGGGCGGAGCCTCTGGAGATCATCCAGTCCTATCTCGATGCCGTGTTGCAGGGATTTCTGCGAGAACATGGCCGTGACGGCGTTGAGCGTTTCGTTCACGAGACCGATGGGTTTGACCTTGCTGTGATTGCAGATCGCAAGGCGCCGACCTATCCGCGTGCAGTGACGCTCCGGCATGAGGAAGAGGTCTATTTCGATGCATTGTTGATGCAAAAAATCCCTGATTTTGCATCTTTCGTGCGTTAGTGTTTCCTCCGCGCCACAATTGTGGGCTAGTATCAGCCGCCGCCTTTGGTTAAGAAGCGGCCTTCCAGTATCCGTCTTGGAGAGTTTGAGCGGATAGAGGGCATGATCCTGTAGCAACTGTCGAGTAAGCAAGATGACGAAGTGGTCGCCGAATTCGTGGAGAAACAAGCCAATCCTGCAGGTCCCGGCTTATCCGGACGCTGACGCGCTGGCCGAGGTCGAGGCGCGCATGGCCACGTATCCGCCGCTCGTTTTTGCAGGCGAGGCGCGCAAGTTGAAGAAGCAGCTTGCTTCGGTGGCCGAGGGCAATGGTTTTCTGCTTCAGGGTGGCGATTGCGCCGAAAGCTTTGCTGAACATGGCGCTGACAACATCCGCGATTTCTTCCGCGCCTTCCTGCAGATGGCTGTGGTCCTGACCTATGCCGGATCTCAGCCCGTTGTGAAGGTCGGGCGCATTGCCGGCCAGTTCGCCAAGCCACGCTCCTCAGATAACGAGACCAAAGGTGACGTGGTGCTGCCGAGTTATCGCGGTGACATCATCAATGGAATTGAATTCGACGAAGCCTCGCGTATTCCCGATCCGGCACGTCAGGAAATGGTGTACCGTCAGTCGGCGGCAACGCTGAACCTTCTGCGCGCCTTTGCGCAGGGTGGGTTCGCCAATCTGGAAAACGTTCACAAGTGGATGCTCGGCTTCCTGTCCGACAGCCCGCAGGCCGAGCGTTATCAGGAGTTGGCCAACCGTATTTCCGAGACGGTCGACTTCATGCGCGCCATCGGCATCACGGGCGAGAGCACGCACGCGCTGCGCGAGACGGATTTCTACACCAGTCATGAGGGCCTGCTTCTGGGGTATGAAGAGGCGCTTACGCGCGTCGATTCCACCTCCGGCGACTGGTACGCCACTTCCGGCCACATGATCTGGATCGGCGACCGCACGCGCCAGCCCGATCACGCTCATGTGGAATACTGCCGCGGCATCAAGAACCCGCTCGGGCTCAAATGCGGCCCCTCGCTCTCGCCGGACGGTCTGCTTGAGCTGATCGACATTCTGAATCCGGAAAACGAACCAGGTCGCCTGACCCTGATTGCGCGTTTCGGCGCGGACAAGGTGGGCGAATATCTTCCCAAGCTCATTCGCGCGGTGGAGAAAGAAGGTCGCAAGGTCGTCTGGTCGTGCGATCCGATGCACGGCAACACCGTCACTGCCGCCGGCTACAAGACGCGGCCCTTCGACCGCATCCTCAAGGAGGTTCAGACCTTCTTCGAGGTGCACCGCGCTGAGGGATCTCATCCGGGCGGCCTCCATGTGGAGATGACCGGCAAGAACGTGACCGAATGCACGGGCGGTGCGCGCGCCATCCGCGACGAGGAACTGCAGGATCGCTACCATACCCATTGCGACCCGCGTCTCAACGCCGATCAGGCGTTGGAACTGTCCTTCCTGGTGGCGGAGCTCTTGAAGAAAGACCGAGAGTCATTGCCGGCGGGCAAGGTCGCCAACGGCTGAAACGGTTTGAGCCATAGCTTCAGCGATAGTTGATGTCGCTTGGGGCGTGCCACTGGTAAACATGGTCTCGATACGACCTGGTCGCGTTGGGAGAGAACCATGACAAACGAATGTAGCGGATCGTGCCTGTGTGGTGCGGTCCGTTTTCGTACCAAGGGTATATTGCGCGGTGTGGTCTATTGCCATTGTTCGCAGTGCCGCAAGCAGACGGGGCTCTACTATGCGGCGACGGATGTCGACGTCTCGAATGTGACGATCGAAGGCGAGGATCAACTAACCTGGTATGCGGCTTCCGACTTTGCGCGACGTGGATTTTGCAAGATATGCGGCTCAGCCTTGTTCTGGAAACGGCTTGGGGCGGATAAGCTCTCAATATTGGCTGGTGCGTTCGACCTCCCGGTCGGGCTCACCGCCGAAAGCCATATTTTCGTGGCGGACAAGGGCGATTTCTATGATATCGCGGATGGGTTGCCTCAGTATCAGCGCGGCAGCCCTGGCGTCATTGTTGCGAAGGAATGTGAGCAGGAATGACTGACAATTCGGACGCCCTGAAACTCGAAAAGCGCGTTGGTCTTCCGGTGGATCTTCGCTATCTCGTCGACAAATATCCGCGCGAGGTCTGGCAAGGGCATCCCAATCTCGGTGAAATGGCCCGCTTCTGGCTTCAGCGACACGACATGTTTCGTGAATTGGGCGGAATGCTACAGACAGGCATGGACGACTATCGAGAGGGCAGGCTTGCACCGCGTGATTTTGCTGGCTGGTTTGCGCCGCGCCTGCGCTTCTTCCTGCAGCAGCTTCATGGACATCACCAGATCGAGGACATGCACTACTTCCCGGTTTTTGCGAAAGCCGAGCCGCGCATGAAACGGGGTTTCGATCTGCTCGACAGCGATCATCATGTGATTCATGACGCCTTGGAGCGCAATGCACAGGCCGGGACGACCTTCCTACACGCACTGCAGGCCGACAATTCTCGCGAACGCTTTTCTGCAGATGCCTATGCTCGGGAGAATGAGGCGTTGCTTGGCATGCTCTTGCGGCATCTCAACGATGAGGAAGACCTGATTATACCGCTCATTCTGGACCGAAGCGAAGAGGGGCTTGGCGTCGGTATCTGACAAAGACCGCAGTGTTGCCAGCAGGGGGAGCAGCGGCTACACGCTTAAGGCACTTCGCGTCCTCAGGCATATCGAACAGGAACGTCATGGCCCCCAACTCTGCCCCCTCCGACATTCTGCGCATCGCCACCGCTCAGCTCAATCCGGTTGTCGGTGACATCGCGGGAAACCTGGAAAAAGCACGTGAGGCCCGGGCGGAGGCCGCGCGCCACGGCGCCGATCTGGTTCTTTTCACCGAGCTTTTCATCGCCGGTTATCCTCCGGAAGACCTGGTCCTGAAGCCGGCCTTCGTCGAGGCATGTGAAAGGGCGGTTCGTGAGCTTGCCGCCGAGACAAAGGATGGTGGACCGGGCGTCATCATCGGGGTGCCGCTGAAACGCGACAGCGGGCTGCACAATGCAGTGATGGTAGTCGACGGTGGTGAGGTGATCGCCGAGCGCTTCAAACTCGACCTTCCCAATTACGGCGAGTTCGATGAAAAGCGTGTCTTTCAGCCAGGGCCGCATATGCCGGGGCCGGTGAATTTCCGTGGTGTTCGCATCGGCATCCCCGTTTGCGAGGACATATGGGGAGAACTCGGCGTATGCGAGACGTTGGCCGAATCCGGTGCCGAGATGCTTCTGGTGCCGAACGGGTCGCCCTATTACCGCGGCAAGGTTGAGGTGCGGCATCAGGTGGTCATTCGCCAGGTGATCGAAAGCGGGCTGCCGGTTCTTTACGCCAATCAGCTCGGCGGGCAGGATGAACTCGTTTTCGACGGCGCCTCCTTTGCCATCCAGGCTGACAAGTCTCTCGCGTTTCAGATGAGCCAGTTCGAGGAAGCAGTTTCCATCTCGACCTGGAAGCGCGAGGGGGGGGGATGGCGCTGCGATGATGGCCCCATGTCGAAGATCCCCGAAAAGGAAGAGGCCGACTATCGCGCCTGCATGCTGGGCCTGCGCGATTATGTGAACAAGAACGGCTTCAAGAATGTGGTTCTTGGTCTTTCGGGCGGCATCGATTCTGCCATCTGCGCGGCCTTGGCGGTCGATGCGTTGGGCGAGGAGCGGGTCCGCTGCATCATGATGCCGTACCGCTACACCTCCAAGGATTCGCTCAAGGATGCGGAAGACTGTGCCCGTGCGCTCGGCTGCCGCTACGACATCGTTCCGATCTTCGAGCCGGTGGAGGGGTTTTCCAATGCGCTTGGCCAACTCTTCGAAGGCACAAAGGAAGGCGTGACGGAGGAAAACCTGCAAAGTCGCACCCGTGGCACCATTCTCATGGCTGTCTCGAACAAGTTCGGCTCCATGGTCGTCACCACGGGCAACAAGTCAGAAATGTCCGTCGGTTACGCCACGCTCTATGGCGACATGAATGGCGGCTTCAATCCGATCAAGGATGTTTACAAGATGCAGGTCTATGCCCTGTCGGCCTGGCGCAACACCACCGTTCCGCCTGGCGCGCTGGGGCCTTCCGGAGAAGTCATTCCGCAAAACATCATCGACAAGGCGCCGTCTGCCGAGCTGCGTCCGGATCAGACGGATCAGGATTCCCTGCCACCCTATCCGGTGCTCGACGATATTCTGGAATGCCTCGTCGAAGGGGAAATGAGCGTCGACGCGATCGTCTCGCGCGGGCACGATCGCGAAACGGTGCATAGGGTTGAGCATCTTCTCTACATTGCCGAGTACAAGCGCCGGCAGGCTGCACCCGGTGTGAAGATTACCCGGAAGAATTTTGGTCGTGACCGCCGTTATCCGATCACAAACAGATTCAGAGACCGGTCCTAAGTGTCTGTTTTTTAGCGATTTGTCTGGTTCATTCAGGCTGGTGTTCCGTCAGGGCCTCCAGCTCCTTTCGGGTTGAATAGACCCGGTCGACGAGACCCCAGTCACAGGCGTCCTGTGCACTCATGAAGAAGTCTCGATCGAGCGTGCGCTCCACCTCCTCTTCGGTGCGCCCGCAATGCTCAGCATAAAGCCGGATCAGCCTCCGCTTCAGCTTCAATATGTCTTCTGCGTGGCGCTGCACGTCGGAGGCCTGGCCACGAAACCCGCCGGAGGGTTGGTGGAGGACGATGCTGGCATTGGCAAGGGCCGCGCGCCGACCGGGCTCGCCCGCCATCAGAAGAAACGATCCCATGGAACCGGCTGTCCCCATGCAGACCGTCGCCACGGGGCTGTTGATGAAATTCATCGTGTCATAGATGGCAAGGCCGCTCGACACCACGCCGCCCGGCGAATTGATGTAGAAGGAAATTTCCCGATCCGGGTTTTCCGATTCCAGAAACAGGAGCTGCGCGCAAATGAGCGCCGCCGATTCGTCGGTTACCTCTCCGTTTAGAAAAATGATCCGCTCCCGCAGGAGCCGGGAATAGATGTCGAAGGAGCGTTCGCCTCTCGGCGATTGCTCCACCACCATGGGGACGAGCGCCATCGTGTCGCGCATGCGCGATCTCCTTTTTTGTCGATGTCGTTTGGAATGGACCTTACGCGGCGAGCGCCGTGGGGGCCCCATTTGTGTTCGCAGCCATGCGGGTTAGGGCGCGCGGACTGTGTGTAAGTCGGAACCAGGTCTTGCCGCCAGGTGCCGGAGCAATCTCGAAGGTCACCAGCGTGTGCGGCGCATCCGTCTCAATGTCGCGCAAGGCGTAGCGAACTTTGGAAAAGGGTATCGTGTCGAGCATTTCATATTCTGGCATGCCTGTGACGCCATCCGGCTCCCCAAGCCAGATTTCAGCGAGCTCGCGGATGGTGAGCGCACGCCAGACCTTCTCTGGAGACGAGTCCAGAAGATACTCCAGAGTTATGGTTTCATTTGATTTTTCGACTTCTGAATTGCTCATTGGTCCATCTCCCTGAGCAGTATCTGGAGCCTCTCGACCCTGTCAGGCCAGAAAGCGCGATATCGTGTCAGCCAGCTTACCACAGGCTCCATTCCTCCGGCCTTGATGCGGTAGCGCATCTGCCGGCCCAGTTTCTGCTCTTCAATCAGCCCGGCCGTCCGCAACACGGCGAGATGCTGCGACACCGCCGGCTGCGACATCGCCAAACCATCGCGCAACTCTGTTGCGTTGTGCTCGCCGCTGCTCAACCGTTCCAGGATTTTCCGTCGCGTCGGATCGGCGAGCGCCTTGAAGATTTCTGCTTCTGTCATGGCTTTAAACATAAGTTGATTCTTATGTATTTTGCAAGAGGCCTTATTGGAACTGGCCCATTGCGCAATCGCGTCGGGGGGCTAGGATGCGCCCAACCGCATTTGCGGCAGTTCCACGGCCGCCCGGCCAAACATCAGAGCTTTCCATGTCTTACCTGAATTTTCTTCGCGAGAACGCGCGCTGGCTTGCGGGCGGGTTTTTGCTGACGCTGTTTTCCTCGTTCGGGCAGACATTCTTCATTTCGCTTTCCGCAGGTGAGATCCGCGCAGAATATGGTCTCTCTCACGGTACATTCGGCACACTTTACATGGTGGCGACACTGGCCAGTGCGTTCACGCTGCCACGGCTCGGGCAGATCGTAGACCGCTATTCGGCGCGCAAGGTCACGTTCATTATCGTTCCCCTGCTTGCGGTGGCTTGCGTCTCCATGGCGCTATCGCATTCACTCCTCGTTCTGGTGGTGACGATCTACATGCTGCGCCTGTTCGGGCAGGGAATGATGACGCACAACTCATTGACGGCGATGGGGCGTTGGTTCTCCGCCCAGCGGGGGCGCGCGGTGTCGGTGGCGACCCTTGGTCACAACGTTGGCGAGGCGATCCTGCCATTGACCTTCGTGGCCGTGGCTGCTCTCGTCGGCTGGCGCAACAGCTGGTTCATCGCTGCCGCCCTTCTTGTCCTGTTTGCCTTGCCCGTCATTTCAGGGTTGATCGCGGTCGAGCGTGCGCCGCGCGCCAGCGATCCGGCAGAACGCCGCAGCACCACGCGCGACTGGACGCGCGGCGAAGTTCTGCGCGATCCCGTGTTCTATTTGCTCCTGCTCGGTGTCATGGCGCCGGGCTTCATAGGCACCACGATCTTCTTCCATCAGGTCTATCTGGTAGAGTTGCGGGGCTGGTCGCTGGAGGTGTTTGCATCCTCTTTCACCTTCATGGCCTCGATGACTGTTGTGTTCGCCCTGATTTCCGGACAGTTGATTGACCGGTTTTCTGCGGTCGCGCTTCTGCCCGGCTTTCTGCTTCCCCTTGGCTCGGCCTGTCTCATCCTTGCCGCCAGCGAGGCCCAGTGGAGTGCATTCGTCTTTATGGGGCTGATGGGCGTTTCGTACGGATTTTCGTCCACCCTTTTTGGTGCGTTATGGCCGGAGGTCTACGGAATCCGGCATCTGGGCTCCATTCGAGCGCTGACTGTCGCCATCATGGTTTTTGCAACCGCCATGGGCCCAGGCATAACCGGCTTCTTGATCGATCGGGGCGTCAGCTATCCCCTCCAGATTGGCGTGATGGGGATCTACTGTCTCGTTGCCTGCGTGATGCTTCTGTTTGTGTCTCGTGGACTCGCTGCCCGTCAGCAAGTTGCGTAGCCGGTTCTCCTTGCCAATCGCAGCGCTTTTGGATACGCCCGCATCCATGACAGTCACCGTTCGTTTCGCGCCGTCCCCGACCGGCCATATTCATATCGGCAACACGCGCACTGCGCTCTTCAACTGGCTCTACGCGAAGAAAGAGGGCGGGCGCTTTATACTGCGTTTCGATGACACGGATATCGAGCGCTCGCGCCAGGAGTATGCCGATGGCATCGCTCGCGATCTTGAATGGCTTGGCATTGAACCGGATTTGACCGTCACGCAGTCGCAGAGGTTTAGCCTCTACGACGCGGCGGTGGAAAAGCTCAAGGCTGCGGGGCTTCTTTATCCCTGCTACGAGACGACGGAGGAACTGGAGCGCCGACGCAAAATCCGCTTGTCGCGCCGTCTGCCACCGGTTTACGGCCGCGAGGCGTTGAAGCTGACAGATGAGGAAAGGGCCGCGCTGGAGGCTGAGGGCCGCAAGCCCCACTGGCGCTTTCTCCTGCCCAATTATCGGCATGATCCCTTTATGACCGAACGCACGGAAGTCCAGTGGGACGACGTGGTGCGTGGACCGCAGACGGTGGATCTCGCGTCGATGTCGGATCCTGTTCTAATCCGCGCCGATGGCACCTATCTCTACACGCTGCCCTCGGTGGTCGATGATGTTGATCTAGGCGTGACGCACATCATTCGCGGTGACGATCATGTTACCAACACTGGCGCCCAGATCGCCCTGTTCAGGGCTCTGGATGCCGCGCCACCGGCCTTCGGCCATCACAATCTTCTGACCACCGCCTCGGGTGAAGGGCTTTCCAAGCGCCGCGGCGCTCTGTCGGTTGCTAGCCTGCGGGAGAACGGCATCGAACCGATGGCGGTCGCTTCGCTGGCAGTGCTTATCGGCACCTCCGAGAACGTGACAGCGGCCTCCTCGATGCAGGAACTGGCAGCGCTGTTCGTGCCCACTGCAACCTCCAGGTCGGCAGCGAAATTCGACCCGGCGGAGCTGACCGGGCTGAGCCGCCATATCATCCAGAACACGCCGTTCACCAAGGTCTCAGACAGACTGTCGGAGCTCGGCATCGCGGGAGATGACACGGAAGCATTCTGGCTCGCCGTGCGTGGAAATCTCGACACGGTTGCCGAAGCGGCTGAATGGTGGCGGATCGTCAAGGATCGACCGGCCAGCGACGCGGAGCTTTCACAAGATGACCGCGATTTCGTGCGCTCCGCTGCCAGAAGCCTACCGCTGGAGCCGTGGGACGGAGAAACCTGGCGTGAATGGACCGGAGCCGTCAAGACGGAGACCGGGCGAAAGGGGCGCGGCCTCTTCATGCCTCTGCGGATTGCCCTTACGGGGCGGGAACAGGGGCCGGAGCTCGCAGGTCTATTGCCCCTTCTGGGTCGGGAAGAAACGCTGGCCCGACTATCCTGACAGGGCGCTGGGCTGCTTCGTCATCAAACGAACGGGTCGGAGGGGGACTGTCGTCTGCGACCGGTTCTACAACGATCGGTTCTGCGACTTCGCTTTGTGCTGCCTCCCGTTTTGGAGGTACTGCCACGTAAAAGCTTGAAGACGTTGCTCCGGTCATTTCCTTTGTAACGGATTGAACTTCCGACAGGGACGTGGATTCTTCGTTTGAAATCGGGCGCGCGTCGACCGCTTTTTCTCCAGCAACGATGGTAAATCGCCTATCCTTCCGGCAACTGCATGCCTTGTTCGAGACGCCCGTGCTGCGATAGCTGAAGGCTTTCGGAAGCTCACGATAAGGGGTGCCATCCGCCGTCGAAACCATGTCTTCGGCTTCCTCGTTCAAAACGTCATGTGCATAGAGCGCCACCTCGGCGCCAGGGCAGCGCGCCATGCAGGTCGTTTCGTCCCGGGAAAACTTGTCCTTGGACACGGAAAACGAGATCGGGAAATAATACCCGTCGCATGTCCGCACACACATGGTTTGAAAAACCGTGCTTGGGCGGTGCCGTTTACGAGGCTCTGATGTTGCGGTTCTCTTCGCGGGCTCTCTGCTGTTTTTGCGCGTTCGTGTCGTGCCCTTGTCGTAGCAATTATTGGCTCGCAGTCTCGCCTGAATGCTGGCGCGTCCGGCCTTGGAGCCAACATTGGTCCGCCGCTCCATCTGGCGCAGTTTTGTGAGGTTGTTCTCCATGCTGGCAGCTGACTTCCTCAACTGAGCACATTGAGCGATACGGTTGCCGAAAATGCCGAAGCCGCATTTTGCCTGCTTCATGCGCGAGCGCACGATGCCGAGCTGATGCTGCTGTTTTGCTATGGCGCGGGCATAGCTGCGGCTTTTGCTTGAAGAGCCGGAGGGGGTGGCAGCGAGTTGCGCTTCGAGTGTTTTGCAGATGCGCGATGCTGCCTCCGCTTGCACAAGCGGAGTTGCAGCGATCGGCGCCGCCGCAAAAGCCAGAAAAATCAATCGAACCAGGTATTTGCCACCCAGACGCATCGTGTGCCCCGCCTGCACTTTCCGGCTGACGCGCGAGCATTTCGCTTCGCACTTCCGTCAACACTGCCGGTTGATCGAAGAAGATAGGGCAACCAGGTTAAGCTCCGGTTAGAAACGCCAGTCCATCGCGACCTCGCGTTGCAATTCACGCTAGACACGACCGGTAAATCAGCTGGTCATGACCGCCTTACTTTTCTGCAATGCCTCCACGGCTGCGAGAGCAGTCATGTTCACGACGCCACGTGAGGTAACCGATGGTGTGAGAATATGCGCAGGCATGGCGGTTCCAAGCAGGATTGGGCCCACATGCAGCGCATCTGTCATGATCTTCAAGGTGGTGAGCGTAATGTTGGCTGCATCAAGGCTCGGGAACACGAGAAGATTGGCTTCGCCGGAAAGCGACGCCTGCGGATAGACGCGCTGGCGCAACACTTCTGAGAGTGCGGAATCGCCATGCATTTCACCATCGGACACAAGATCAGGCGCAATGCGTTTCAGTGTCAATGCGGCTTCGCGCATCTTGATCGAGCTTTCGGAATCGCGTGAGCCGAAATTGGAATGCGACAGCAGCGCTGCCTTTGGTTCGATACCGAAGCGTCGGATTTCCTCAGCCGCCAGGATCGTCGTTTCCACGATCTCGGATGCTGTCGGGGAGAGCGTGACGTAGGTGTCGGTGAAGAATGTTACACCGAACTGCGAGATGAGCATGGAAAGGGTGGAGAGGTCACATACACCTTCCCGCCGGCCGATGATCATGTCCACATAGCGCAGGTGCTTCTCAAAGCGCCCTTCGAGACCGCAGATCATGGCGTCGGCCTCGTCGCGCATCATGGCGATGGCGGCAATGACGGTTGTATTGGTGCGGACCAGCGTTCTGGCGGCTTCGGGGGTCACGCCGCGCCGACCGGCCAGTTGCACCAAAAGGTCGACATAGTCGCGATAGCGCGGGTCGTCCTCGGGGTTGATAATGGCAAAATCCTCGCCAGGCCGAATGCGCAGGCCATAACGCTTCAGGCGTGTCTCCACCACATGTGGACGGCCAATGATGATGGGCTCTGCAATGCCTTCCTCGATGACCACCTGGGCTGCGCGCAACACGCGCTCGTCCTCTCCATCCGCATAGATAACGCGTTTCGTTCCTGCGCCCTTGGCCGCGGAGAAGACGGGCTTCATCACCAGCCCGGAGCGGAACACGAAGCGGTTCAGCCGATCGAGATACTGGTCCATGTCCTCAATCGGGCGTGCGGCGACACCGCTTTCCATGGCCGCTTCTGCTACAGCCGGTGCGATGCGCAGGATGAGACGTGGATCAAAAGGTGAGGGGATAAGAAAATCCGGACCGAAGATCGGCGTTTCGGCGGAATAGGCACGCGCTGCCACGTCAGAAGGCTCTTCGCGAGCCAAACCGGCGATGGCCTTCACAGCTGCACGTTTCATCTCCTCGTTGATGGCTGTCGCTCCGACATCGAGGGCTCCTCTAAAGATGTAAGGGAAGCACAGAACGTTGTTCACCTGATTCGGGAAATCGGAGCGCCCGGTGCAGATCATGGCGTCAGGCCGCGCTTCGCGCGCCACGTCCGGCATGATTTCGGGTACAGGGTTGGCGAGCGCGAGGATCAGCGGCTTTTCAGCCATGTTCGCGAGCATTTCCGGCTTGAGAACACCGGCCGCCGAAAGACCGAGGAACACATCCGCGCCGCCAATCACTTCGGCCAGTGTTCGGGCTTCGGTATCCTTCACATAGGGCGCTTTCCAGCGATCCATCTCTTCCTTGCGGCCTTCGTAGACGACACCGTGCCGGTCTGTCAGCCAGATGTTTTCGGTTTTGGCGCCGAGCGAAACAAGCAGATTGAGGCAGGCGAGCGCGGCCGCTCCGGCACCAGACGAAACGATCTTGGCCGAAGCTATGTCCTTGCCTGCCAGTTCGAGACCGTTCAGCACGGCAGCGGCGACGATGATTGCAGTGCCATGCTGATCGTCGTGGAACACGGGGATTCCCATGCGCGCCTTCAACTGCTCCTCGACCTCAAAGCACTCGGGAGCTTTGATATCTTCCAAGTTGATGCCGCCGAATGTGGGTTCGAGAGCAGCGACGGTTTCCACCATGCGATCGATTTCGGGTGCATCAATCTCGATGTCGAAAACGTCGATCCCAGCAAATTTTTTGAAGAGGACGGCTTTGCCTTCCATCACCGGCTTGGAAGCGAGTGGGCCGATATTGCCGAGCCCGAGCACCGCCGAACCGTTCGAGACAACGGCCACGAGGTTTGCGCGAGCCGTGTAGTCGGCAGCGCTCTTCGGATCATCATGGATCGCCATACAGGGGGCGGCGACGCCGGGCGAATAAGCCAGCGCCAGATCGCGCTGATTGCCTAAGGGCTTGGTTGCTTGGATTTCCAGCTTGCCGGGGGTGGGGTGACGGTGAAAGAAGAGCGCGGCTTCGTCGAATTCTGATCGCTGCGGTTTCTTGTTGTCGGACGACATTGGCGGCTCCACATTATGGCTCTGGCGGCTTGGCCGTTTGACTTGCGGCATCGCATCCAGGCGTCACCCAATTCTTTGAAAAGGTCACGACGCTCAAATGGTTTGATTCATCCTTTGTGCTTAGGCGCTCGCTGAGGCTTTTTCCAGCGTTGAATGTTGAGAAGCAGTTTCATGTGCCCGAATTGGGCGGCGACCGGATTTTTTGCGGTCCTGTGTGACCGATTTTCCGTATCGAAACGGTACCCGTCATATGTCTGTGACATGAATCGGGCCATAGAGTGCGCGACTTAACAAGGCTCAGGCGGGACAATGACCGGCGCTGAACACCGCAAATTTCGCGCACTCTTCATCTCAGACGTTCACCTCGGCTCGAAACCGGCAAAGGCCGAGTTTCTGATCGATTTTTTGCGCTACCATGATGCAGACAAGATTTATCTGGTCGGTGACATCGTGGACGGTTGGCGCCTCAGGCGGTCATGGCATTGGCCGGCAACGCATAATGATGTGGTGCAAAAGCTCCTGCGCAAGGCGCGAAAAGGAGCCGAGATCACATATATTGCCGGCAATCACGACGAATTTCTTCGCTCGTTTCAAGGCGTCCATTTTGGCGGTATCGTCGTGGTGGACAGGGTGGTTCATGAGACGGTGGACGGGCGAAAGTTCCTCGTCATCCATGGCGACCAGTTTGATCAGGTCGTTCACAATGTGCGCTGGCTCGCCTATCTTGGCGACAAGGCTTACGATCTTGCCATTGTCGTCAACCGCGTGATCGCCCGCGTCCGGCGTATGTTGGGGCGCCCATACTGGTCTTTTTCCTCATGGGCAAAGATCAAGGTCAAGAAGGCCGTGAAATTCATCAGCTCGTTCCAGGATGTGCTTGCGCAGGAAGCCCAGCGGTCTGAGGTTGACGGTGTTATCTGCGGGCATATCCACCATGCCGCGATGGAGGATATTCGTGGCGTCACCTACATGAATACTGGAGACTGGGTCGAGAGTTGCACGGCCCTTGTCGAACATTTCGACGGGAGTTTCGAAATCATCACCTGGGCACAGCTTCTTGATGTGAAGCCGGTTCCCGGAGAGATTCGGGAGCAAGGTGTGGTGACGGCGTTTCAAAGAGACCGGATCAAAGCTGCTTGAGCGGCCCTGATCGCCGTAGCGCTTTTAGCCCCAGAGTTGAGGCGAGGGTGGCGAAACCAGCGAACCGGTATAGGAGAGCCCGTGGGGGCGATCCTTGGCCAGAAGCAACGGTCCGTCCAGATCCACGAAATCAGCGCCCTGGGCGAGCAATACAGCGGGCGCCATAGCGAGCGACGTTCCCACCATGCAGCCCACCATCACGCCGAAGCCCATTTCACGCGCGCGATCTCGCAATTCCAGCGCGGCGGTGAGGCCGCCTGTCTTGTCGAGCTTGATGTTGACGAAATCATAAAGCCCGGCGAGGTCGGCAAGGCCCTCTGCGGTGTGTACGCTTTCGTCCGCGCAAATTGGAACAGGATGCGGAATTTCGCGCAGGATCTCTTCTTTTCCAGCGGGCAGCGGCTGCTCGATCAGGGCCACGTGGAATTCAGCGGCGGCCAGAATGTTTTCTCGGATATTCTCTTCCGTCCAGCCTTCATTCGCATCGACGATCAGCCGGCTGTCGGGGGCCGCGCCTGCGACCGCATGAATCCGCGCTGCATCGTCTTCGCCCCCTAGCTTCACTTTCAGCAGTGGCCGGGTTGCATGTGCGCGTGCCTGGGCAGCCATCTCCTCAGGCTCAGCGAGAGAAATGGTATAAGCGGTCTGCAAGGGGCGTGGCGGAATGGTGCAGGCGGTTATGGAAGCGCGCCGACCGGAGAGTTTCGCTTCCAGATCCCACAATGCGCAGTCGACGGCGTTGCGTGCCGCTCCCGCTGGCATGGATCTGGCAAGATCAGCGCGGCTGATACCGTTGGCAATATCTTCGCGCATCGCGTCGATCTGGCTGATCACGCTCTCCTCCGACTCGCCATAACGCGGGTAGGGAACACATTCTCCGTGCCCACGGACTCCGTTTTCACTCACCGTGCACGTGACGACTCGCGCCTCGGTGCGCGAACCCCTGGAGATCGTGAAAACGCCAGCGATGGGAAAACTCTCGGTGCCTGTGGCCAATTCGCGTGTCATTTCCGCCCTTCTTCTCGCAAAAATCCGAACTATCAGAGGAACATGCCTTATATGGAGGCTGTATAAGCCGGCAAGCGGTTCCCTTTGGACCTGCTCCGCACTAATGATGGTGCCATGTTGACCAATTCCGTTGACGACGCAAGCGACGCGGGGCGCCCGAGTGGCCAGAGTGAGGACCCTCACCTGGAGACAGGCACCGAGGGCGGCGTGCTTTCATGCCGGCTCACAGGCGCATGGAACACGCGCACCGTCGCGCGGGTCGATGCCCGCATGCGCAAGCTGGAAGCGCAGGACGAGCCGCAGCGCCTTCTTATGGATCTTTCGGGTATCACCAACCTCGATACGGCAGGGGCCTGGCTCATCGAGCGCTTCATTTATGCGCATCAGAAGCGCGGCGCCGAGGTCGCGATCCGCGGGGAAAGTGAGGCCGCCAAAATACTTCTGCCCGCGGTTCGGGACGCGGTCGAACAGGACAGCGAGAGCAACCCCCCAAAAAAGCGCTCGCTGATTGTCCATCTTCTGGAGCGTATCGGTCACGCCATGTACGAGGCGCGCGACGATATTGTCTACGGTGCCCATATTCTGGGCGCCACCATCGGCGGCGCGCAAATGAAGCTTGGCCGCGCGCACGCAATCAATCCCGCCGCCATCGTCAACCAGATTGATCGCATGGGTGTGGGAGCGGTGCCGATTATCGTGCTGATGTCGGCCATCGTCGGCGCCATCATTGCGCAGCAGGGTGCGTTCCAGCTGCGGTATTTCGGCGCTGAAATCTTTGTTGTCGACCTTGTTGGGATCCTGATCCTGCGCGAGCTCGGCGTGTTGATGACCGCAATCATGATCGCCGGACGCTCCGGCAGCGCAATCACCGCCGAAATCGGCTCCATGAAGATGCGTGAGGAAGTGGATGCGCTGACGGTGATCGGTCTTAATCCGGTCGGCGTTCTCGTCTTTCCGCGTCTCGTCGCGCTCATGGTGGGAGTTCCCTGCCTCACCATTGTGGCCAATTTCGCCGCGCTTGGAGGCGCGATGCTGATTGCCTGGCTTTATTCGGGCATCCCTCCGGAGGCATTTATCGATCGTTTGAGGGATTCCATCGATCTTTCCACGATCTTCGCTGGTCTGATCAAGGCTCCCTTCATGGCTCTGATCGTCGGGATTATCGCTTCCATCGAGGGAATGAAGGTGGGGGGAAGTGCAGAGTCGTTGGGAACGCATGTCACCGCTTCGGTGGTCAAGGCGATCTTCGTGGTGATCGTCGTGGATGGAATGTTCGCCATTTTTTACGCAGCGATCGACTTTTAGGTGGCGGGATGGTGCTGACCCAAGAACGGCAGGAAGATCAGGTGGCGCAGTCCCGGGACGTGGTTCTTTCCGTGCGCGAGGTGACCGTGGGGTTTGGTGAGACGCTGGTGCTGGATGGTCTTTCGCTGGACGTGTACCGCGGTGAAATTCTCGGCTTTGTCGGGGCTTCGGGCGCGGGGAAGTCCGTGCTGCTGCGCACGATCCTCGGTCTTGTCCGAAAACAGTCGGGATCCATTCACCTCCTGGGACAGGATCTCGACGCGGCGACCGATGAAGAGCGGCTGAAAGTCGACATGCATCAGGGAGTGTTGTTTCAGCACGGCGCGTTGTTCTCGGCCCTCACGGTCCTCGAGAACATCCAGGTGCCCATGCGTGAATATCTGGACCTGCCGCGCGCGCTGATGGATGAGCTGGCCTATTTGAAGCTTGAGCTCGTGGGCTTGCCGCGCAATGCCGCGCCAAAATACCCTTCCGAGCTTTCAGGCGGCATGATCAAACGTGCGGCGCTGGCGCGTGCGCTGGCGCTTGATCCGGATATCGTGTTCCTCGATGAGCCGACGTCCGGCCTTGACCCGATCGGCGCGGCCGAGTTCGATGAGCTGGTCGGGAAACTGCGCGACACGATGGGCCTGACCGTCTATATGGTCACGCACGATCTCGACAGTCTCTTGACGGCGTGTGACCGCATTGCCGTTCTCGGTGGCAAACGTGTGCTCGTGGAAGGCACGGTCGAGGACATGCTTGCATGCGACGATCCTTGGGTGAAAGCCTATTTTAGAGGAAAGCGGGCACGGCAGATCGACCGTTCCGCGAGAGGTTAGCAGGGTTACTATGGAAACCAGAGCCAACTACGTTCTTGTCGGCTTTTTCACCGTGCTGGTCATTCTGGCAGCGTTCGGCTTCGTCTATTGGAGCGCAAATATAGGAGATCGGGGCGAGACGGCAGTGCTGAGGTTTCGAATTCCTGGCTCCGCATCCGGTCTTTCGAGGGGCAGTGCGGTGCTGTTCAATGGCGTGAAAGTGGGCGACGTTCGGCGTGTTTATCTGGATCTTTCGAACCCAAGTGTCGCGATCGCCGACGCGGAGGTCGACCGGCTGACTCCCATCACGCATTCGACGAAGGCAGATGTCGGATTGGCAGGGCTCACCGGCACGGCCAATATCGAGCTGACGGGAGGCGATCCAAGAGAGCCCAACCTCTTCGATCTGGCGGAAGAGCGGGATGCAGTTGCGGAAATCCAGGCAAGCCCTTCGGCCGTGACCAATCTTCTTCAGACTGCGCAGAGCCTTTTGACGCGCGCCGACAATGTCGTGTCACAGCTAGAAGGTTTCACAAAGGACGCCCGGCAGCCTCTGACCGACACAGTCAAGAACGTTCAACGATTTTCCGAGGCGTTGGAGCGGAACGCGTCTGGCATCGATTCATTTCTCGCGAATGTGAGCTCTCTTTCAGAGACTATTTCGAACGTGTCGGGGCAGCTCGACAGCACCCTGAAGGCTGCCGAAGAGCTGATCGCTTCGGTGGATAGGGATAAAATTTCATCCATGGTCACCAATTTTGACGAATTTTCCGGCCGTCTGGAGAAGGCGAGCCGCAACATGGACACGGTCATGTCCAGCGTCGACGAGACCGTGCGTTCGATCGGTACATTCTCGACCAACGCCAACCAGACATTGGCCAAGCTCGACGGTGTTCTGGACAGCGTGGATCCTGCTACGGTGAAGTCCGCTGTCGGAAATTTTGAAGAAGCAAGCGCCACGGTCAACCGTGCCGCGAAAAGCATCGCCGATGTTAGCGAAACTGTGGACAAGCGCAAGGAAGATATCGATCAGTTCATCACCAACGCCAGCGAGCTGGCGAGCCAGTTGAACACGTCGTCGGTGCGGCTTGATTCGGTTCTCGCCAAGCTCGACGGCATGCTCGAATCCGGTGACGGCGACGGCCTGATGGCTGATGCGCGCGAAACGCTCAAATCGTTTCGCAAAATGGCGGAAACACTCACGGTGCGGGTGGATGCGATCTCCGGAAATCTTGAGCGTTTTTCGGGTGGCGGCTTGCGAGAGGTCGAATCGCTGGTTCGCGATGCACGGCGTTCTATCAACCGGATAGAAACTGCTGTTACGGACTTCGAGCAGAACCCGCAGCGCATCATTACCGGCGGAGAGGGAACGATTCGTCGTTATGACGGCCGGGTGCGACGTTGACATTCATGCGGCATCATCCCAAACCAGTTGACAGAAGGTCTTTGGTTTTTTGAACGATTTCAGGGGCTGGTCCCGCCGGGTTCACCGGTGTTCGGATTGAGGAGCGTTTGTTGAGGACGAGGGCAAGGTTTATAGCGCTGTTGGCGCTGGGGGGCGTTCTGTCCGGTTGTGCTGCCTTGCCAGGCGGCGGGCCTGCGCCCGTCGATGCGTTTGACCTCACTACACCCTCAGTGGCGCAGGATGGGCGTCGTGTCAGCCGGAAACAAATTCTGGTTACGGAGCCCACAGCCATAAAGATGCTGGATGGGCAAGACATCGTCGTCAAGACGTCGAGCGGTGCCATCCAGTATCTTGGTGGTGTGAGGTGGGCAGATCGCCTGCCGCGAATTGTCCAGACTCGTATGGCCGATCTGTACCAGCGCTCGGGTCGCTTCGGAGGTGTCGGTATGCCAGGCGAGGGGCTGGCCATCGATTACCAGATTCTGGCAGACCTGCGTGCCTTCAATGTCCGCGTAGACGGGCAGGACCGCGCCGAAGTCGAGATCTTCGTCCGCATTCTGAATGATCGAAACGGGGTGGTGCGGGCTTCACGCATTTTCAGTGCTTCCATGCCTGTGAGCGGTAGCGGCGGACAGGCATTTGCATCGGCGCTCGACCGGGCGTTCGGCTCGGCCATGAGCGGGCTTGTGGACTGGACTGTCTCGAATATCTGAAGCCGAGAACGTGGCCGGTTCGAAAGTGGTTGTTCACCATCGTTCCGACCGCCGGAAACTTGTCCATCTGCATCAAAGCGTCGATTGATATTTTGAGGCTGGGCAGGCGCCCCACAAGCTGACCGGTGGGGGAGTTTGCCTTCCTGCACCTTGAAGAGCATCGTGTCACAATGGTGCGCCTTCATTCCATGCGTGCCAACGATGTGTGATCTTCAGACAGACTGTTTTGGTTCTGCGGGATTAGTGGATTACCGCAATCAATGGCTGACTACCGGATGCGCGGATCCGAATGGCGCCAAAAGATAAACGGGCCCGCAGGGGCCCGTTCACTTATTCTGATGTCCAATCCCGCCTCTAGCGGAGGCGGCCGCTGGCATGAGCCAGCATTGTGTAGACCTTGCCCGTGTCGGAGGTCAGATAGGTCTGGGTCATCATATTGTCGCGATCCGAACGGGAGACATCGCGCAAGAGTTTCTCGAAATCACGGCAGTAGAGATCGACGGCAGCATGAAATTCGGGATCGGAACGATACTTGTTCTGAATCTCGTCGAAGGTTTGCTGTCCCTTGAGCGTGTAGAGGCGACGTGTGAAGACGTTGCGCTCGCCGCGACGATAACGGTCCCAAAGATCGATCGACGCTTCGTGATCGATGGCCCGGGCGATATCCACCGAGAGCGAGTTCAGCGATTCCACGACATGCAGGGCAGATCGGTCTTCCTTCTGAACGGAAGAGGCCGGGCGTTCGCGTTCGCCATGACTTTCATCGTTGGAAGCACTGCGCAGGAGATCGCGAATCCACCCCCCACCAGCGGCTGGCTGGCTTCCCTGCTGCGGCGCGCTTGCGGGCTGTGTGGAGCGCGAAGACGGCGCTGCCGGCTGGCGTGACCTTTCAATGACAGGCTGTGCGGCTCCAGACGGCGCCTGTGGAGCAGGCGCTGGCGCCGGCTGGCGCAGTGGGGGCGTGTCTGCGGGAAGGCGATTTTCGCTCGCTCGATCACGTCCATGCATGCGGCCGGATTTCGATACGATATCTGAAAGCTCCTTCAGCGCGTTGACTTGTTCGGTGATCGCATTGCGCATAGCCGAAGTCGACTGCTTGGCTTCCGCCGGCAGTTCGGCAATGCCGCGCTTCACATCGCTGCGCGTCTGCTCCAGTTCGTTGCGGATCTCTGCAGCCGTGCGGCGAATTTCATCCGTTGCTCCACTAAAGCGGCTGGTTGCGGATTCAACGACCTCGGCAATCGACTGACGGATACCTTCAACCGACTGCTGGGTGCGTCCCTCGGCGGTGGTGAGGGTGCGTCCCACGAAATCCTCGAATGCGTTCATCGTGCGCTCGATATGCTCGGATTTTTCAGCCAAGCCGGAAGCGAGAGCCTCCAACGCCTTCTGACGGTCCTCAAGATTGCCGCTCAAGCCCGATTGCGCACGCTCCAGCAACTCTGACGCTGTCTCCAGCACCTTGCTGTGATCTTCGAAACGGCTTGCTATGGCAGAGATTTCACGAAGGGTCCTGTCGGAGAAGTCTGCCAGACGGCCGGAGTTTGCATTGATGAGGCTTGCCGAGTTGGAGAAGGTTTCGGCAGCCTTTTCCGCGTTCTCGGCAAAGCTGGTTGCGGTGGTGCTGAGGCGCTCGTCCACCTCGGAGAGATTCTTGGACGCTGTGGAAATCAACGCGCCCAGACGCTGGCCGGAAACGCCGAGTTTCTGCAGAAGCTCGTCGATATGTCCGGTCAGGTTCGTCTGAACATGCTCGAAAGCCGACAGAGCTTCGTTCGTACGGTTGGTCAGTGCATTGAGCAGAGCAGCGTTTTCGGATTGCAGACGCTGCGTCGTTTCCGTCGTGATTGCCTGAATGCTCTCACGCAGTTCGCCACCGCTGGCAGCGAAGCGTTCCACGAGTGGCTTGGCCGTCTCGTCCAGGATACGTGACATCTCCGCCGTGCGGCCTGCCAGGATGGAATTGAGCTCGCGAGTGCGCTCCTCCAGGCTGGACACGGTTTCGTTCGTGCGCTTGCCGATATGTTCGTCAACTGACGCAAACGTTTGAGCGATGGTATCGGCGGTGGAGACGAGCCGGGCCTGCGTGGTCGAGAGCTGCTGGTTGACGTGCTGAGCTACCGATTCGGCGCTCTCGCGCAGACGTGCATCCGCGTCGTCTACGCCTCCGGAGATCGTGCTGGCGATCATGCTGGCGCTGTTCGACAGACGTTCCTGCAGCTTCGAAAGCGATTCGCCCATGGCGTTGGCGCGTGCGTCGAGCTCGGCCGATGTCTGATGGGTGCGGGCAACAACGCGTTGATCGAAATCCTCGAAGGTCTTCGAAAGATCCTCTGTGCGCGCGGTGAGTTGTTCTGTGGTCTGATCAACCCTGCTCAGAATTTTGCGATCTGCTGCATCAAAGGTGTCGGTGATTGCCTTGGTGTGTTGCGACAAGGTTTCGGCTGTCGTCTCAAGGCGTGCAGCGATGCGGCCGTCAACCTCGGCAAAGGTTTGCGCGAAGACGCCAGCGCGTTCGGTGAAGCGGGCGGAAGCGTCATCAAAGGTCCGGTCGATGTCCTCGATGCGCGCGCCGAGGGTCGATGCAGTCTGTTCGGCACGCGCGGCAATACGTTTATCTGCGTCCTCGAACACCTTCGCTGCCTCCTCGTTCAGTGTCGAGGTCGCTTCGATGACCTTGTCGCGCAGGGAGCCAGCGACCACAACGGCACTGTTCTCGAGTGTGCTGCGGACATTTTCCACGCCGATGGAAAGCGCTTTCTCCATCGTCTGTGTACGCTCTTCGATGATCCCCGTCTGCTTGGTGAAGATCTCGTTGACGCGCAGCGCTTCGTCTTCGATCACGGCGTTGAGCGCGTTGCGATGTTCATCGATCTTGGCAATGTTCGTGTCGAGCGCTTCACCAAAACTGTCACGTGTTTTGGCAAGCTGTTGTACCTGTTCCCCGATCCCGGCTTCGAAGGTTGCGCGTGCAAGGTCGAGTTTCTCCATATCTGCGCTGAATGCGCCGGATAGCCGCTGATGCGTCTCTTCAAAAGCCTGAATCTGACGTTGTGCTGCCTCGCCCATACGCGACTGGGTCGCGTCGATACGCTCAATGCCTTCATCGAACTGTGCAGCCATCTGCGACCAGTTCTGGTCGAGGCGTTTGCCAAATTCGCCCGCTGTGTTCTCCAGCATGATGCTGGTGGAAGCCACAAGGTCGGACAGTTCGCTGCTAAGAGCGGATTTGCCAGCCTCCACAGCTGCGGAGACTTCGTCCTTTCCTTGCGCAAACGTATTTGCGATTTCGCGCGTTCTTTCCACGAGGGTCTCGTTGATGCTGCGCGCCCGCGCTTCGAGAGCGGAGTTCAGCTTTTGCGTGCCAGCGTCGAGCGCTTCAGCGCGTGTGGTGAATTCAGCGATGAGAGCGCGGCCCCGCTCGGTAACCGCATTTTCCAACTGACCAAGACGGGTGTCGAATTCACCGGTCAGGGATTCAGTAGCTTCGCCCAACGAAGACATCAGAGCGGAACTGCGGGTCTCAAACAGCGAACTGAGCGAGCGGGTCGTCTGGTCGGTGCGTTCGGCGAGTGTCGCCATGCGCTCATCGAACAGATTGCCGAGTGTCTGGGCTGCGTCCTGAGTTTCCTTGGTAAGTGTACCGAGACGCGAATCAAGAACCTTGGTCAGGGTCTGTTCGGCATCGTGTGTGTTCTGGCTGAAGGCAGAGATGCGCGAATCAAGAACGCTGCCAAGCTTGGTGGCAGCTTCTTCTGCGCCATCGGCAAGAGCGGATACGCGTGAATCGAGCAGGCCGCCAATCTTCTCGGTGGCTTCGTCGGTTCTCTGCGCAAGGGTGGCCATTCGCGTGTCGAACAGGGTGGCCAGATTCTGGGTTGCGTCCTCTGTGCCCTTGGTGAGGGAGGCGATGCGGGTATCGAGAAGGCTCGCAACCGCATCTCCCGACGTCGTGATGCGCTCCGAAAGGCTATGGATACGATCGTCGATGCCCTGGTGGAGGGTGCCGCCCGTGCCTTCGAGCTGCTTCAGCAGAGCTTCGCTTGATGCGTTGACGGAAGCAGCCAGCTGTCTGGATGCATCGGCGATGGTCGCACGGATGCGCTCTCCGGCCGTGTCCAGCTCGTCCTTCAAAATTTCGTGTGCGCCGGCAATCGACGCCCGGACGCGTTCGGCGTGGCCTACAATGCCTTCGCGTTCTGATCCGAGACCATCAACCAAATGGCGGATGCGCGTTTCGTTTTCCGAATAGGCGCGTTCGAGTTCACTGACCTCGGTGTGTACCAGCGTTTCGAGTTCGACGGCACGGGTGAGGGTGCGGTCCATGCCGTCGCCCATGGCCTGAACTTCGCGACGAACAGCTTGACCAACGGTCATGATGCGTTCGTGGGCAAGGTTTTCAGGTTCGGCAAGGCGGAAGGCTGCCTCTGCCATGGATTGCGCGGCGAGCCTCATTTCCTGGGCGCGGCGCACCATGACTGCAAAGCCCCAGAACAGGATGACCGGAACCACAATGCCGACGAGGAGGGCGATCGCGTGCGGAGCCGCCAAAAGGGCGTCGGTCGAGCGGATCTGCCAAATTTCGGGACCGTAGAGCATCTGGCCAAGGAGAAGGCCTCCGCCGATCCACAGAGCCGAGAGAATGGCGACCAGCCAATAGGCGGTGTTTGGGGCGCGTCGGTCGAATTTGCGCATGACAGCACTGAAGTCGCCGGCACGGTCGTCGTTGGCGGGTGCGAATGACTGGGCAGCAGCGTTCTCAGGGGCGGGTTCGACCGGTGTGAGGTTCTTCCGGTTGGCAGGCGTTTCCTGGGCCTTCTCGGGTCTGGCCACGGTACTGCTGCCAGGCTTTTCAGACGCAGCGGCGATGGAAGCCGGAGTACTCGCCTTTGCGGCCGGTGTGGTTTCAGCCTTTTCCTTGGAGGACGGCGCTGTGTCTTTTTTCTCGCTCACGGCGACTTTATCGTCTCCGTTCTGATCGCGATTTTCCCGCGCGAGTTCCTCGGCCGCGGCAGAGATCTGCGCTTCGAGGTCCTCCATGGAGGCAGCGATGTCGAGGTCGCCATTCTCCAAGCCATCTGCAAGCTCCAGATCGAGGGCATCCTCGAGTTCCTTCGCAAAATCGCGCTTGGGTTGATTTTTCTTTGCTACTGTACGCGCCATACCGCCAAACCTCAGCTACTCTCAGCCGGAGCCTCATACGCAAACTAGAGGAACCTCGTACTCCGACACTATGCCCAAAATGAGCCAAGCGTATCGTAATGGGACAAGGCCTTGTTGAAAACACGCAATCGCTCGGATGTGTAAAAGTTTAAACATAAGGTTAACGACGTTTATGGTGAAACAGTCACTTTGCAGCAAAGCCGTTAACCCGTTGTCCATTCGGCATTAATAGGGTGTAAAGACTGACGTAGAGTAAGTTGGGGATGAATGTGCAGACCGTTTCAGGCGCGCTTTTCGACAAGGGTCACGCAGCAACCGGACCGGCACCTTTCAATCTCGCGCATCTGGCGCGTCAAACCATGGGTGATCGTAAGTTGGCGCTTGAAGTTCTTGGCATGTTTCAAACTCAAACAGGGGACATGCGCGAACGCATGCTTTCGTCTGACCTTCAATCGAGACGCGAGATCGCGCATGCGCTTGTCGGTTCAGCGCGTGGGGTAGGGGCGGAGGCAATTGCATCCTGTGCTGCGGTCATCGAAAAGAATCCGGATGATGATAATAGCGTAAGGCAATTGTCGAAACTGATCGACGAAGCCAGTGAATTCATTTCACAATTGCGCTGATCCGATGCTGCATCTGCAGACACGGATTGCCTTTACGCTTTAAAGAACATAAGTGAAGCGCGGACGTTGAGAGAAATTGGCCTATTGGCGGTTTCTCATCCCATCGCCGCGCAATCCGCGACCGTTTCACCAAAGCTGAGTGACCGCATGCCGAAGATCACCTATATCATCCCCGATGGTACGCGCTTCGATGTCGAGGCCGACAATGGTTCCACGGTCATGGAAAACGCAATTCGCAATGCGGTGCCGGGCATCGAAGCGGAGTGCGGCGGAGCCTGCGCCTGCGCGACCTGTCATGTGTATGTCGATGAAGAGTGGTCTGGCACGGTCGGCCAGCCTGAAGCCATGGAAGAGGATATGCTGGACTTCGCCTACGAGGTGCAGCCGACTTCACGTCTGTCCTGTCAGATCATTGTGCGTGACGAACTGGACGGTCTGGTCGTTCGCATTCCCGAGCGACAAGCCTGAGGCAACAATTTCCGCGCCCTTACCGAATTTTCAAGGCGCCTCAACCGGGATTTCGCCCTTTCTCAAGCTGCTCCAGTCGATAGTTCAGCAGGCGCATTAATCGCCATTCGAAGTTCCCGCTTTCAATACGGTCGAAGCGTACCTGCGCTGCATCGTGCTCATCGAGTTTCTTTTGTGCCACGCGCTCCGCGCGTTGCTGAAGCGCCTTACAATCGGAATGTGGCGGGAGGTTCCCGATTTCGTTTTCTATGCTGCGTGCGTAGCGTTTGGCGATGCCCAGATGGCTCTCTTCATGGCGTTTGATGTCTTTGGACAGCGTGTCCCATATAAGAGCCGTTTCAGGGCCTGCAGTCTTGCGGTTGCGCCAGCGCGGCAAGAAGACGCGCGCGTCGACGGAAACCTTCACGTCGGCGATACGGCAGCGGCGCTTTTCCTCCTCGTAGGTTATCTTGGTCTTGAACTCCATCCGCGTCGCGCCGGGGTGACGCTGCCCGGTGCTCTGCACATGCGGACCGCGTGAGCGAAGCTGCTGTTCGATTTCACTGAGCGTTCTCCCGCCGATCGAGAAATAGCTGTAGGTACGGGCGACATCGGCGCTTGCGGCAGGACTTGCTGCGAAGGTCATCAGGGCGAGGGTCAGCGTGATGCGTTTCATGTTTTCTCCCGTAAACACCCTGCGATTTCGCACGCATGATGACAAGTCTGGCGTGAGCGGTTTCCGAATCGCTCCACCGAACACATTGCGGTTGATTTTGGCGTCAATGAGCCGCAAAAACGCTTGGTTGTTATCCGGAGGGTGAACGCCCAATGACCTTTTCTGTCTGGAGACTAGCGCACGGCCGCGACCTTGTTCTCGGCCCTGATGCCATCATTATGGGCATTTTGAACGTGACTCCCGACAGTTTTTCCGATGGCGGCGCTTTTGTCAGTCTCGATGCCGCGCTTCGTCAAGCTGACCGATTGATCGGCGAAGGCGCTCACATCATCGATATTGGCGGTGAATCGACCCGGCCAGGCAGTTCCCCGGTGTCGTCAAGTGAAGAACAGGACCGGATTTTGCCGGTGTTCGAAGCCCTTGCCGGCCGGGATGACGTCTTACTCTCCGTGGATACTTATCGGACCGAGACGGCCCGGCTCGCGGTCGCCGCAGGCGCGCATATCGTCAACGATGTCTGGGGGCTTCAGCGCGAGCCGGATATTGCGGCTGTCGCTGCGAACAGCGGGGCAGGGCTCGCCATCATGCACACGGGGCGCGAGCGAGAGAAGCTGCCTGATGTCATTGCAGACCAGTTCTCGTTTCTGCGTCGCTCTCTTGAAATTGCTCGTGAGGCAGGTGTGAGAGACGATCAGATCATGCTGGATCCAGGATTTGGTTTCGCCAAGGACACGGCAGAGAATATCGAGATCATGGCCCGCTTTGAAGAATTGGCGGGGCTTGCATTTCCTCTTCTTGTGGGTACATCGCGGAAGCGCTTCGTTGGTGCGGTCACAGACCGGGCGAGTGCCGAGGCGCGGGATGTTGGAACGGCTGCGACCAGTGCGCTGCTAAGAATGAAGGGCGCGGCCGTTTTTCGCGTGCACAATGTCGCAATCAACAGGGATTCCCTGAGAGTTGCGGATGCTATGCTTGCGGCTCAGAGATAGGCCGGTGAGGCGATGATGTATGTAATCCGGATGAAGAATTGCGCTTTCTTCGCGCGACACGGCGTGCATGACGAAGAGGAGCGCCTGGGGCAGCGTTTCTATGTGGACGCAGAGCTGATCGTAGAGCCCGGGCGGGCCCTGAGCGACGATTCTCTTGAAGGAACGGTTGATTACGGCGCTGCCTTCAAGGTCATCGAAGAGATCATTTCCGGCAAGCGCCGTTTTCTGATCGAGGCTTTGGCGCTGGAAGTGGCACAAGCGCTGGCCTCTCGCTTTCCACAGATCGCACGCTCTGAAATCACGATACGCAAGCCCAATGCACCCGTCCCGGGAGTGCTGGACTATGTCGAGGTTTCCCTGGCCTGGCCGCAATAAGATGCAGGATGTCTATCTGGGGTTGGGCGGCAATGTCGGCGATCCTCGTCAAGCGATGCAGTTGGTCTTGTCTACGTTGGATGCAAGGGATGACACCGAAGTCCATTCGGTTTCGTCGCTCTACCGCACGCCTCCTTGGGGCAAGCTCGATCAACCTGATTTTCTCAACGCTGTTGCCTGGGTGCGTACCAATCTTGCTCCCTATCCCCTCCTTGAACAATGCCTGACGATTGAGCGCGCTCTCAAGCGTGTGCGTCAGGAGCGCTGGGGCCCGCGCCCCATTGACGTGGACATTTTGTTTTACGGGGATTTCGTGGTGGATGATGCCGGGCTGACGATACCGCATCCACGAATGGCCGAGCGTGCTTTTGTGCTTGCTCCGCTGGCAGAGATTGCGCCGGCACGGGAGATTGGCGGAAAATCGATTGAGGCGCTTGTGGGAACGCTCGATCAAAGCGGCATGCAACGTATCACGCCAGACGGCGCGTGGTGGCATGTCGGCGAAGACAACAATTAGCCGCTACCGGCTTTTCTCAATTCTCAATTCTCAATTCTCAATTCTCAAACGAGAACGCTTGCCCGTGGCGTGTTCGGTCACTGACGAGCAATGGCTTCGACGCCGCTGCTGGAGCCCGTGCGCTTCAGCTTCATTCCGATCACCGGTACCATGTCATCATTCACCTGAACGGAGATGGTGATGTGCATGGTGTTCTTGTCGCTGATGCGGGCACGCATGGCGCCGCTCAGTGATGAACGGTGAAGCGCGAAGACCACGTCATTCCCGATGACCTTGCCTCCGGTGACATCGAGGCCCTTCCCACCTGCACCATCCAGGAACGTGCCGCGGTAGCCACTTTTTTCGCGTACCACACTGGCCTTCATGGGCTGTGTGAAAACACCAACGCGGCAGCTTCCGTCCAGCGCCATGCCGATACTCTTTTCGGGCGTGCCGCCGTCGAAATTACAGACGAATTTCGTGCCTTTGTATTTACCGGCGACAATCTCGCCCGGACCGGACCAACTGCCTTCGACAGACTGGAAAAAACGCCTCTCGCTTTCCGAGGCTTCCGCCGCGCCCGGCAATCCGGACATTGGGGCAGCAGCAGCGGCCAGAAGGGCAAGCTTGAGCGCGAATTTCAGCATGAGCTAAAGAACCAGGTCAGGTTAAAACAAAATCTGTCGGAAATCCTGCCGCAGATTGGTTAAGGCTTTATCTACCATACCGAGGCGATTCGGTGCAGCCAGTGCGCGCATCAAGCCCAGTTTCCTGAGATCATATTTTGCGAGTGTGTCTTTTGTGACTCACTTTGAGCGTTCTCGAGTGAACGAGTTCGGAACTGTTTAAGTGTTATCAGAGCCCGTTTTCTTGCTGGTGGCAAAACTCGTCAGCGCTTTAAGAAAATCTCCTATGCCGGGCCTGGGAACACTCTTGAAGGGCAGCGGCCGGGCTGCATCCATGGCGGCAATGCCGATGCGCGCCGTCATCATGCCATTGACAACGCCTTCGCCGAGTTTCGCAGAAAGGCGTGCAGCCAGCCCGTGGCCGACGACCTGCTGCACAAGTGTCTCCCCAGCGGCCATGGAACCGGTGATGGCAAGATGTGTGACAATGCTGCGCACGAGGCGCATAAACCCGAGGAACCCGGGACGCGCGCCGTAGAGGTCTGCAATGCGTCTTGTCAGCCGCGCAGCCTCGAAGAGCACATAGGCAATATCGACCAGCGCCCTGGGGGAGACGGCGGTCACCACTGAAACACGCTTTGCGGCATTCAAGACTTGCGTGCGCGCCATCGCGTCGAGGGGCGCAAGGAGTTCCTTCTCGGCAACCGCCAGCAGGTCCGCCCCGTCGATGACATCATCTTTGAGGCCCTCAAGGGTTTTGCGTCCGGCCGCCGTCTCGGGCTTGTGCGCAAGCAGCTCCATGAGATGCTCCGCCGTTTTTCGGGCCTCTCTGGCGTCGTTTCGAAGAATAGCATCCGCCGCATCACGGCGGAGTGTCTCGATGGAGGCGAGCCGCAGAATGCCGAGCATCTCCCGCACGATGATTGCCACCAATGCAATCAAGGCGATGGTCGCTACACCGAGCGCCAGCCAACCCAGCCAGTCGGCACGGCTGAAGAGATCGCGGATCAAGCGGTCGGTCCACAGGCCGATCGCCAGTGAAATGAGAATTCCGAAGGCAGCAAAGAATACGCGCCCGAGCAGGGATCGGCGGCGAGGGGGGACCGGAGGCGGGTCAGTGAACGCCGGGTCAGGACTGGCGAAAAAATCGTCGCTCTCTGCGACCACGGCTACCGCCTTGCCGGGTTCGATCGACCGGGGTTTCCGTTTGTTCGCCGGCTTCTCGGGATTGGCGGATTTCGGCGGATCTATACGAAATGACGCGGGCGCTCTCTTCATGCGAGGTGGTCTCCGACGAGGAACTGCAGAGCCCGGTCTAGCCTGATATGCGGTAGGGACAGGGTTATCCCTTCCGCGGTCTTTTCCAGTCGCGGGGGGCGAAACCTTACAAAGCGCAGCGATTCTTCCGCAGGGGGATCGCCACCGTCTTTACCCGGTTTGGGCTGTTGAAAGATCAAGCCGGGCTTTTCAGGCAGGTCACCAGGGAAGATCGCCGTTTCTGTTTCGCCATCGAAGGTGTCACCCGCGATGGTTTCACCCTTGAGAGGTGTCCCGATGATGACGGGCAGTGCCTCCCTCCCTTGTTTCACCGTTCCTTCTCGTGTGGCCCGCACCGCGGCCATGGCGAGCACATCCACTGTGGCACCTGAGAAATCGGCTCTTGCAATGGCGCGGTCGGCAAGCCTTCGCACAATCGCCTGCAACCGATCATGGCTTTCATGATGAATATGGTCGGCCTTGGTCGCAGCGACCAGTATCCGGTCGATGCGATGTGAAAACAGACCGGTCAGGAGATTTCCGCGGCCTTGACGAAAACAGGACAAGATCTCGGTCAGCGCCCGCTCGAGGTCGGTCACGGCTTCTGTCCCGGCGTTCATGGCCTGCATCGCGTCGATCAGCACGATCTGTCGGTCGAGCCGGGCGATATGTTCCCGAAAGAAAGGGCGAATGACATGTGTTTTGTAGGCCTCATAGCGACGCTCCATCATGGCGTGCAATGAACCGGGCTTCGCCTTTGCACCGGGCTGGACATCGAGGGGAGCGAATGTCAGCGCCGGGGAACCTTCAAGCTCGCCGGGCATCAAGAACCGGCCTGGCGGCAGGGTCGAAAGGGCCCGTTGATCAGATTTGCATGCACGCAGATAGGACGAGAAAGCCTCGAACAATTTGCGTGCGGTCATTTCGTCGGCTGGTTGATTGGGGTCGCAATCGCGGTTCTGGCTTCGCCATTCCTTTGAGAGATCTGCTCGTCCAGGCAGGGCCGACATCTCCAATGCTTCACGGCTGAAGGTCTCAAAATCCTTCAAGAGGAGTGGGAGGTCGAGCAGCCATTCTCCCGGGTAATCAACGATATCGAAGGATAGTCTTCCACGGGACAGGAGCCGGTTCCAGGCGGACGCGGATTCAAACTCAACGGTCAGGCGGAGTTCGGAGATGGCGCGTGTGGACTCCGGCCAGACACGGCTTTCGACCAGCGCGGCGATATGGTCTTCGTACTGGAAACGGGGCACGGCATCATCGGGCTGATGCTCCAGGAAAGCTTTCGAAATCCGGCCGGAATTTTGTGCGTCGAAGAGGGGGAGGCGCCCACCATGCAGAAGATTGTGCACGAATGCGGTGATAAACACGGTCTTGCCCGCGCGTGACAGCCCTGTCACACCAATTCTGAGCGATGGCGACATGAGACCGGCGGCGCGTCCAGCCAGTGTGTCGAGAGCGATCCGTGCTTCGTCGGTGTATGTGGTCAATGAAGCCAAATGACGAAATCCTCAAAAATCGCAAGACCTTGCATATAGGAACCCGAAGCCGTGATTGAAGAGTGTTTCCTCATTCGTTCGGTTTCAGGAAGGTTTCGAGTTGCCCGCTATTGCGCCGCACGTCCTTTAGCGGACCATCGAAGCTGATGACCGCAAGGCCGCATGTGGGGAAGCCGGAGGCGGCCGCCTGAATTGCGTGCGTGCTGCTCGCGGATGGGAGCTCGTACGCAAGGTCCTCCATCATGGGATTGTGACCTACCACCAGCAATGTCTCGACGGCCGAGGCTTCCCGCACGGCCTGCAGGTAATCGGCAGCATCGGAATTGTACAGTTCCCGAACCATCTCCGTTTTAGGCGGTTGTTCGAAAAGCGTGGAAGCAACGAATTCGAGAGTTTCGACCGCGCGCTTTGCGGGTGAGCACAGTACCAGATCGGGAATCAAATCGCTGGAGCGCATGCGCAAACCAAGTTTCCGGGCATCATTTCGACCCGATTGGGTCAAAGTGCGCTCGAAATCCGAGACGCCTGGGGCCGCCCATCCGGCTTTCGCGTGACGAAGCAAAAGAAGCCGAGGCATCAGAGAAAACCGATAAAATCTGTAGGAAACTTGCCCAAAACCCTGCTGATTGAGCTCAGAATGCGCGGTTTTTCTGTCATTTCGCCCTCTGTCAAACTTCTTGATGCCGTTTGAGGAGTTTATACGCAACACGCCTCCGGAGTAGGAGATATCCACTTTTTCCGCTGCAATTAACAAAAGCGTGAAGCTTGCGGCCTTTGTGCTTGTGGTTGTGGGGGTGCGTGAATATATAGGCGCGGGCGTCACAACATCTCAGGGTGACTCGATGAATGAGCTCAGTAATGCCGAATACGTGCCCACCGAGGACGAGCCCTTCATGAATGAGCGCCAACGTTCATATTTCCGTGCGAAATTGCTGCGTTGGAAAAGCGATATTCTGAAAGAGGCGCGCGAGACCCTCGAGGCACTGCAACAAGAAAGTGCAAACCACCCGGACCTCGCTGACCGAGCGTCGTCCGAAACGGATCGTGCGATCGAATTGCGAGCACGTGACCGTCAGCGGAAGCTGATTTCCAAGATCGATGCTGCACTGCAGCGGATTGAGGAGGGGACTTATGGGTATTGCGAAGAGACGGGTGAACCCATTTCGCTGAAACGTCTCGATGCACGCCCGATCGCAACCCTGTCGATCGAAGCGCAGGAACGACATGAACGTCGTGAGAAAGTCTATCGCGACGATTAATTTTGTTACAGGCTTGGACGGAAGTTTGTCTTGTTTGTACGCGCCACCCCTCGGGGCTGGCGCTTTTTTCTTGTCTTGCATGTGTTCGAAAATGGTCGAACGCCAATTATCAGTGCTTCTGCTCCGACAGCTCTTCGAGAAGTTTGCTCATCTCGTCCTCGAGCGTGTGCTCGTTGGTGCTCTCATGGTTGCTGGGCCGCTGCGCACGTGAAACGCCGAGGTCGACAACAGGGGCGTCGATTGTGCCGGCCACTTCCGTATCGTCCGGCACTTGCAGTTTGTCACTGACGTGCTCGACATCCGGCTCCCGCTTGGGGGCGGGGGTCGTCACCGAGGCGAGAGTCCCAGCAGACGTCGCTGCAACGGCGGGCCGCGAAGAGATCGATGTAACGGAATCACGGGCAGCCTGCGTTGCCTCGGCCGGGTAACGTCGCGGGGCAGGAGTTGCCGTCGAACGGCTGGCTATCTGAATCTCTCGGTCCGGCGTTGCGGGCCTGTGGCCGAATTCTGGCATTTCCGGTCTTCCGGAAGAGGGAGTAGAGCGGGGGAAGTCTCTCTCGCTGCTGGGTTCTTCGACCACCAACGGCTCCGGCTTATCCTGCGAAGGCTGCTTCTCGCGGGTAGGGACCTTGGGGGTCACCTTTTCAGCATTCGCCTGCCCGATATTGGCTTCAATCACCAGATCGGTCGGCCCGCCTATGAGAATGAGGTGTTCCACTTCGTCGCGGCGCACCAGAACAAGGCGCCTATTGTTGTCCACGGGAGTGGCGTCTGTAACAGCCAGACGTGGCTGCCTGTTGCGCGAGCCGGAAATAAAGGTGCCAGCAGTAAAACGGCGATTCACCCTTACAAAGACGAGAAGAACAATGGCCACGGCAATGAGAATGATCGTCCAGAAGGCCGCGGTTGCGTAAGCCTCTCCAAATATTCCCACAAGCCAATCGCGCATTCGTTCACTCCGCTTTCAATTAGATCCGTCAAATTATGCGTCTCGTAGCCACGCGGCAACCCATGGGAGACTTGCCATCGCGTGCCAGAACGGTTTTCAGCAGCAAAATTCGCGCAAAGAATGGCGATTTGCGGTTCGATTACACGTGTACGCTTGCAGATGCGGGGAGCCCTGATATATCCCGGTGAGGCCGGCTTCGCGTGGAGCCCGGCAGGGATTGGGCGCGACAGACGGGAAACGCATGGCCAAGCAGACCGGGGGAGAAATCCACGCAGCACCGATCGTCGACCAGAGCTCTCGACCAGGTGCCATCACGCGGCTGATTATTTTCATCGTGATTTTGACGCTTTCCGCGATCGCTTTCTCCGTATTCCGCGAACGCCTCGGGGATCCGTTCCTGCTTGGGCTTCTTGGCGTTTTGGCGATGATCGGCGTGGGTTTCCTGTTCGCGACAGCGATCGGGTTCGTGCAGGTCGCCCCCCGTTCGGCAGGAAGTGAACTCTCCAGGGCGTTTGTCGATTCCATGGAGGAGGGCCTCGTGGTTGCGGACGCCAAGGGCCGCATCCTTTACGCCAACAATGCTTATGCACAAATGACGGGTGCGACATCGGTGGCGGATGTCAAAACCGTCGATGCGTTGCTGGCAGACAATCCGGAAGCCGCACCGGTGGTGGAAAAACTCTCAGGGGGGCTCCGTGACGGACGCCCAGGTGATGGAGAATTCCGCCTTGCGCGCTCGATCCGTCCCGGTGGTGCTTTGGGCGCGCGCTGGTACAGAACGTGGGCGCGGATTTTCAAGCTGCCGGGCTATCGCCAGCCGGTCTCGGCTTGGCAAATTGCGGATATTTCGGAAGAACGTGCGGAACAGGAGCGCTTTTTCCTAGATCTTCAAAAGGCCATTGATCATCTTGACCACGCGCCGGCTGGATTTTTCTCTGCCGATCCCGATGGGCGAGTGACCTATATCAACGCTACGCTTGCAGAGTGGCTGGGCATTGATCTCGCTAACTTTGTGCCCGGCGCGGTCCGCCTGCCGCAAATCGTTGCGGGTGATGGCATGGCGCTGATCAATGCGGTGAAGGCCGATCCGGGGACAGCGCGCAATGCGGTGATAGATCTCGACTTGTCGACTGTGGGCGGCGAGGTTCTTCCTGTGCGGTTCATGCATCGCGTGACGGCCAGCCGCGAGGGAACGCCTGGAGCCACTCGAACGATTGTTCTGAATCGCCAGTTGGGTGAAGATGCATCCGCAGATCTTCGTGCTTCCGAAGTGCGCTTCACCCGCTTCTTCAACTCCACACCCATGGCGATCGCATCCGTGGATCATGAAGGGCGGATTCTGCGGACGAATGCACCCTTCCTCTCGCTTTTCTCGCGCGTCGTCGACAGCGATTCGGTGGAACGCCATATCAGGCTGGATACTGTCATCCATGAGAACGATCGCGAGGCTTTTGCGGTAGCGCTCGAAAGGGCCAAGCAGCGCCAGGCGGAAATCGCCCCCATCGATACCATGCTGCCCGACGACGCCGAGCGACATGTGCGCTTCTACGTCAACCCCGTGGTTGACCATGAAGGCGGCGAGGGTGCTGAGGAAGCCGCGATCGTGTATGCGGTTGAAACCACGGAGCAGAAGGCGCTTGAAGCGCAGATGGCGCAGAGCCAGAAAATGCAAGCCGTGGGGCAACTCGCCGGTGGCATCGCGCACGACTTCAACAACGTCTTGACGGCCATCATCATGGCGTCGGACCTGCTACTGACCAATCACCGTCCATCGGATCCGTCCTTCCCGGACATCATGAACATCAAGCAGAATGCCAATCGCGCTGCCTCGTTGGTGCGGCAACTTCTAGCGTTCTCGCGACGGCAGACCCTGCGTCCGGAGGTGCTCAATCTAACGGATGTGCTTGCGGATCTGAGAATGCTCCTTGCACGCCTTGTCGGCAGCGAAATTTCTCTCTCCATCGAACACGGCCGCGATCTCTGGCCAGTGAAGGCCGATATCGGTCAGTTTGAGCAGGTGGTGGTCAATTTGACGGTCAATGCACGCGATGCCATGCCGGAAGGTGGCAAGTTGGCGGTGCGAACCCGAAACATCACTGCTGAAGAATCCGCCCAATTCCCCTATCGCGAGATGGTCGCTGCCGATTACGTGGCTGTTGAGGTAAGCGACACGGGTACCGGGATCGATCCCGAAACCATCAAGAAGATCTTCGAACCATTCTTCACCACCAAGGAGGTCGGCAAGGGAACCGGTCTTGGTCTGTCCATGGTGTATGGCATCGTAAAACAGACCGGTGGGTACATCTTCTGCGATTCGGAGTTGGGTGAAGGCACCACGTTCCGAATCTTCCTGCCACGCCACGTTCCCAGCGAAGCTGAGAAGTCAGCTGAGGAGGCGGCCGTTCGCGGGAGTGACGCGGCAAAAGCCAAAGAGGAGAAGCAGGATCTCTCCGGCTCCGCCCGAGTGCTCCTCGTCGAGGATGAGGATGCTGTGCGAATGGGAAGTGTGCGCGCTCTTTCTTCGCGCGGCTACGAAGTGCATGAGGCGAGTTCGGGCATCGAGGCGCTTGAGATTTTTGAAGAACTGGAAGGCAAAATCGACATTGTCGTGTCCGACGTGGTGATGCCTGAAATGGATGGCCCTACGCTTCTGGGCGAACTGCGCAAAGCGCAACCCGACATAAAATTTATCTTCGTCTCGGGTTATGCGGAGGATGCGTTTGCCAAGAACTTGCCCGAGGACGCGCAGTTTGGCTTCCTTCCCAAGCCTTTCTCTCTGAAACAGCTCGCGACTGTCGTGAAGGAAATGCTCGAGGAAAGCTGAGACCGTTCAGGTCGCGATAGCAGGCCTTGGCTGTCAGGCTGGATGGTATCTCACACAGAGACCTTGCGGCGAACGCGGTTTTGCGCTCCGAACAGCTTGATGTAGCGTTCGATCTCTGCGGGATCGCCTGTCGCTTTTTCCGGATTGTCCGACAGCTTGACCGCCGGTCTGCCGTTTGCGCTGCTGACTTTGCAGACGACCGAAATCGCCTTCAGACCGTCCACCTCAGTCGGCGCGCAATTCTCAAAATCATTCGTGAGATTTGTGCCCCAACCGAAAGCCATGCGCACTTTACCTTCAAAGTGCCGGTAGGTGTTCTCAATCGTCTCCACATCAAGACCGTCCGAGAAGATGAGCAGTTTGTCGCGGGGATCCTTGCCGTGCTTGCGCCAGAACTCCATGATGCGTTCTCCACCCTCGATGGGGGGAGCGCTGTCGGGGCGGAAACCCGTCCAGTCTGCCACCCATGGTGGGGCGTTGCGCAGAAATGTTTCCGTGCCGAATGCATCGGGAAGCACGATCAGCAGATTGCCACCGTAGTAGCTCTGCCAATCTTCGAGCACGCGATAGGGGGCCTGCAGCAGCTCTTCGTCGGTTTTGGCAAGGGCTGCCAGCACCATCGGCAGCTCGTGCGCATTGGTGCCAAGCGCTTCAAGGTCGGTATCCATGGCAAGAAGCACATTCGAGGTGCCGGTGAATGAATCTCCGATTCCTTCCTTGAGAGCTTCCACACACCAGCGTTGCCACAAGAAGGAGTGTCGCCGCCTTGTGCCGAAATCGGAAATCTTGAGCTCGGGTAGCATTTTGAGGCGCTCGACCTTCGCCCAGACTTTCGCCTTGGCGCGCGCATAGAGCACGTCGAGCGCGAAGGGGCCAAGGGAGCGCATGGCAGCCCGCGACCGCAACTCGTTGATAATGGCCAGGGCCGGGATCTCCCACATGGCGGTCTCCATCCACTTGCCGTGGAAATGGAGCTCGTATTGTCCGCCTCGTTTTGTGAGCTCGTATTCAGGTAACCGGAAATCCGCCAACCAGTTGAGGAATTCAGGCTGAAAGATCTGCTTGCGGCCGTAGAACGTGTTGCCTGCGAGCCAGATCATTTCCTTCTTGCTGAACCGGATGGCGCGCGCATGATCCAGTTGCTCACGCAGTTCCCCTTCATCGATTTCATCCGCCAACAGGACAGATTTGTTTCGGTTGATGAGGGAGAAGGTGGCATCCACATTCGGATAAAGCCCCCAGATCATTTGCAGCATCAAGAGCTTGTAGAAGTCCGTATCCAGAAGGCTGCGGCAGATAGGATCCAGCTTCCAGGCGTGATTGTAGACGCGGCGCGCGATATCGGTTTTCGGCATGGGAGGCGTTTCCTGCGTGTGTCATTCACCGGTTCGCGGCGTTTGATCGGCAGACCACACCGGCAGATCTGAATTGTCAACGACCAGGGACGTCAAACTTGCCGCAATCCCTACCGAACTGCGGGCGATTGAAGTGCTGCCTTTGTCATCCGTCAGCTTTGAGGCAATTGCGAATTGGATGGTTAAAGTTTCGTTAATGGATGAGGGGGAGACTGATAGCGGGAGGAGTCTCGAGGAGATGAGTATGATCTACTCTGGCTTTTCCAAGTTTCATCTGGCTTGCAGTGGTGCTCTCGTGATGGGGGTTCTAACTTCATCCTGGACGGAGGCTGTCGCGCATGAGGCGCAGAGCGGGTGGCGGTATCCCTATGCGTGTTGTTCCGATCAGGATTGCCGGCAGGTGTCGAACGCAGCCATCGAGGAGGGGCCTGAGGGCTACGTGGTCAAAGTGACCGGCGAAGTTCTTCCCTACACCGACAAACGTGTGCGCAATTCGCCTGATGGCGTGTTTCATTGGTGTTCCGTGGCTGGCAAGAAGGATGGCCGCACCATCTGCCTGTTCGTGCCGCCGCGCAGTTTCTGACGGATCATGGGCCCGGTGGTGCAGGGCAAAAAACCTCAGAGCGGGATGTTGTCGTGCTTTTTCCAAGGGTTTTTGAGGTCCTTGTTGCGCAGCATCCGTAAAGCGCGCGCAATGCGCATCCGTGTGGAATGTGGCATGATCACCTCGTCCACATAACCGCGCTCTGCTGCGACGAACGGGGAAAGGAAGCGGTCCTCATACATTTTCGTGTGGGCTGCGATCTTTTCGGGGTCATCGATATCTTTGCGGAAAATGATTTCCACCGCTCCCTTGGCGCCCATCACGGCAATCTGGGCGGAGGGCCAGGCGTAGTTGATGTCTCCGCGAAGATGTTTGGAGGCCATCACGTCATAGGCGCCTCCGAACGCTTTGCGCGTTATGAGGGTGATCTTCGGGACGGTGGCTTCGGCATAGGCAAAGAGCAGTTTTGCACCATGTTTGATCAGACCACCATATTCCTGCGCGGTGCCCGGCAGGAAACCGGGCACATCCACATAGGTTACGATCGGGATGTTGAAACAATCGCAGAAGCGAACGAATCGGGCCGCTTTTCTGGAGGCATCCGAATCCAGAACGCCCGCCAACACCATGGGTTGGTTGGCCACGAAACCCACTGTGCGCCCTTCCACACGACCAAAGCCCGTGACGATATTCTTGGCGAAGGACGCCTGGATTTCAAAGAAGTCCGCTTCATCGCAGGTTTTCAGGATCAGTTCCCGGATGTCGTAAGGCTTGTTGGCGTTGTCCGGGACCAGCCGATCAAGAGAATAGTCGGGGTCGGACACAGACTGGAAGGACTCGAGCTCCGGCAGGTCTGCGGTGTTAGAGGTTGGTAGAAAGTCTATCAGACGCCGCATCTGCAGCAGTGCTTCAACGTCGTTGTCATAGGCGCCATCGGCGATCGAAGACTTGACGGTGTGAACGGACGCTCCGCCGAGTTCTTCCGCTGTCACGGTTTCGTTGGTCACAGTTTTGACCACGTCCGGACCGGTGACAAACATGTATGATGTGTCGCGGACCATGAAGATGAAGTCGGTCATGGCGGGGGAGTAGACATCGCCGCCCGCGCAGGGGCCCATGATCACGGATATCTGGGGAATGACTCCGGAGGCGAGCACATTGCGCTGAAAAATTTCGGCGTAGCCACCAAGCGCGGCCACACCCTCCTGAATACGCGCGCCACCAGCATCGTAGAAGCCGATAATAGGTGCACGGTTTTTTAGCGCCATCTCCTGGACCTTCACCACCTTTTCGGCGTGAGCTTCGGAAAGAGATCCGCCGAACACGGTGAAATCCTTGGCGAAAACGAAAACTGTCCGCCCATTGACCGTGCCCCAGCCCGTCACAACGCCATCGCCAGAAATGCGGGTTTTCTCCATGCCGAAATCGGTGGATCGATGCTCGACAAACATGTCGAATTCTTCGAACGAACCTTCGTCCAGAAAGATCTCGATGCGTTCGCGCGCGGTCAGTTTGCCTTTGGCATGCTGGGCATCAATGCGCCGCTGGCCGCCACCCTCGCGTGCGGCGGCACGACGGCGTTCCAGCTCGAGAAGAACCTCTTTCATGCTTGTCTCCCCCAAGGCGATCGATCAACGGTGTCAGTGGTGTTAGCACGGTGTCAACGACAGGCAAATACGCCGTGCGCCCCACATGACGCACGGCGCGTTTGCAGATTTTACCAGCTTCCGGTGTTTTCCATGGAGGCCCAAGGCTCGGCCGGTTCCTTGGCACCGCCCTTCTGAAGAAGCTCGATGGAGATCCCGTCTGGGGAACGGACAAACGCCATACGACCATCGCGAGGGGGGCGGTTTATTGTGATACCGGCCTTCATCAACCGGTCGCAAAGAGCGTAAATGTCATCGACCTCATAAGCGAGGTGACCGAAATTCCGGCCGCCTTCGTAGCGTTCCGGGTCCCAGTTATAGGTAAGCTCGACAAGCGGGGCCTGTTCCTCTTTGGCGCGGCCTTGATCCGCAGGGGCGGCGAGAAAGACCAGGGTATAGCGTCCTTTTTCGTTCTCCGAGCGGCGAACTTCGGTTAGTCCGAGCTTGTTGCAGTAGAAATCGAGCGATTCATCAATGTCTTTTACACGGACCATAGTGTGCAGATAACGCATGTTGTCTCTCGCTTGCTGGTTTACGTATACGGTACGGGTGTCCTACCCGTGCTATTCGGCAATGTTGCACGTTAACCGGTTGTGCCGTTTCGCTGAAGTCTCTCAAATCCGGCTGATTTCACCTGCTGTTGAAAATCAGAAACTGGGTCTTGCTATGCCACAAAGCGCCAATGCTATCTTTGATACACACAGTGAGTCGGGCGGACTTGAAAAAAGGCTTGATGGGATGGACGACAAGTCCTCGACAACCAAGAGGTACGAGGCTGGCGATACGGCGCCCAAGGCGGATGACGTTGCGGAAGCCGGAGAACTGGTAGAGATTTCCGGCGCCATCAAATGGTTCGACGTGGCGAAGGGCTATGGCTTTATCCTCCCTGACGATGAAGAGCATGGCGATGTGCTACTTCACGTAACCTGCCTGCGCAAGGATGGGTTCCAGACAGCTCTGGAGGGGGCGAGGATAGAGTGCCTTGCTCGCCAGGGCGACAAGGGCCTTCAGGCATTCAAGGTGGTCTCCATCGACCTTTCAACGGCGATCCATCCCAGCGAGGATCAGGCGCCGCGAACCCATGTTTCGGTGGTCGCGGAAAGCGGGCTGGAGCGGGCACTCGTCAAATGGTTCAACCGCACCAAAGGTTTCGGTTTCCTGACGCGGGGTGAGGGCACCGAGGACATTTTTGTCCATATGGAGACGCTTCGCCGTTACGGTCTGACGGAACTGAGGCCTGGGCAAGTGGTTATTGTCCGTTTCGGCCGAGGCGAAAAAGGCCTCATGGTCGCCGAAATTTATCCGGATAACGGCACACCTCCTCCCACGCATTAGCGCTTGTAACCTGCGCCCTGGAGAGTGCTGAGAATGCCGAGTTTCCTTTCACGCCTGCAATTTTGCATCCGTTCGTTCGGTCTTATGGCGGTGTTTCTGCTGATCGCGATCAACACCGGTTTTGGTCAGACCTCTGCAATGCGCTTGCCAGTCGACCCTGACCCTTTGGTGGTTTTGACATCGGCTGGGGAAGTCGCTTTCAATATCGAGATTGCCGATGAGCCGGCGGAGCGTCAGCGAGGCTTGATGTTCCGTCAATCCATGCCGGTCGATCGAGGGATGCTTTTTGTCTTCCCAGAGGAGAGCAGACAGGGGTTCTGGATGCAGAACACGCCGTTGTCGCTTGATCTTCTTTTCATAAGCGCGGATGGAGAAGTCCGGGCGATCGCACCAGGTACTCCGTTCTCCACCGCATCGATATCACCCAATGTAGAATCCCAATTCGTACTTGAACTGCTTGCCGGAACCGCGCAGAAGATGGGTATCGAGGTCGGTGATCGTCTGCGACATCCGCGGATTGAGACTGCCGGCGCACAATAGTCAGCAACGGCGTTTTCCAGGACATGCAATCTTTCAACCATGACGGGTTCGACCTCTCCTTCATAGATGAAGGGCAGGGCGATCCAATTCTTCTGATACACGGTTTTGCTTCCACACATTATGTGAACTGGGTCGCGCCCGGCTGGGTGAAAACCCTGCGTGATGCGGGTTTTCGTGTAATCGCACTCGACAATCGGGGTCATGGGCGCTCGTCCAAAAGCCATGACGGGAGTGATTACACGCCGCAAAAAATGGCCAGCGATGCAGCGGCACTGCTTGATCATCTCGACATCGCGAAGGCCCACGTAATGGGGTACTCGATGGGAGCTCGCATTTCCGCATTCTTGGCTCTGGCACACCCCGAGAAGGTCGCTACCTTAATCCTCGGGGGACTGGGGTTGGGGATGATCGAGGGAGTCGGCGAGTGGGATGAGATTGCTGAGGCGCTGTTGGTCAGCGATCCCGATACAATCGTGTCTGAACGCGGGCAGATGTTCCGCAAGTTTGCTGACCAAACCAAGAGTGACCGGAAGGCGTTGGCTGCGTGCATAGCGACGTCGCGCGAGCTTTTGACTGCTCAGGATGCAGCCAGGATTACAGCCCCGACGCTCGTTGCCGTGGGAACCCGCGATGACATAGCGGGTTCGCCAGAAGGCCTGGCAGATCTGTTGCCGAATGGCACCGCGTTTGCCATTGAGAGAAGGGACCATATGCTGGCAGTGGGTGATCGAACTTTTAAGGCGCGGGCGCTGGCTTTTCTCGAGGAGCACCCTCTTGATCGAACGTAAGGCGATTTCATTTTTCGGTTCGGAAGACAATCGTCTGACCGGCGACATCTGGGATGGGGGTGGCCAACCTGTCGTGTTCCTGCACGGGGGCGGGCAGACCCGTCATGCATGGGATGCCACGGCGCGGGATGTGGCTGGCCGTGGAATGCGCGCAATCGTTGTCGACCAGCGCGGCCACGGCGAAAGCGCCTGGGTGGAGAGCGGGCATTATGGCTTTCACCATTACGGTGCGGATGCCGCGGCGATTTTCCGCCAGGTTCAAGAGCGCTTTCACGCGCGGCCTGTGGCCGTTGGAGCATCGCTCGGAGGGCTCGCCTCGCTGACGGCCGAAATGCGGGAAGGCCCGCTGTTGGATGCGCTGGTGCTCGTTGATATCACGCCGCGTCTTGATCCGGCTGGCGTGAACAAAATTCAAGGTTTCATGGGCGAGCGGATGGAAGAGGGATTTGCATCCCTCGAAGAAGCGGCTGACGCTATAGCGGCTTATCTTCCGCATCGTACGCCCCGCCGCTCGCTGGCAGGGTTGCGCAAGAACTTGCGGCAAGATGAAGACGGCCGCTATCGCTGGCATTGGGATCCGGCCTTTATCAAAGGTTCGGCGAACATCAATTCAGGCGCCGAGGCGCTGATGCAGGAGCTCATTGCGGGTTTGCCGCAACTGCATCTTCCCGTTCTTCTCGTCCGTGGGATGCGTTCCGAACTGGTGCAGGAAGCTCACGCCCGGGAGTTTGTCAGTCTCGCTCCAGCAGCATCCTATGTGGATGTCGGCGATGCCGGGCACATGGTTGCGGGCGACCGAAATGACGTGTTCGCGGCGGAAATTTTGAAGTTTCTGGGCCGTGACAAGGCCGCCTGAGCGCTCAACGTCCCTCAAAACGTGCAGGACGGCGTTCGCGAAATGCCGCACGACCCTCCGCATAATCCGCGCTTTCGAAGGTGATGTCACCCAATTCCTGGGCATGTGCCATTTCTTCTGGGCGGCAAGTCAGGGCCGCTGCAATCGATGCCTTGGATGCATGAATGGATAAGGGGGCGTTGTCGGCGAGCATCGCTGCAATGTCATCAGCTCTGCTGATGAGGACGTCGGTCGGAACGATTTCAAGCAGAAATCCGCAATCTTTTGCCCTGGCCGCATTGATCCGCGCACCGGTGAATGTGAGGTAGCGCGCCATCTGTGCACCGGTCGTTGCAACAATGTCTCCCATGGCCTCGACCGGATAGGCGAGGCCGAGGCGTGCTGCGGGAACGGCAAAGAGCGCATCGGGTGTTGAAATGCGCAGGTCGCAAGCGGCTGCCAGACCGAAGCCTCCTCCAAAACATACACCGGAAATCGCCGCGATGGTGGGCAGGCGCGTGTTGCGGATGGTGGCGAATGCTTTCGCATTCAAACCTTCATAGACTCGCGCCGTTTCCGCGTTCCGACGTACGGTATCGAACTCTGCGATGTCCGCGCCTGCACAGAAATTATCGCCAGCGCCCCGAAATATGACGGCGCGTACCGTTGCCTCAGCTTCAAGCTCCTCGATAGCCTTGATCAAATCGTGCCACATTGCCTGAGAAACCGCATTCATCTTCTCAGGTCGGGAGAGGAGGATGGTGGCCACACCATCTGCGCAGGAAACACGCAGGGCCGGCTCACTGGAATGCGCTAGCACACTCATGCATCAATTTTCCTGTATCTATGCTCACGGATTTTTGCGGTTCAACTACCCCGGCTTCTGACGTATGTTGGCGTGCAAGGCAAGCTTATGTCTTTTGTGAGTTTTCTGGCAGTGTTGCCAGGTGAAAACCGCACTGATGTGGGAAATGATGAAATTGAGCGTCCTTCACAGATTGGGAGAGACGTCGGTTGCCCCGGGTGGAGAAATCCAATGAACGCACACAACGCCATTCGCCAACGCAGTTCCGGGAAAAGCACACCGCAACCCGTTGATCCGATCTGGTATGCGGTGCGCGAGGAGGCGGAGGCTGCCGTTGCCAACGATCCGCTGCTCGCAGCGTTTCTCTATGCGACGATTCTCAATCACGATGACCTTGAGAACGCTGTCATACACCGGGTGGCAGAGCGGCTCGATCATCCGGATATGGGCGCAGACCTGATCCGTCAAACCTTCCATGCCATGTTGAGTGCGCAGCCTGAATGGCGAACGGCTATGCGTGTTGACATTCAGGCGTATTACGACCGGGATCCGGCCTGCGACCGGTTTCTGATGCCGGTTTTGTACTTCAAGGGCTTTCACGCCATCCAGACTCACCGCCTGGCACATTGGCTGTGGCACGAAGGGCGTCGTGATTTCGCTCTATACCTGCAAAGCCGCTCCTCCGCCGCTTTTCAGACCGACATCAATCCGGCTGCGCGCATGGGCAAGGGGATTTTCATTGACCATGCGACGGGGATCGTGATCGGCGAGACGGCTGTGGTCGAGGACGATGTTTCTCTTCTGCATGGCGTAACACTCGGCGGCACCGGCAAGGAAACCGGTGACCGGCATCCGAAAATTCGCCGTGGCGTGCTCATTGGTGCCGGCGCGAAAATTCTCGGCAATATCGAAGTCGGTCATTGTGCTCGGGTGGCGGCTGGATCCGTGGTTTTGAATGCGGTGCCCTCCGCAAAGACGGTTGCAGGCGTCCCTGCCAAAGTGGTCGGCGAATCCGGCTGCAGCGAACCTTCCCGCTCCATGGATCAGATCGTTCATGGTGGGGCCTGAACGACTTTCTAAAGCTCCCGGAGAGCTTTTTTATCTTGAATAAAGCGCCGAGGGAGATTGAGGCTTGCCTCTCCTCCTGAGGAGGACGCCTTTGATCCGCAAGGGGTTTCCGGGTGAAATTCCGGTTTAAGGGTTTACAGTGGCGGCGGGCTCATGCCAGAAGCGCGCGACCGCAGCATTGCCGCCGGCCCGCCCAGCGGGTTAGATGGCGTCACTGCACGAAATTTGAAGCCGCGCATCAGAGCGTCTCGCTGGATGTTCTTAGCTGCGCCGCCACTGTACTGGAGATGTCTCTTGAATCCCGAGGAAATCAGAAAGCTGGAAGCGTATTTCAAACGCACCTTCAACAATCCCGCTTTGAGCGTGAAGGCACGTCCGCGCAAGGACGATTCCTGCGAGCTCTACCTTGGAGACGAGTTCCTCGGAATCATCTTCAAGGACGAGGACGAGGGAGAACTCTCCTACAACTTCTCGATGGCCATTCTTGATATCGATCTGTGATATCCGGCCACGATTTCAAACACGCAGGTCTGTACGCTCCGGCGTGCGGGCCTTTTTCTTGCCCGAGAGATCAAGGGGGAGTTTCCGGTTTTAGCCGGGCGTGTTGAGAAGGCGAGACGCCTTCCGCCTTACAGCCTGATCCAGAACCTGCCATTCGCCGAGCAACGAGGCTGGGAAGCGATAGGTCAAGCTAAGACTGTTTCCTATAGCGATATCACGTTCGCAGGGTGCCAAAGCCTCTTTTGCGGCGGTCCCCGTCAAGCATCGGGCCACGAAGGGCTGAGCGGCATCTTCAGCCTCAGCGATCGCCAGGACTTCTCCCGCAAAACCCGACTCCTTCTTGAAACGGTGGAAGCGGACATTGTTTGGCCCCGCAACAGAGCGGGCTTCGATGATCTGCCGATAAACTGGCTCCAATCGACTGCTCATATCTCGAGACATGACCTGCTCCTCGAAAGTGAGGAATATGATTACGCGGGTGCCGTCGACATGGTTGAAGTCGTCTCGTCGTTCGGATGTATAACCTTCGAGTTCGGGCCAGGACAGATAAAGGTCAAGACGCAAGGTTACGCCGTCCATGCGCGCGCTTTTGAAGCGTATCGCGTTTTCGGGAACTGTCAGCACGTTGTTTCGGATGACGATTTCTCGAAGCCGATCCGACGTGGTGTGTCCCGCATCGGACAGGGAAGCCCCATACCAGTGACCGAAGGCGAGGAGGCCGACTGAGAGCGCGAGAACAAGCAGGCAGAGTTGAAAAACGCGGAACGCAAAACGGTTCCTGCGTGAATCCGTCCCCGCGCGGGGATCTCCTGTGGTTTCGCCGGTCGCCAGTATCGTGCCCTCGAAAGTGTCTTCCGTACGGGGAAGAATCAGCATCAAACCTCTGAACAACAATGGAGCCTTGGCTGGACATGGTAAAGAGATTGTAACGGTAGCTTGCGGGATGCCCTCAGGGTTGCAGGACGGGATTTATCCGCTCACCGTATTCTGATTTGCAGTTGGATGTTGCACAGTGCTCGTTCATTGAACTGGAGTGAACTATGCCGATTTACGCATTGGCGGGCGAAAGCCCGATTTTCGAGGACAGGGAAACCAACTGGATCGCACCGGATGCATCGGTCATCGGCCGCGTGCGCCTTGGCCGCAACGCCGGCATATGGTTTGGTGCGGTGCTGCGTGGTGACAACGAGCCCATCGAGATCGGGGAGAACACCAACATCCAGGAGCATTCGGTGCTGCATACGGATATGGGTTTTCCGCTCATCATCGGACGTGGCTGTACCATTGGACACAGGGCGATACTGCACGGTTGCAGGATTGGCGAGAACAGCCTGATCGGGATGGGCGCAATCGTCCTGAACGGAGCGGAAATCGGCAAAAATTGTCTGGTGGGCGCCGGGGCTCTGGTGACTGAAAACAAGAAAATCCCGGACAATTCGCTTGTGGTGGGGGCGCCTTCGAAAGTGGTGAGAGAACTCGATGATGAGGCCATACGCGGCCTTCAATGGTCATCGACTCATTATGTTGAAAATGCAAAGCGCTTCTTGAAAGATCTGAATCCCGCCTGACCTGAGGAGAAAAGGCGGAGCCGACCCATGGGGTGGGCCGGCTCCTGAACCCGGTCGTTGGGGACGGGGAGGTGGGGACTCGACCGGGTGTCCCAAGACGGACCCGCCTGCGTGGAGGTCACAAATGCAGGAGAGTCCGTTGGATGTCAGCCTGTCATGGGCGCGTTCCGTCCATGGCGCCCACGATTATAAGATGTATCAGCGGCTCGAAGCGACGCTGCCGACAGCTATGGATCGTCCATCATTGATGGTCACCCATTTGCCGGAATGAGACGCTGACTGCCGTTTCAGGTAAGTGTAATCCGTATCGGTCCAGACGGAAACACGTGCTTCCAGATTGTCCAGAATATAGTCCCCCATGCTGGTGACGACCGTGAGCACCGCATGACCATCGCCATTGGGCTGACGCACAACCGTAATCAGGAGATTGCCGGCTGGAACACCGGCCTGGATGAGGCGCCGGCGTTTCTCCAGCACGTAATCTTCGCAATCGCCATTAGCTTGCGGATAGGACCAGTATTCTTCTATGCCCCACATTTCCATGTCCGTACGCGGCATGACCGTTGAGTTGACCGCATTGTTGACGTCGATCATGGCCTGCCAGAGCTTGCGCGTGAGTTTCACCGGACGCGGACGTGCCGTGGTCTGGCGGCACTCCTCCGTCTCGCGTTGGCACAATTCATAATGCCCGATCGGTTGACTGGTCAGTCCGCCAACTTTCATGAAGCTGGGTGCAGCGAACGCGCTCGTGCCAAGCGCTCCGATCGCTATTGCTGCTGCGGCGATGAGCCGTGCGCCTTTTGAAAGCCCCATTGTCTTGTCTCCCCGTTTGAGGTGACAATGACAGAGGGGAATTTATTCCAAGCAAAATTGCACAGTATAAATCGCGCTAAATTCGATTTGTATTTGGATCTAATAAGAATAGATTTTGATTTTTATTTGAAGAAAATTTGTTTAAAATTTTAATCAGTTCAACGACTGCCGTGTTGCGCTGAGACGTGCGAGGCGGTGAAAGCGTTTGGTGCCCTGGGAACGAGCGTCATCTACGGCGTAGGCAGATATCGGATGGCGCAGTAGGCTCCGGTCATCTTCGGAGCGGCGCGCTGTGAGAGCGCATGACTTTTGCGCCAATGCCTCATCAGGATGCGGGGAGTGGGCACAGAACCCGTGTCGGATACGCACCTTCTCCGATCAGATGAGGCCTTCACCGCTCTCACTTCGCTCTGCGAGAAGTTTATGGGATACCATTTGCACGCGAGATTTCAGACATCATCGCCGGGAAGCGCGAAGATGCGAACGCACGCTTCGGTGCGGCGCAAGATCAGGCGTCTGCTGGGAAGGAGAATTCTGCTTCCAGAGCCTGACGGTCTTGTATGCTGGCGAATTCGATCGCGACGCCGTCGTCGAAATGACGGACCACCTGGCCACGCATTGTGCCAATATGAACCTGCGTTCCGCGCTCGGGGCGAACTTCGCTCTCAACGGCCGCGCCGGAGAGCGAAAGGTCGATAATCCGGCAACGGTATTCGCGACCGTCCGGCAGACGCAGGACGCTGATCGGGTTGCGCGGCGCGATGCGCTCGTGGCGGCGATCTTCGGGCAGATCCAACTCGTGCTTGTTGGCCAGCCATGTGAGCTGGGCTGCAAGCTTGTCGCGTTTGCGTTCTGAAGCGACCACCGTCATGGCGAACCCGTCGCCGTTGACGCGGATGATCTCGCCTTCAATGCGACCGACATGATCGAGATAGGCAATGACGCGCTCGCCCTGACGTCCGGACCGTTGGGCGATAAGGCAGACGTCACCGGGCGACATATCGGTCACCCGGCAGGCGTGCTCGCTACGGTCCTCCAGCATAAAACGGCCGTAGATCGACACTTTCACGCGCTGAAAACTGCGTCGCTCATCGTCCAGATTGGACCGGTTTATCGCCGCTGACATGGTGGTATGCGCTCTTCGCTCTGGCGGTTCTTGCTGCCCTAAATTAGCAGCGCAATGTTACGCCCAAGCGGTTAACAAGCGGTAAGAGGCAACTACGCGTTGCGACCCCCGTCGAAAACCACCAGATGGCGGAAGCGTCTTCCCTGTCCAGGTTCGATCAGGCTGTCCGTAATGGAGCGTTTTTCGGGGACCAGCGGGGGGACCTCAACCGCAGGCCGGTTTTTAAGAAGCACCGGCTCGCGATCGGCGTCGATGAGCCGCAGGGACGTCACTTCGCAGTCAATGAGGACCTCCGCGCCCAGCCAAAAGGGTTTTTCGCAGGCCAAAAGGGACCCCATGGCACGAGGGCTTTCCATTCCGCCTTCCAAAGGCAGCATCAATAGCTCGAAGGAAGCCCTGTCGCCGGCCTTGTTTTTCCCGTCGAAAGTGAGAATGACGACGGATTTCATGTCGAAGACACTGCGGGCGAGTTTGCCCACGACCGTCTGGTCCCGGCCGGTCCACAAAGACGCGAAGGACAGACCCTTCAGCTCTTTTCCAAATGTGGCACACAATCTGGTGCCGGCGAGGCGGAAGACAGCTTCACCCCGCGCATCCTTTTCAAGAATGAACGTGTCAGCCAGCAGGGTTTTGATCTCTGCAGGTTCAACTTCCGTGCGCCTGGGGGCCGGACGATTGCCTCGCAACCTGTTCCAATATTGGAACAACGTTACCGAACCATCATGTCTCATGCCTCTTGGCTCCTTACTTTCGGCCCGGGCCTGTCTCATAGGCGGACAGGTGCGGGCATTTTCAATAGCGACATGTGGATGGGTTGCAGGTTGCGTGCCAAAGCGGTCGGGGTTGTGCACCTCACGGTTTTGTTAAGGTTAAAAAAGAGTTTCATTTGTAGGCTCTCGCCGAAGCTGGCAGGGTTTCGGAGACAGCAAGGACGAATCATCACGGGGAAATACGGGCAGGACCGGAATCTGAATAGAATAAGAACCGGCAGGGGGGCTCGGCAAAGCCGTTCAGGTTGTTTGACCTGAACGGCTTTTTTCCTTCAGACAGGTCTGTTAGGCAAAATCATGGATAAAGAAGAAGATCACCGCGCGGAGCTTTCTGCGCGAAACGACACCATGCCGCATCAAAGTGATGGCGGACGCGAACCGGTGTTCAATCTGGCGCCCGTGGTAACTGGCCTCGGCCTTCTGTGCATCGCCATCTACACGATGGAAGCGTTGTGGCTTAACTTCGATCAGCAGATTTGGCTGATGCTCCACTTCGCATTCCTTCCCTTCCGCTACACGGGGCCCGTAGCCCTGGATGTCTATGCCCTGACGAGTCCAGTTACCTATTCGTTCCTGCATGGGAGTTGGGGACATCTGCTGGTGAACATGGTCTGGCTTGCCGCGTTCGGCTCCCCACTTGCCAATCGAATCGGCACACTCAGGTTTCTGTGTTTCTGGGTAGCGGGGGCTTTGGCCGCGGTGGCGTTTCACTTTGCTCTTTACCCTTCATCGATGGTACCGCTCGTCGGAGCTTCCGGATCGATTTCGGCGATGATGGGAGCTGCTGCCCGGTTTACCTTTCGGGTTGATCGCCGGGCGCAGAAACCCGCATTCACCGGCCCGGTTCTGCCAGTATCGGTGGTTTTGAGGTCGCGAATGGTGCTGGTTTTTCTGGGTGTTTGGATGGCCGCCAATCTCGTGACCGGCCTATTCAGCGGGACCGCGGTCAATGGGCCGCAGATCGCATGGGAGGCCCATATAGGCGGCTTTCTGTTGGGGTTTTTCGGCATACGGGCATTCGAACCAGGTCACATCGCCAGGCACTAGATCGTTCAGCTTGCCGAGCTCTGTACGGTATAGCGACACTTGCCAAGCGGTCTTGCTCGGCGCAACATTGGCTTGTTGCGAGGAGAAGGAGATTGCCATGACGGTGAAGGCCATTCTGGATGCCAAAGGGCGCAATGTCGTCACGATCGCCCCGGACATGAAGCTCGCGGACGCAGCAAAGCTTCTGTCGGATCGCCGCATCGGTGCGGTTGTGGTGACCGAGGCCGATGATCGGATTGCCGGCATATTGTCGGAGCGCGACATTGTGCGTGTCATTGGCAGGGACGGTGCCGGCGCGCTTGAACAACCAATCTCAAAAGTCATGACATCGAAGGTGCAGCGCTGTCATGAACAGAACACCATCAACGAGGTCATGCAGATCATGACTGCGGGACGTTTCCGGCACCTGCCAGTCGAGGAAAACGGCAAGATTGCCGGCATCATTTCTATTGGAGACGTGGTCAAAAAGCGGATTGAGGATGTGGAGCGTGAGGCCGAGGACATCCGCAGCTATATCGCCACAGCCTGAAGAAAGAGAGGCTGCCTTTCGGCAGCCTCGTCCAGTTTAGCGATTGTCGCCTTGTGAGCGAACCAGCTTCAGTCCACGCCTTGTGATGCGGTAGGGGCCGCCATTGCGCGACTGAATTGCCCGTTTGCGTTTGATTTTTCTGAATATGCCCACGTCGAGGCCGGGGAAGTACCAGCCATCGCGGGTGATGCAGTTCAGTTCAATTATCTGGCCGCGGTCATCTTTTTCAATATCTATGCGACCGCCCTGCGCCAATATATGCAGGATGCGCTGTTCTGCGCGGGAAATGTCCATCTCTTGAAGTCCTGGGAAAAAACCAGTGGCCAACTGGCCACAAAACAACGTCGCGCCATCTCGCGATGACACGGGGTTTCAAGGTTTTCTCGCCCCGATCCTGTGTTTGTTCAGGTTCGGGGCCTCACCGGGCCTCAAGGCTGATGGACATAAAAACTCCGTTGGTTCACGGCTTTCATACTGCAAACTTTGGCAGGAATAAAGCGGTTGGCTTGCCACGCGGGAGTGTTTGGTCTAGCGAATGCGCATCCAACATAGAACCATCCGACCGCACGGCACCGTGAACCCATGACAATCATCGATACGCGCACGCCCGACCCCAAGCGATTTATCTCCGGAGCCACTGGCGACTGGGAAATCATCGTCGGCATGGAAATCCATGCGCAGGTTACCTCTGAAGCAAAGCTCTTCTCCGGCGCGTCCACCGCTTTCGGCGCTGAACCCAATGCCAATGTTTCCCTCGTTGATGCGGCCATGCCCGGCATGCTTCCGGTGATCAACGAAGTGTGCGTGAAGCAGGCAGTCCGCACCGGCTTGGGTCTCAAGGCGCAGATCAACCTGCGTTCGGTATTCGACCGCAAGAACTATTTTTACCCGGACCTGCCTCAGGGCTACCAGATCTCACAGTTCAAGCAGCCAATCGTCGGCGAGGGGAAGGTAACGGTTTCCGTCGGCCCGGCCAAGGATGGCTCGTTCGAGGAAATAGAGGTCGGTATTGAGCGTCTCCATCTGGAACAGGACGCCGGCAAGTCGATGCATGACCAGCATCCAACCATGTCCTATGTGGACCTCAACCGCTCCGGTGTTGCGCTCATGGAAATTGTCTCCAAGCCCGACATACGCTCAGCGGACGAGGCCAAAGCATTCCTGACCAAGTTGCGCACCATCCTGCGCTATCTGGGCACCTGTGACGGGAACATGGACGAAGGTTCCATGCGTGCCGACGTGAATGTCTCCGTACGACGTCCGGGGGGCGAGTTTGGCACGCGTTGTGAGATCAAGAACGTGAATTCGGTGCGTTTCGTGGGGCAGGCCATCGAATCGGAGGCACGGCGCCAGATCGCCATTCTTGAAGATGGCGGCACCATTGATCAGGAGACGCGTCTATTCGATCCCGCCAAGGGCGAGACCCGTTCCATGCGTTCCAAGGAAGAGGCGCATGACTATCGCTATTTCCCTGATCCGGATCTGGTACCCTTGGAGTTCGATCAGGCTTACGTGGATGCGCTGGCTGCCGATCTCACGGAACTTCCCGATGAAAAGAAGGCACGATTCATCGAGACATTTGGCCTTTCGGAATATGACGCATCCGTGCTCATTGCAGAAAAGGCCACGGCGGACTTTTTTGAGAAGGTTGCCGAAGGCCGCGACGGCAAGGCTGCAGCCAACTGGGTCATCAATGATCTTCTGGGTGCGTTGAACAAGGCCGGGCAGGGGATCGAGGACACACGCGTTACACCCGACCAGCTTGGCGCCATCATCGACCTGATCAAGGACGGCACGATTTCCGGCAAGATTGCCAAGGACCTGTTTGAGATCGTTTTCACTGAGGGCGGCGATCCGCGTGTCATCGTTGAAGAACGTGGCATGAAACAGGTGACTGATACCGGCGCGATCGAAAAGGCCGTGGATGATGTCATCGCCGCTAATCCCGACAAGGTCGAACAGGCCAAGGCCAAGCCGACGCTTGCCGGCTGGTTCGTCGGGCAGGTGATGAAGGCCACGGGCGGCAAGGCCAATCCGCAGGCCGTCAATGCACTCGTCAAGGAGAAGCTCGGGATCGATGCCTGATAGCGGCATGGATTTTTTCGTGCGAACGGCAGGGGAGCGCGACTTGCCAGCCGTGCGTGCGCTTCTCGTGGAGACGTGGCATGACACCTATGATCCCATCTATGGGCGCGAGCGTGTCGTGGAGATCACCGACAGCTGGCACTCTCTCGATGCACTAAGCGCGCGTCTGAAACGCCCTCACTCGGAATTCGTTGTGGCAGACAGTGGCCGGCGGATCGGTGGGATGGCGTTTGCAGTGGCCGGGAATGACGGCAAGGAAATCCGTCTCTATCAACTCTATGTGCATCCTGAGTGCCAGGGGAAAGGCATCGGAATGGCGCTTTTCACCGAGATTGCTCAATGCTTCCCGGAAGCGCGTGAAATCACGCTCGAGGTTGAAGAGGCGAACAGCAAGGCAAGAGCCTTTTATGCGCGTCTGGGGTTTGAGACGGCTGAGCGAAGCAGTGATTGCGGCGGCGCAGGCTTCGAGTTGCCGGCGCTCATCTATCGCCGGGGGCTTTGATGGTGACAGGCATCGATGCGGGTACCGAAGGGCTGTTGATTCGTATCGCCGAAAGGCGTGATGTGGAGGCCATCGTTGCACTCTTTGCTGCGGATGCAGTGGGTGGTCACGGTGACACAACCGACCCCGATGCTGCAGAGGCCTATCTCGCGGCATTCGAGCGCATTAGCGATAGCCCGAATGACACGCTCTACGTGGCCGAACTCGACGGGGCTGTGGTTGGGACTTTTCAGACAACGCTCATTCCGGGCATTCCGGGACGCGGTGGCACGAGCTTTCAGATCGAGGCCGTGCAGACGCGGAAAGACATGCGCGGTCGAGGAATAGGTGCGTTGATGATCAACCACGCCATTGAAGCTGCGAAGACGGCCGATACGCGGCTGGTACAGCTTATGTCCAATGCGGTGCGCGAACGCGCCCATGGCTTTTACGAGCGGCTCGGCTTTGCCAAAAGCCATGTCGGCTTCAAGATGAAGCTGAAATGACTCTGAAGCATGGACTGGAGGTCTTGCCTTCCAGCGCAGCGGACGCCATAACGCCTACCACGAGCCATCCGTGACGACAGCGAGCGACTTGAGGACACCATGAAGAAGTTTCTGCTTCAGTTTTTTACCTGGTGGAACGGCCAGACGCTGGGCACGCGCTTCCACACGTGGCGCAAGGGCACGCGTGTCGGTGAAGATGAGTTCGGCAATACGTATTATGAAGGCGGGAAGGATTCCGAGGGGCGCACGCGTCGCTGGGTGATCTATAATGGCATTTCCGATGCTTCGCTCGTTCCTCCCGGCTGGCACGGCTGGCTGCACCATCGTGTTGATGTCGCGCCGGTCGATGAGAATTACACGCCGCGCGAATGGCAAAAACCGCATCTACCCAATCTGACCGGGTCTCCCGCGGCCTACCGTCCGAAAGGCTCGATCGCCACTGCGGCGGATCGCCCGCGCGTGACTGGCGATTATGATGCATGGACGCCGGGCGGCTGAAGCTGGTCGCTGATCTCGCCACAATTGCGCACTAGATTGCCTTGCGTCCATCCGGACGTACAAGGAAGATCTAAACCATTGATGGAGCATCGGAACGATCCGAGGACCGGATTCTACTTTTCGGTTCGATGCTCTAGTCGTAAGCTTTACAGGGTACTGGGCGATTCCGCCCGGTCGCGAGAGCTTACAAGCGAACAAGACGGGTGTAGAGCCATATGAAGTCAGGCCAGAAGAAGAACGCCGGTTTCGGGCTGCTTATGGCATTGGGTCTGGCGATGTTGGCGACTGCGCCAGTTCAGGCCGCCCGGATCAAGCATCCGGTTGCCGAATTTACCGGCATCGACAAGATCACCGGGCGAATCATCTCTTTTGACGTTTACATGGACGAGACGGTTCAGTTCGGCGCCCTGCAGGTCACACCACGGGTTTGTTACACTTCCGAGGAAACCGAAGAGCCACGCACGGACGCGTTTGTGGAAGTGGATGAAATCACCCTGGACCGGGAGATTCGACGCATCTTCACAGGCTGGATGCTTGCCGAGAGCCCTGGACTGAACGCTGTCGAGCATGCGGTCTATGACGTCTGGCTCAAGGGCTGCAAGGAAGACACTGACGTCCCTCCGCCAGAAACCAACTAATTTGGCCTTCCGTTACGGATTGAACCGGGCTTCACCACTCTGCAGGGCCTCCTGCAAGAGCTGCTCGTAGCGGGCTCTGGGCACATCAATCGCACCAAACTGTTTCAGATGCGGTGTGGTGAATTGCGTGTCGAGGAGCATGAAGCCCTGCGCGCGCAGGCGCTCCACAAGATGAGCTAGGCATATCTTTGACGCGTCGGTGCAGCGCGAGAACATGCTCTCGCCAAAGAATGCGCGCCCCAGCGTTACGCCGTAAAGGCCGCCGACCAACCCCTCATCCGTCCATGCTTCCACGGTGTGGCAATGCCCGTTTTCGAACAACAGGCCGTAAGCTTCGCGGATCGGAGCATTGATCCACGTTTCATCGCTGTCACGCCGGGCTTCCGCGCAGCCTTCAATGACGCCGTCAAAGTCCGTGTCGAACGCAATGCGAAAAGGATGGCGGCGCAAGCGCTTTGCGAGACTTTTGGGAACGTGAAATGCATCCAGTGGGATGATGCCACGGGTCTCTGGCCGCACCCAGAAAACCTCCGGATCATCCGCGCTTTCGGCCATCGGGAAGACCCCGGTGGCGTAGGCGCGGAGAAGAAGATCCGGAGGAATCTGAAATCCTGGTGCGAAAGGTCGAGCCATCGTGTCCAACCGGCGGGTTGCCGGAGAATCGCAGCGAGCGACAAGCTTCAGCTCGTCTTTGCCAGGTAATTCTCCAGCCAGTGGATGTCGTAGTCGCCATTGGCGATGTCAGGATTGCCGACCAGATCCTGGAACAGCGGCAGTGTGGTCTTGATGCCATCCACCACAAATTCGTCCAGCGCTCGGCGCAGACGCATCATGCACTCAACGCGATTGCGCCCGTGCACGATCAGCTTGCCGATCAGACTGTCGTAGTAAGGTGGAATGCGGTAACCCGAATAAACGCCTGAATCCACGCGAATTCCCAGACCGCCCGGCGTGTGGAAGTGCGAAATGGTGCCGGGTGAGGGCGTGAAGGTGCGCGGGTCTTCGGCATTGATGCGGCATTCGATGGCGTGGCCCTCGAAGCGAACTTCATCCTGAGTGCAGGATAGACCGCCGCCAGAGGCGACGCGAATCTGCTCGTGCACGAGATCGATACCGGTGATGGCCTCGGTCACCGGATGCTCCACCTGCAGACGGGTGTTCATCTCGATGAAGTAAAACTCACCGTTCTCGTAGAGGAATTCGATTGTCCCAGCACCCGAATAGCCGAGATCGGCAATCGCCTTTGAGACGACCTCGCCGATGCGGTTGCGCTGTTCCACATTGAGCGCGGGCGAATTGGCCTCTTCCCAGACTTTTTGATGACGGCGCTGGAGTGAGCAGTCGCGTTCGCCCAGATGGATGGCCTTGCCAGCACCATCGCCCATCACCTGCACTTCGATGTGCCGAGGCTTTTCGAGGTATTTCTCAATATAAACCGCGTCGTCGCCGAAAGCTGCGCCGGCTTCCGAGCGCGCGGTGGAAAGCGCTTCGGCAAGATCGGCCTCGGTGCGCGCGACCTTCATGCCGCGGCCGCCGCCGCCGGCAGAGGCCTTGATCAGCACCGGGTACCCGATGTCAGCGGCAATCCGCTTGGCTTCTACGTCATCCGTCACGGCGCCATCGGAGCCGGGTACGACTGGGATGCCGAGCGCCTTTACCGTTTTCTTGGCGGTGATCTTGTCGCCCATAATGCGGATGTGTTCCGCGGACGGCCCGATAAAGGTGAGGTTGTGCGCTGCCAGAATCTCGGAGAACTTGGCGTTCTCGGAGAGAAAGCCATAGCCTGGATGGACAGCATCAGCGCCAGTGATCTCGCACGCTGCCAGAATTTGATGAATGTTCAGATAGCTGTCACGCGAAGGCGGTGGCCCGATGCATACGCTCTCGTCGGCAAGGCGCACATGCATCGCATCCGCGTCGGCCGTGGAATGGACGGCGACGGTCTGGATGCCGAGCTCCTTGGCGGCGCGCAGAACGCGCAGGGCGATTTCGCCGCGATTGGCGATGAGGATTTTATGAAACATGCGCGCCTGCCCCGGACTACTCGATCACAACCAGCGGCTCGCCGAACTCGACCGGCTGGGCATCCTCGAAGAGGATCGCCGTCACGGTGCCGGAGCGGGGAGCAGGGATCTGGTTCATGGTTTTCATAGCTTCGATGATAAGAAGCGTCTGGCCTTCCTTCACGGATTGACCGACCTGGACGAAGGGGCTTGCCCCTGGCGCAGGCGCCGCATAGGCCGTGCCGACCATCGGGGAGGGCACGGCATTCTTGGAATCGGCCGGGTTTGCGGAGGGTTCTTCCTTGGGTGAAGCCACCGGTGCAGCAGGAGCAGGAGCAGGGGCTGGCGCTGCATAAGTCTGCACCGCCGCAGCGGCCTGTTTGGCCACGCGAATCCGCAGATCGTCCTGCTCGATCTCGATTTCAGTCAGATTTGTGTCGTTCAAGATCGTCGCAAGCTCGCGAATGAGTTGCTGATCGACCCCCGTCTTTTTTGTCGACATATTCTTATTCCTGCCTTGTTCTCAATCGGGCTGGCTTGCGGCCAACGCATCCAGCGCGAGTACATAACCGATTGTGCCCAAACCGCAAATCATGCCTTTTGCTGCCGGGGCAATCATGGAAACGTGGCGAAAGGCCTCGCGCGCATGAATGTTGGAGATATGCACCTCGATCACCGGAAGCGGGCTGATGGCGCGGATTGCATCATGAAGAGCAATGGATGTGTGCCCATAGGCACCGGGATTGATGATGATCCCAATTGCGCTCTCATCTGCTTCATGAATCCAGTCAACGAGGTCGCCTTCGTGGTTGGACTGGCGAAACTCGACCTGCATTCCAAGGGTCGAGGCCTTGTTCCGGCAAGATGCCTCGATCCCTGCCAAGGTATCGCCACCATAAATGCCAGGTTCACGTTTGCCGAGCGCATTTAGATTGGGCCCGTTCAATATGAAGACTGTTTTCGCCATGAAATTGTCCCCTGGCCCTTTGCAACACGCTCCGTATGCTCCTCTATAGAGGGCTTAGACCGTGCCGCAAAGATGGCAAGGGGCTTCTTTGTCTGTCCACAGAGCGCTCAACGCGCCGATCAATTGCTTTGCGAGCGTGCCTGGTCGATCTTCTCGGCAAGAACATCCTTGCCAAGGGCACCGAACACCACCTCGCCGCCGATGACATAAGCGGGCGTTCCGGTGACTGCAAGCTGATTCGCCAGTTCATAAGTTTCGGCAAAGATTTTCTGAATTGCGGGATTTTCCATTTCCTTGCGCAGCGTCGCCTCCTCGATCCCCGTCTGGACGGCGATCTTCATGGCCATATCGCCATCGGCTCGTGTTTCAGCACCCAAAAGCTGCTGATGAAATTCCGCGTATTTTTCTGGCGCAATGGCATGCACAGCCATCGACACCACATGAGCTTCGCGCGATTGGGCGGAGAGGATGGGGAATTCCTTCAAAACGAAGCGAACGTCGTCGTTTTCGTCGACCAGGGCCTGCATGTCGGCCATGGCGCGTTTGCAATAGCCGCAATTGTAATCGAAGAATTCAACGACCGTGATGGCTGCGTCCGGATTGCCGACCACACCATCATAGGGACTGTTGAAAAGCTCGTCCTTTTTCTCTTCCATGACCGCTTGCTGGGCTATTTTTTGCTCTTCACGCTGCTTTGCCTCGAGTGCATCCTGCACCTCCAGCAGGATTTCGGGATTGTTGAGCAGGTAGTCCCGGACAATCTGCTCCACTTCCGGTTTGCCAAGAGGCGCTGCAGTCTCGGCCTGCGCAATGGAGTTGAACAATGCGAGGGGCGCGAGCACAGCTGCCGTGGCTGCCAGCATCGATGTTTTTCTCGTGAAGATCATGTCTCGTTCCGATTCATCTGTTTGGTGAGCGGGTGCAATAATGCATCACTCATGGGTGTGAATGAGGCCGCAAAGGTTCATTCTAACCCGGTTTCTTGTATTGAATGATATCCTGGGCACGCAGCCAGCCGGGCGTGCCGCGTTTCATCCGCTTTTGCGCTCTGGTCGCAAAGATTTTTGCGTCCTGATATTGGCCGAGATGGAAATAGCCTTCCGCCGTTGCCAGTTCGGCAGCGGCGATTTCCCCGATTTGTCCGTAAGCCTGAGCGAGGAAGCGATAGCCATTGGCATATTCCGGTTCGCGCGAAAGACCCGTCTGCAGCTCCGAAGCGGCCTTTCTGACCAGATCCGGCTTGCCAGTGGCAAGAAGGGCCTGCCCATAGCCCACCTGCAGCAGGCCCGGAGTTCCAGGAGCAAGTGACAGCGCCCGCGCATAGGCGTTAGCTGCTTCTTCGGGCCGGTTGGCCTTTATGAGAACATCTCCGCGCAATTCCTGGAGATACGGGTTGCGGGGCATCTGGGAAATCAGCGCATCGACCTTTTGCAAAGCGGTACGCGGGTTGCCGGTGAGATATGTGGAGATCGCATCGCCATAGCGCGCAGGGATACCGTGGGGATCGCTGCGGAAGAGACGTTGCACGGCCTGACCGCCCTCCATATAGGCAGCGATCTTGGCGCGCATCATGTCATGACGCAGTTGCAGCTCCGGGGGATCCTTACGCTCGAAGTGGCTGCTCTTGCGTGCAAGTTCCTCCAGATTGGCAATGCGTTCGCGCGGCATTGGATGGCTGATCTGGTAAGGGTCGACATTGACACCGGCGAGAGCCATGCCACCGGCCAAACGTTCGAATGTCTTGAGCATACCCTTGGCCGATTGCCCGGTGCGATTCAGATACTCAATCGCGGTCCTGTCCGCGGTGACTTCTTCAGATCGCTGATAACCGAGCAGGCTGCGGCGCGCCATCTCGGCGCCTCCAGCCGCCATGCCGACGCCGGCGGAGGCCAGTCCGCGCGAGTCGGAGGCCGCGCCGGCTACGCCCGCTCCGATGCCGATCAGAGCCGAAACGATCGCCATGGTCTGGGCCCGTTTCAACTGTTGGCGCAAACGCTCCTGATGGCCGCCCGCGATATGGCCGGCCTCGTGGGCTATCACGCCGATGACCTCGTTGGGGGTCTCCGCGTCCGTCAAAGCTCCAGTATGAATGAAGATGCGGCGCCCATCGACGAACGCATTGAAACTGCGGTTGTTGACGAGGACGATATCGATACCGGACCTCGAAAGCCCCGCCGCTTTAAGAATAGGACGGGCGTATTCGGAAACCAGGGCTTCGATTTCCGCGTCGCGGACAACGGTCACCCGGGACTGCGCAAGTGCGGCAGGAGCCCAGACCACGGTCAGATAAGCGGCAGCAAGGAGGAATGCAATCGTTCGAGTGACAGTCATGTAAACCATGGGTTTTCTCTCAAGCATCGCCGAAGTGGTAGACGAGCATGAGGGCAATGGGAAGGCAGAACCGCATGTGATCATGGAGTTGTGATCCATGGCGTCGCTACGTTTCAAACGTAAGAAGCCGGTCAAACGTAAAAAGCCGGCGCAGGGCGCCGGCTTTTTACGATGCATCACCGAAAGCTGTAAGCGGATTCCGGTTTTCTTTAGTCCTTGATCATAAGTTGGCCGTCGGGCGATGGCTCTTCCAGGTCCGCGGCCTAGAAGAAACTCTTGCGTTGCCACCAGCCGGTTTTGCGCGGCCGATCAGATTCCGAAGTCTCAGACGACGACACCACGGGTTCGGCTTCCGCCGCGACACTATCCTTGGTTGGGGTTTCGTTGTTTTCTGCTTTGGCTTTCGTGGACGTTCGGCGCGTCGAGGTCCGACGTTTTTTCGGAGCCGGGGTCACATCCGTTTCAGAAGCAGCGGTGTCGGTGGAGACTTCCTCGGAAGCCTTTTCCTCTGCGGTGGGTGTTGCGCCATTGCTCGTATCGTCGGGTGTGTTGCCTTCGGCTGCAGGAGAAGACGTCTTGCGTGCACGGCGGCGCGGTTTCTTGGCCGGCTTCTCAGCTGTTGCAGCTTCCTGCTGGGAGTCGGCGGGTGTCTCTTTTTGAGCCTCCTCTGCCGATGCTGCTTCGGTGTGGTCCGAAGTGTCGGCCTGCACCGTTTCAGAAGCGACATTTTCGGCGTCCTCAGCCACATCCTGCGGCTGGCTCTCCCTGCGGTTCTTGCGCCCGCCACGTTTGCCGCGATGACGCTTTTTGCGTTCACCTTCGACGCCGTCGGCGGTTACGGTCTCGCTCACCTCTTCGGCCGCAGCAGTTTCGTCACCTGCATTCCCGTGGGAGGCATTTTCATCAACCGTAGCGTGTTCGGTGCTGTCGTTCTGGGTCTGCTCGGTCGCAGCCTCGCCATTGTTGTTGCGATTGCGGCCACCGCGCCGTTTGCGCTTGCGCCGACGTTTGCGGGGTTCCCCATCCTCGCCATTGGTGGCTTCATGCGATGGAGCGGCGGCTTCTTCCGGTTCCGCAACCTCTATGGCAGCAGTCGGAACGGGCTGCTCCATGCCGGACTTGTCTGCCGGTTGCTGTTTTGTGATCGCAAAATGCTGCGCCCCGACTTCATCATCCGCTTCCACTGTGATGCTCACACCAAAGCGGTTCTCCATCTCCACGAGGTTGGCGCGTTTATGATTGAGGAGATAGAGCGCTGTCGGCGTGGGTGTCCTTACAGCGATATTGTTGCGGGCATCCTTGAGAAGATATTCCTCTATGGAGCGAACCACGAACAATGCCACAGAAGAATCCGAGCGGATATGCCCCGTGCCGCCGCAATGGGGGCAGGGCTGCATCGTGCTCTCAAGAACGCTTGCACGAATGCGCTGACGGGACATTTCCAGAAGCCCGAAATGCGAGATCCGGCCCACTTGGATGCGTGCGCGATCGTTTTTCAGGCAATCCTTGAGACGTTTCTCGACCGCACGGTTGTTCCGGTTTTCCTCCATGTCGATGAAGTCGATGACAATCAGCCCCGCCATATCCCGCAGGCGCAGCTGTCGCGCTACCTCTTCCGCGGCTTCCAGATTGGTCTGGAGGGCGGTGTCCTCGATGGAGTGTTCCTTTGTGGAACGACCGGAATTGACATCGATCGCGACCAGCGCTTCCGTCTGGTTGATGATAATGTAGCCGCCTGACTTCAGTGTCACCTGGGGCTGCAGCATCCGATCCAGCTGCGCTTCGATGCCATTGCCTGCGAAAATCGGCGTGACCTCACGATAAGGTTGCACAACCTTTGCGTGGCTCGGCATGAGCATCCGCATGAAATCCTTGGCTTCGCGATAACCTTCCTCGCCAGCCACCAGAACTTCGCCGATGTCCTTGTTGTAAAGATCGCGCACAGAGCGCTTGATCAGACTGCCTTCCTCATAAACCAGGGCAGGGGCCGTTGATTCGAGCGTAAGGGTGCGCACCTTCTCCCACAAACGCATGAGATAATCGTAATCGCGCTTGACTTCAGCTTTTGTCCGGTTGGCGCCGGCCGTGCGAAGGATGACGCCCATGCCCTGGGGGACATCAAGCTGTTTCACGACATCCTTGAGGCGTTTGCGGTCTTGAACGTTGGTGATCTTTCGCGAGATGCCGCCACCACGCGCAGTGTTCGGCATCAGGACAGAATAACGGCCGGCAAGCGACAGGTAGGTGGTGAGCGCCGCGCCCTTATTGCCGCGTTCTTCCTTGACCACCTGAACAAGCAATATCTGGCGGCGTTTGATGACTTCCTGGATCTTGTAGTTTTTACGAGCGGCACGACGCGATGGTTGCGCTTCTTCCAGAGCATCATCAGCGCCTACGGTGTCAACGTTCTCTTCCTCGTCGTCGCCATTGCCTTCATCGAGGTCGCCATCGTCTTTGGAGCGACCGCGGCGGGAGCGTTTGGCGCGCGGTTCCTCGGAAACAACGTCTCCCGTCGCCTCCGCAGCCATCGTTGTGGGCTTGTCGTCACCTTCATCCTCGCTCGCGTCGTCTTCTCCAGACGCATCGATCTTCTCTTCGTCGGCTACAGCGTCGTCCTGCTTCGCAGATTTCTTGCGCGTGTTGGCGCGGCGACGTTTCCGCCCGCCTTTCTGGGACTGACGCGGTTCGCCTTCGTCCTCGTCTTCATCCGCCTTGGCTTCTGCTGCCTCGGCTTCAATGAGCGCTTGGCGGTCCGCTACGGGGATTTGATAGTAATCGGGATGAATTTCGCTGAAGGCGAGAAAGCCGTGCCTGTTTCCACCATATTCGACGAAGGCAGCCTGAAGTGAAGGTTCGACACGTGTTACACGCGCCAGATAGATGTTTCCGCGAAGCTGTTTCTTATCCTGAGATTCGAAATCGAATTCTTCGATGCGATTACCGCGAAGGACGACAACCCTTGTTTCCTCCGGATGGGAGGCATCTATAAGCATTTTGTTCGGCATAAATTCTTGTCTCCCCGGCAGGGTGCGATTGTCGGGCCGGGCTCCACGTGTGTCGCCGCAAGCCAGTGTGACAATCTGTGCCGGATAATTTGAGGTTCGTCGGCGTTGAAGGCCGCGCGAAATTGGGCCGGAGCACCGATTTCGCGGTGCGCTTTAATCCGGATCTATTTCCAATCGCGCCTGAAGCCATTCCATCGCCCGGCAGAACCGTTTCAACCAAAGCCCGGTTTTACGGGCCAGCTTTTGCTCATAGCGAGCCGGCACGGACGTTTCTTAAGGTCCGGCCGTTTCCTACGTCAGAGCTCTCATATCTGGAGAAGGCCCTGAAAAATTCCTTCTGAATCACCGCGCGTTCAGGTTTGCGGCGGCGGAAAAGGTTTGCCCCAATGCTCATCGCCGTTTGTCAGCAGGGACTCAAACCAAGGACGCTTATCGCGATGATTCATAGATGCTTTTATGATTTGACAGTTGTATTGGCAACCCTGATTTCCATTGGCGGGCTACGCCGGTGGCTGAGGGGCAATCTAGTCTTCAATTGCCCCACGGTTGCGGAGAGCGCATAAAAAACACGTGTTTTCCAACGATTCGAAAGAAAAACGCCATTTTTCTCATAGGGAATGGATGTTGATTCGATGAAGATTCGCACAACGCATCGCAACGAGGTGGTTTTGCACAGACCAACGCTATTCATTTGGGCTTTTTTTGCAGCGATCACTCTTGCTTTCAACGGTGCTTTTGGCGGAGAGCCTGCGCTTAAGGCGCATGACTACAAGATGGCTGGCGACGCTCAGTACACGCGCATCGTCATACATTTTGACGAGAAGCCCGAATTCCAATGGTTTCTATTGCGGGATCCCAACCGCCTGGTCATCGACCTCCCGCTGACGGAGTTTTCATTCGATCCTCTGGAACTGCGCCCGCGTGGTCTGGTTGCGGCTGTCCAGTACGGCGCTGTGGACGCGGCGCGCGCGCGTCTGCTTTTCCGCGCCGTGGGTCCGTTCTCCGTGGAAAAAGCCGAGGTGATGAAAAATGAAACCTCGGACGGGTTTCGCCTGATCATAGAGATCCGCGCCAGCTCGGCTGATGATTTCGACGCGGCGCTTCGTGCTGCCATGCTCAAACCAAAGGCTGAGGGGCCGGGGGGAGGGGCGACCGGGATCCAGGATCGCTTTACCGTTGCGCTTGATCCGGGACATGGCGGTGCGGATGGCGGCGCACGTGGCATCAACGGCACGATCGAAAAGCAGATCACGTTGCTGTTTGCGCTTGAACTGGCTGGGAAGCTGGAGGAAACCGGCCGCTATCGGGTCGTTCTGACACGGGAAGATGATCGTTTCCTGCGTCTCGACGAGCGGGTTCGGATTGCCCGCGAAAAGGGCGCGGATCTATTTGTCTCGGTGCATGCCGACGCGATCGCGATCCGCAGCGTGCGCGGTGCAACTGTGTATACGGTCTCAGACAAGGCATCGGATGCCGAGGCAGCGGCGACAGCCGCACGCGAAAACCTATCGGATGAGATCGCCGGCAAAGTGCCCGAAGAGGAGCAGGATGAAGTCGAGGACATTCTCGTTGATCTTATCCGGCGCGAAACGCATGCGTTTTCCATCCGTTTTGCGCGCACCCTCATCGGCAGATTGTCGGATACGGTTCAATTGGTGAAGAATCCGCATCGCTATGCGGGTTTCAGGGTCCTTCGTGCCCCTGATATCCCTTCGGTGCTTCTGGAACTAGGCTACCTGTCGAACCCGGAAGACGAAGCGCAGCTACGGGACCCAAAGTGGCGCGCCGAGACGATGGACGCCATCGTGGAAGCTGTCGGATATTTTGCGAAGGCCAATGGCGGGGCGGGCGGATGACGCAAGGACGTTGCAAGTCTGCAACGCTTGCGATGATTAATGCAGCCGGAGTTTCCGTCGGTCGTGTCGCCGTATTTTGCCCACAACGCTGAGGCAGTAAGAGCCCACATAAGATTTTCCGGAAACACCGGTGCTCCGGGCGGAAGATCATGACAAAAAGTGGTATTATAGAATCGCTGGCGGCGAAAAAGGGCGACTGTTCGGCAATGGCGAGATTCGATTTCGTCGTTAGCCTTCGTGATGCGGCTGGAATTTGAAAGACGGCTCTGGCGGTTAGTGGCTTTTACAGCAAACGGCGACGCCAGAGTATGAATTGGAGCGGGCATGGTACGTCTCATCGGGTATTTCTTTGGCGTTGGCATCGTGCTGGCGTTGCTGGTGGCAGCGGGCATCGCGCTATACGTCGGCGATCTTACAAAAGATCTCCCTGACTATGAGGTTCTTGCGAAGTATGAACCACCGGTGACCACCCGTGTACATGCTGCTGACGGCGCGCTCATGGCGGAGTTCGCACGGGAACGTAGACTTTACCTTCCCATTCAGGCCGTGCCTGACCGGGTCAAGGCCGCCTTCCTCTCTGCCGAAGACAAGAATTTCTACAAGCATCCTGGTGTGGATGTGACAGGCCTCGCGCGCGCGGTGATCACCAATCTCCAGAATTTCGGTTCGGGTCGCCGCCCCGTCGGCGCATCGACCATTACGCAGCAGGTAGCAAAGAACTTTCTGCTGACGTCCGACCAGACCATGCAGCGCAAGATCAAGGAGATGGTGCTCTCCTTCCGCATCGAACAGGCCTATTCCAAGGATCGTATTCTTGAGCTCTACCTGAACGAGATTTTTTTCGGCCTTGGCTCCTACGGCATCGCCGGAGCGGCGCTGACCTATTTCGACAAGTCTGTCAATGAACTGACACTGGCCGAAGCTGCCTATCTGGCCGCCCTGCCAAAGGGCCCATCCAATTATCACCCTTTCCGGTATACGGAGCGTGCAGTCGAACGCCGCAATTGGGTGATCGATCAAATGGTTGAGAATGGTTATGCGACTGCGGAGGAAGGCGAGAAAGCCAAGGCGACTGGCTTGAATGTCTCTCCCCGGCGTCGCGGAACATATCTTTTCGCAGGCGAGTACTTCACGGAAGAGGTTCGTCGCGACATCATTTCGCGCTATGGCGAAGACGCGCTGTATGAAGGCGGACTGTCCGTCCGCACGACGCTCGATCCGAAACTGCAGCTTTATGCCCGCAAGGCGCTGCAGAACGGTCTCATTCGCTACGATACGCTGCGCGGTTACCGCGGGCCGGTCACGCAGATCGACGCTTCAGGAGATTGGGGCGTGCCGCTCGGCGAGATAGACGCGTTGAGCGATGTGCCCGAATGGAAGCTTGCTGTCGTTCTGGGAACCGAAGATGACAAGATTTCCATAGGCATCAAGCCGGAGCGTACGGTTTCCGGTGCGCTCTCGGAAGAACGTGAAACAGGTACCATCGCGCTCGAGGACATGAAATGGGCCATGCGGCACGTCGTCAATGGCGAACGTCTCAAGGCCAACAAGCAATCGGACGTTCTGAAGCCCGGCGATGTGATTCTGGTCGAAAAGAAAAAGGATACGGAGCGGGCCTGGCAGTTGCGTCAGGTGCCGGAGATTGAAGGCGCTCTGGTTGCCATGGATCCCCATACGGGACGCGTCTTGGCAATGGTCGGTGGCTTTTCCTATGCTGATTCCCAGTTCAATCGGGCGACACAGGCCTATCGTCAGCCGGGCTCTGCCTTCAAACCCATCGTTTACGCGGCCGCACTCGACAATGGCTACACGCCGGCTTCGGTCGTGCTTGATGCGCCGATCTCGATCCAGGTTGGTAATGAGGTTTGGGAGCCGAAGAATTACGGCGGGAAATCAGCCGGTCCCTCGACATTGCGTGCTGGCATCGAACGCTCGCGCAATCTGATGACTGTGCGCCTGGCCAAGGACATGGGCATGCAACTGGTGGCCGACTATGCTGAGCATTTCGGTATCTACGACAAGATGCTTCCGGTGCTGGCCATGTCCCTTGGTTCAGGGGAGACGACGGTCATGCGCATGGTGTCGGCTTATGCTGTGATGGCAAATGGCGGAAAGCAAATCGTTCCGTCGTTGATCGACCGCATTCAGGACCGCTACGGAAAAACGGTCTATAAGCACGATCGCCGTGAATGCGCGGGATGTGTCGCAAGCGAGTGGAAAGGGCAGGAGGAGCCAGAGATCATCAATGATCGTGATCAGGTCCTCGACCCCATGACCGCTTACCAGATCACCTCGATGATGCAGGGCGTTGTCTCGCGTGGCACGGCGGTAACCGTCTCCGAGCTGGGGCGGCCGATTGCCGGCAAGACAGGAACGACAAACGACGAGAAAGACGCATGGTTCGTGGGCTACACACCCGATCTCGTCGTTGGAGTGTTCATGGGCTACGACACCCCGCGTCCGATGGGGCGTGGCTCCACCGGCGGTGGCCTCGCCGCGCCGATCTTCAAGGACTTCATGACAAATGCATTGAAGGATATGCGTCCTGTTGATTTTCAGGTGCCGGAAGGCATGAACATCATTCCCATTGATCGCAAGACGGGAATGCGCGCCCAGGCGGGACAGCCCGGTGTGATCATGGAAGCCTTCAAGCCCGGGACAGGGCCTGCCGACAGCTACTGGGTCATTGGTATGGAAGATCTGGAGGGAGCAGGGGGCCCCCGTGTCATTTCTCCGCAGGCCAATCGTGCCGTAAACTCGGGCGCTGGCGGCCTCTACTGATATTGTTGCCGGAGGGGCGTGTCCGCTTTACAGAAGCGGGCGCGCTCCATATGGTCCGACGCGACTCAGAGTTCCGTTTCTGAAAAATCCAACAAAACCGAGGTGTTGATCTGCAATGCGCGCAGAAACCGAAAATCTTGTCGACGAAATCAAGCAGGCCATAAGCCTGCTGAGGAGGCATCTTTGACTGGGATGCGGCGGTAAAAAGGCTCGATTATCTCAATTCTCGCGCTGAAGAAGCCGATCTGTGGAATGATCCACAAGAGGCCCAGAAGCTGATGCGCGAGCGTCAGATGCTCGAAGAAAACATAACCGGTGTCCGCAACCTGTCGCAGGCCCTGGAGGACAATGTCGGTCTCATCGAACTCGGTGAGGAAGAGGGCGATGCTTCCGTGATCTCGGAAGCCGAAGCTGCTCTCAAAGGTCTGAATGAAGAGATTGCCGCCCGACAGGTGGAGTCCCTGCTTTCCGGAGAGGCTGACGGAAACGACACCTATCTGGAAATCCATGCCGGTGCTGGCGGGACCGAGAGCCAGGACTGGGCGCAGATGCTTCTACGGATGTATTCGCGTTGGGCAGAGCGCCGCGGGATGAAAGTCGACGTGATGGAAGTCCACGACGGTGAAGAGGCAGGTATCAAGTCGGCGACGCTGTTGATCAAGGGGCGGAACGCCTATGGGTGGCTGAAGACGGAGTCTGGCGTACACCGCCTGGTTCGTATTTCCCCCTATGACAGCAATGCACGGCGCCACACATCTTTTGCCAGTGCCTGGGTTTATCCGGTTATTGATGACACGATCGAGATCGATATTCCGGAGTCTGAAGTTCGCATCGACACATACCGGGCGTCGGGGGCAGGCGGTCAGCACGTGAACACGACCGATTCGGCTGTCCGCATAACGCATATTCCCAGTGGTATCGTGGTGCAGTGTCAAAAAGAACGCTCACAGCACAAAAATCGCGCTACCGCATGGGATATGTTGCGCGCGCGCCTCTACGAAGAAGAGCTCAAAAAGCGTGAAGATGCAGCGAGTGTGACGGAGGCGTCCAAGACGGATATCGGCTGGGGGCATCAGATCCGCTCCTATGTTCTCCAGCCTTATCAATTGGTGAAAGACCTGCGTACCGGCGTTGAAAGCACCAGCCCTCAGGATGTTCTCGACGGCAAGCTGGACACATTTATGGAAGCTGCCCTGTCACAGCGTGTTCACGGCAGTGACGGCGCGGAGGTAGAGGACCTGACATAGGCGGTAAATCGCCTTATCTCATTTTCTCATATGGGCGGACGCTTGGCGTTCGCCCATTTTTATTTTCCGGATTCGTTTTTGAGATATTTGGCGATCTTGCGCCCTGCCGTGATGAAGCGGGCGGGATTCAGGGCTGTGCCGGATCTGCGCACTTCATAATGGAGATGCGGTCCTGTCGAACGGCCACTGGAACCGACCTTTCCGACCTTGGTTCCCACATCCACCTTGTCGCCGGTCTTTACGAGAATCTTGCTCATATGCGCATACCGGGTCGTGAGACCGTTTCCGTGATCGACCTCCACCATCCGCCCGTAGCCACCGTTCCAGCCTGCCTTGACCACTGTACCTGCGCCGGTTGCATGAATAGAGGCTCCACGCTTTGCCCGGAAATCGATACCTGAATGGTGGGCAAGGCGTCCGAGAAAGGGATCCTTGCGTGCGCCGAATCGGCTTGAGATCTGGGCCCCGGGCGCCGGGCTCGCCAAAGGCAGTCGCCTTGCTTTGGCCTTGACTTGGTTCAGATGGGACAGTGCTTCATCCAGTTCACGCACCTGGTCTTCAAAAACCAACGCGGAGGTGGATGCCAGGAGTGGGCCGCCGACATTCTGTTCCCGGTGGTCGCTGGCAATTGTCAAGCCGACATCCTCCAGTGTGCCGGCGATCGCATCGGCAGTCTGATAGGCACCGTCAGCAAGCATTCTGACACTGTCAATTTGATCTGTTTCGATGGTCTCCAGCGCGCGATTAAGTTTCACAAAAAGGTAGTCAGCTTTGTCGGCGGCGGACAATTGCTCACGCTTCTGCGAGGAACGTGATCGGAGTGGCCAGGGGACCGAACCTGTCTGAGAAGGAGCGAAGGAAGCAACTGCAATGCTGCCGGTGGTCGTTGGATCAAGCAGGGGCTTGCTCTCGGCCTTGATTTTCGGTCTTGGCTCGGGCACGGGCGGGTTCTCGGGGAGCAGTTCCGCCCCTGCGCGGTTGAGCACCGGATCGAGCCGGCTCTGACGCTTGGTTAGCTGATCCTGCCGTTCAAGCAGCTCACCAACCCTCTCCTGCATAAATTGCTGATCAAGAAGCTGCCGACTTGTCACGCGATCAAGCTGCGCACGCAGGGCGGAAATCCGATCTTCATAGGCCTGTTGAAGCCGCGCCTGGCGTGCAACTGTGGCACCGATCAAATCGTCACGAAATACCAGATACGAGGTGGCAAGAAGATAGCCTATAGCAAGCGCTCCAACCGCAGAGCCGACCAGAGCTGCGATCCACGGCCGCACCGTGAAATGCCGGATCCTGTCACCCCGCGCGATGATGATCGTGTGGGGTTCCTTACGTTTACCAAAAACCGCAGATTGCTGTGGGCGCATCGAGAATCGAACTTGTATTCAGGGACCTTGTTCGATGTCGATTACACTTGATTAGGGTTAACAAAGCTTTTCGTGTAGCGGCCGCGCCCCTCAACAGGGCGCAACAGCTTGTGGGAATTGATTGCTGTGAGAATACAGGTTGGGGTCATTGCAGTGAATTGGCCCGCTAAACGGGCCTAGCGGGCATCCACTTCAAGCGCTCTGACAGCGTCGAGAACAGACTGCGCATGACCTGGCACTTTCACTTTGCGCCATGTTTCTGCAATGCGGCCCTCCCGGTCGATCAGGTAGGTGGAGCGCTCGACCCCCATATATTTGCGCCCATACATGCTTTTCTCGACCCATACCCCATAGGATTGAAGGGTCTCCTTCTCTTGGTCGGAAACAAGAGACACCGTAAGTGCATGTTTGTTCTTGAACTTGTCGTGGCTTTTCGGGCTGTCTGGAGACATTCCGAGAAGGATCGTGTCCACGGCGTCGAATTCGGGCTTGAGTGCCGTAAAGTCGATGGCTTCCGCAGTGCAGCCGCTGGTGTCGTTTTTAGGGTAGAAGAAGAGAACGACATTTTTCCCGCGGAAGTCCGACAATTTGATTTCGCTGCCCCCATCTGCGGGCAACGCAAAATCCGGCGCTTCGCTTCCTTTGACGGGTCCTGTCATTTTCTTTCCCCTGTTTGTGGATAGGCGATGAAAGGGAGAGATATAATCATGTCGATGGATTCGTCCATGGCTGCGAGTGTCGACGGGAACGGTTTTGGATCAGCAAGGTGCTTCACACAGAAAGGTCAGGTTCAAGCGCGGCGAGATTGCGGCTCTGGAAACTTACCCCTCTACCCATGACAGGGCGCGCCGGGTGCTGCGGCGTTCTGTCTTCTGGCGGTGGTTGAAGCGCGGCATAACCGGGTTTGCCGTTGCGATCACACTCCTCGTTGCCCTTGGTCTTGCACTCCAGTTCGTCGGAATGGGGTCCTTTGGCCAGGAACGGTTGCGATCAGCCGCGCAAAGAGCGCTCACTTCGCTTACGGGGTATAATGTCGCGACAACCATGGGTTCTTTGAGGCTGGTCCCGAGCGACCGCAGTCTGATAGCCCTTGAGATACAGGACGTGCATCTAACCAAGGTTGAAACCGGTGAAACGCTGTTCGATGCCGACACACTTCGGTTCGGCTTCAGGCTGCTGCCGCTGCTCAGAGGGCAGATAAAGGTTGGGAGCGCGGAAATCTCCGGTGCGCGCGTCCAGCTAGCGGAGCTCTCATCGCGTTCCGAGGAGGTGGCCGCCGTCGCGAGATGGAAAAAACCGGTCGATCCCAGTCTTGTCGAGAAGGATGTTTTTCACGGTCTCCGACGTGTTTATGCGCTTACCGAACGCATGGGAACGCGGCATCTGCGCCTGCGCGATGTGGAGGTCATCCTCGATGACGCCTCCAAGCGTAGCATGGCCATCGATATTAATGCGTCGATGGCGCCGTCAGGAAAGCTCGACTTCAAGAGCAATGTTTCCCTTGAAGACCGTGGTTTCGAGATTACTGGAACCGCCTTGCGGCCTGTGCGCAATGGACCGATCCAGTCACTGGATGTCGAAATTTCGGCGCCGAAGCCCTCACTGTTGGAAACCGCGCGTTCCGTGTCCGGTCATCACGAGCGTCCCACCGGTCTTTTGGAGGCGGTTCGCCTGACTCTGAGCGGCGGCGAAGGCAAAATCGGGGATGGCCGGCTGAAACTCGAATTGGAGCTGGAAAACGCTCCCTTTGACCTTGGAGATGATGGAGTGTTGAGCGCGACAGGCCGCATCCGCGCCGAGGTCGGGGACGATGAGGGTACGGTCATCATCAATCAGGCAAACATGGTTGTCGGACGGTCTGCGTTCAATTTCACGGGGCGGATCGTTCCGGTCGAGAACTCCGGCGCCGGGACCGCGGTTTATCGCTTTGACCTTGCCAGCGGAAAATCGTCTATCGCGCCGATCGATTCACCTGAGGCTGCCGTCCCCTTCGTTGCTGGTGTATCGGGACGTATCGACACCGGAAAAGGGCGTATTGTTGGAGATACGATACGCATCGCAACGACATCCGGCGTGATCACCGCGAGCGCCGCTGTTACCCTTCAGGCGGGCAAGACGCCAGGGCTTTCGCTTGCCGTCTATACCGAAGGCATGCCGACCCATGAGGTGAAGCAGTTCTGGCCATGGTTCGCCGCCTCGGGCGCGCGGGAATGGGTTCTGGGCAACCTCTTTGGTGGTCGGGTTGTCGAAGGCAATCTTCGTCTGCGCGTGCCGCCGGGGCGTTTCGGCAATGGCAAACCGCTGAATAACGAAGAAGTCAGCGGGGCCTTCGAGGTTGCAGACGCGCGGTTCGACATAGCTGGTCGGATACCGCCTGTGCGAGACGCGGTGGGTCGCATTGCGTTTCAAGGGGCAGATATCGACATTGCGATCGATACCGGCACGGTCTTTATGCCGAGTGGGCGGAAAGTGGCCGCCAGCAAGGGATCGCTCACGGTGCGCAATGCCCATGTAAAGCCACGCATCGGCAAACTTGAGATAGACGTGGCAGGCAAAGCTCCGGCCATTGTCGAACTGGCTTCATATGAACCTATCGACGTGTCCGACAAGATCGACATTTCGCCTCAAGACGTGACGGGTGATGTGACCGGTCATGTGACTGCCGATATCCCTTTGAGCGATGGGATACCGCGCGAAGATCTCGGTTGGCAGGCGACGCTCGAATACAAAAATCTATCGATCTCCAAATCCTTTGACGGGCAGATGGTCGCAGATGCCAACGGCGTGCTGATTGTTGAGCCGGGCAGGGCGGACATTTCCGCTTCCGCGATGTTGAATGGCGTGCCGGCACGTCTGGAACTGGTCGAGCCTTTCGGTGAGTCTGAACTGAAGCGGTCACGCAAGATCGAGCTCACGCTTGATGACAAGCTACGTAACAAGGTGGTTCCCGGACTGGACAGCATTCTTTCCGGTCCGATAACGGTGGATTATTCCGAGCTGACGGATGGGCGCAAGGCGCTCACCGTGAAGCTCGATAAGGCACGCCTGACGCTACCATGGATCAATTGGAGCAAGGGGACCGGGATTCCGGCGCAGGCGTCTTTCATTCTCGACGAGACACCCTCGTCGATGGAGCTGACCGACTTCAAACTGGCCGGCGAAACGTTCTCGGCGCAAGGGCGGCTCACGATCGCCGGCGGCGAGCTCGCCAGTGCTCGGTTCGACAAGGCAAGATTGAACCGGGGGGACGATTTTTCCGTCTCCGTCGATCGGTCGGGCCGAAGCTACAAGGTATCCGTCCGCGGTGCGTCATTGGATGGGCGTGCGCTGATCAAGCACTATCTGGCAACCGGACAGAGCGATGCCGACGACGGAAGTGGGGCGGGCGGCAGCGCGGGAGTTGCGCTCGACGCGAAACTCGCTCGGGTAACGGGTTTTGGCGGTACTGTTTTGCGGGACGTTGCCCTAAACTATGCGTCTGCTGCGGAAAGCGCCGGCCGCCTCGACATCTCCGCAACGACAAGGTCCGGCGGTAAAGTGACCCTGACACGCAGCCCCGGCGGTATCGTCGCCAATTCATCGGACGCCGGAGCGGTGATGCGCTTCGTCGATTTCTACGAGAACATGGAAGGTGGACAGCTGGCCTTATCTTTGGATGAGGGCAAGGGCGGTGTATTGAGCGGTCGCGTATCGGCTGAAAATTTTTTCATTGTCGACGAGCCGCGTCTGCGTTCACTCGTGTCCGCAACCGAGAACAATGGCGAGGTAGATGCCAACAGAATTGGCTTCGAACGCGGCTATGCCAAGGTTCTGAAGGGTCCCGGTCGGCTGGACCTGAGAGACGGTGTCCTGCGCGGGCCACTGATCGGCACGACATTTCAGGGAACCCTCTTTGACGCGAATGACAATATCGCGATCACCGGGACCTTCATGCCGCTTTATGGTCTGAACCGCATTTTCGGTGAAATCCCGGTGTTCGGTGAGATCCTTGGAAACGGGCGCGACCGCGGGCTGATCGGAATCACCTACCGGCTTTATGGCAAGCTCGCTGAGCCTCAGATGGAAGTGAATCCCATTTCGGCCATCGCCCCAGGGATTTTCCGGCAGATTTTCGAGTTTCGATAAAAAAAGGGCGCCCGGACGGGGCGCACCTAATATGTCTTGGCGTTGAATGCCAGCGGTTCAAACCGGGCGCAGGAGCACGTGCTTTTTCTTCCCGAGGGAGAGTTTCACCACGCCTTCCTCAGTAAGATTCTCGAGGGTTACAGCTTGTCGGTCATCGTTGACGGGCTGGTCGTTCAGACGAACGGCTCCCCCCTTCACATGCCTGCGCGCTTCGCCGTTGGATGCGGCCAATCCTGCTGTCACAAAGAGCGAAAGCACACCAATACCATCCTCAAGAGCGGAGCGTTCGACTTCTATTGTAGGAAGCGTTTGCGCCAGTGACCCTTCCTCGAATGTTTTGCGCGCCGTCTCTGCCGCTTCCTCAGCAGCATCGCGGCCATGAAGCATGGCAGTCACTTCGGTGGCCAGGATCTTCTTGGCTTCGTTGAGCTCGGCACCCTGCAGCGCGCCGAGCCGCGCAATCTCGTCCAACGGCATGGTGGTGTAAAGTTTCAGGAAGCGCTCGACATCCGCATCCTCTGTGTTGCGCCAGTATTGCCAGAAGTCGTAGGCGCCGAGCATATCGGGGTTAAGCCAGATCGCTCCCTCGGCGCTCTTGCCCATCTTCGCACCCGATGATGTTGTGAGCAGGGGGGAGGTCAGGGCGTAGAGCTGCGGCGTGCCCATACGGTGCCCCAGATCGATGCCGTTGACGATGTTGCCCCACTGGTCCGAACCACCCATCTGCAGGCGGCAGCCAAGCCGTTTGTTCAACTCCACATAGTCATAGGCCTGGAGGATCATGTAATTGAATTCCAGGAAGGAGAGGGACTGCTCGCGGTCTAGGCGCAGTTTCACGGAATCGAATGAGAGCATTCGATTGACAGAGAAATGGCGGCCCACGTCGCGCAGGAACTCGACATAGTTGATGCCCAGAAGCCAGTCGGCGTTGTTGACCATCAGCGCGTCCTGCGGTCCTTCGCCGAAAGTGAGGTAGTTGGAAAACACCTTTTTGATCCCGGCGATGTTCTTAGCGATTGTTTCCGGCGTCATCAGCTTGCGCGCTTCGTCCTTGAAGGACGGGTCGCCGATCATCCCGGTGCCGCCGCCCATCAGAGTGATCGGGCGATGGCCTGTCTGCTGCAGCCAGTGCAGCATCATGATCTGAATGAGCCCGCCTGCATGGAGGCTTGGTGCCGTGGGATCGAAGCCGATATAGGCCGTTACCGTCTCACTCCGGAAGAGTTCATCAAGACCAGCGTCGTCGGACGTCTGGTGAATGAACCCGCGTTCGCTGAGCGTGCGCAGAAAGTCGGATTTGAAGGCGGTCATGGTCTTTCAGGCTCTTTGATATTTGCGGACGCTGCGACACAGAATGCGGCATCCGCAGAACGGTTTATTTCAGGCGTTTGGGGCGCGGTTCGGAAAGCTCACCGCGCAGACGGCGATCAAGGTAATCCGAACATTCACCGATCAGTTCATCGACATGGTCGGAGTAGAAATGGTTCACGCCGGGCATGGTCTTTTGGGTAATCGTGATACCCTTCTGAGACTGCAGTTTGTCAACGAGGCCCTGAACGTCGGCGGGCGGCGCAACCTTGTCGGCATCGCCGTGAATGATCAGACCCGAGGACGGACACGGGGCGAGGAACGAGAAATCATACAGGTTCGGCTGCGGCGAGATGGACATGAACCCTTCGATCTCTGGCCGGCGCATCAGAAGCTGCATGCCGATCCAGGCGCCGAAGGAGTAACCCGCGATCCAGCAGTTTTTGGAATCGGGATGCAGCGACTGAACCCAGTCGAGCGCAGCGGCTGCATCGGAGAGTTCCCCGGTGCCGTGATCAAACGCACCCTGGCTGCGGCCGATGCCGCGGAAGTTGAAACGCAGTGTGGTGAAACCCCGGCTTTGGAACATGTAGAAAAGATCGTAGACGATCTTGTTGTTCATCGTGCCGCCGAAGTGCGGATGCGGATGCAGGATGAGCGCGATCGGAGCGTTCTTTTCCTTTGAAGGCTGATATCGTCCTTCCAGACGTCCGGCAGGCCCGGCAAAAATGACCTCAGGCATGAGTACTCCACATTGGGCGTCGCAGCATTACAGGTTCCACGGGGATCGATGCCCCTTGACCCTTGACGCGACGCCGACGCCTCCATAGAAGCTAGTTTAGAATTGTTCAAAATTGATGGTGCGCGAGCAACCATCATATCGGCAAGCCGGGTAAATAGGACGGCTCGCCCTGAAAATTCAAGGAAATTACGTCAAGGTGGCCAAGTTTGGCCTTGATGACGTGAGGCAGACAGCGGATTCGCGGAGAAAAGCGGAAGGTCAATGTCGGCGACTCGGGCATATCTTGATTTCAATGCCAGTGCACCGCTTGTCGAAAAGGCAAGGGAGGCGATGCTTGACGCCCTTTCGATGCCAGGAAATCCGTCGTCCGTTCACACGGAGGGCCGGGAAGCCAGGCGCGTTCTTGAACAGGCTCGCAAGCACGTGTCGCGTCTTGTGGGAGGCCGTGGGGAGGATGTTGTCTTTACCTCTGGCGCGACCGAGGCGGCAGCGATGCTTCTCACACCCCACTGGACAATGGGGCGCGCGCCACTGAGGTTTTCCAAACTCTATGTCAGCGCGGCCGATCATCCCTGCGTTTTGAAAGGTGGCCGGTTTTCCCACAATCAAATCAATATTATACCGGTCCAATCTAATGGGTTGATAGACCTTGATGCGCTGAAGGCGCTGTTGGCAGAGCACGATCAGAATGCAGGTCTTCCTTTGGTTGCCGTGCACGCGGTGAACAATGAAACGGGCGTCATTCAGCCAATCGACGAAATCGGATGTCTGGCCAAGGCGCATGGCGCCACCACGATCTTCGATACCGTTCAGGCCGCAGGCCGTATTCCGTTGGATATTTCAGCCGGTTACGCTGATTACTTTATATTGTCGTCGCACAAGATTGGCGGTCCCAAGGGGGCGGGAGCCGTGGTCGGAAATGCCAACCTGATGATGCCGCGGGCGTTGATCGACGGCGGCGGTCAAGAAAAAGGGCATCGGGCGGGCACGGAGAATCTCGCCGCGCTTGCCGGCTTTGGCGCTGCCGCTACAGAAGCTCTTGAAAATCTGGACCGTGTCGATCTCATAGCCAGGATGCGGGGCCGCTTTGAGAGCGCTGTTCTGCAACATGTTCCGGATGCCGTCATTCACGGCCGGGAAGTGCATCGCGTTGCAAATACAAGCTTCTTCTCCATTCCTGGTATGAAAGCTGAGACCGCGCAGATTGCCTTTGACCTGGGCGGTGTGGCGCTTTCTGCCGGGTCTGCCTGCTCATCCGGGAGGGTGGGACCGAGCCATGTCCTCGAAGCCATGGGGCTGGGGGATGAGGCCAGTGCCCTGCGGGTCTCCATTGGACATACGACCAGTGAAGAGGATCTGGCCCTGTTCGAGAGTGTGTTGTCCAAACTCGCAACGCGGAGGAAGAGCTCCGCGCAAGCTGCGTGAAGCGGCGAAAAGATAAAATCGAGGGTGAAGCGAATTAAAATGGAGAAAAAGACACATATTTAATATGTGACCGGATGAAACCTTTGCTCCGACGCACTACATGAGGTCTGCCGAAAGGTGATCACGGTGTGCTCAATTTGAAGACGGCCGGGCCTTGACCCCGGCATGGATGGAGAACGCATATGCCTGCCGTGCAGGAAACGATTGATCAGGTCCGCATGATCGATGTGGACCAGTACAAATATGGTTTTGAGACGCTTATCGAAAGCGATCTGGCGCCAAAGGGTCTGAATGAAGACATCATCCGTTTCATTTCAGCCAAGAAGGAAGAGCCGGAGTGGATGACGCAGTGGCGATTAAACGCCTACAAGCGCTGGCAGGCTATGGAAGAGCCGAGCTGGGCGCGCGTCAGTTATCCCAAGATCGATTTTCAGGACCTGCATTACTATGCAGCGCCGAAGAACCAGACCGGTCCGAAGTCGCTCGACGAGGTCGATCCGGAATTGCTCAGAACCTACGAGAAACTTGGTATCCCCTTGAGGGAGCAGGAAATTCTTGCGGGTGTTCGCAAGCAGGGCGAGCCGAGTGAGCTGGAAGAGAACCCCAGCGACAATGTCTACAGCTCCGGGCGTGTTGCGGTCGATGCGGTGTTTGATTCCGTCTCGGTGGTCACAACTTTCAAGGAAGAGCTCGCCAAGGCCGGTGTTATTTTCTGCTCTATCTCCGAAGCCATCCGTGAGCACCCAGAACTGGTGCAAAAATATCTCGGTTCCGTTGTGCCGGTATCGGACAATTATTACGCTGCGCTGAACTCGGCTGTGTTTACCGACGGCTCCTTCGTCTACGTGCCGAAGGGCGTGCGCTGCCCCATGGAATTGTCCACCTATTTCCGTATCAACGAGAAGAATACAGGGCAGTTTGAGCGCACGCTGATCATCGCGGAAGAGGGCGCTTACGTGTCCTATCTGGAGGGCTGCACGGCACCGCAACGCGACGAGAACCAGCTGCACGCCGCCGTGGTCGAGCTGATCGCGCTGGACGATGCGGAGATCAAGTACTCCACGGTCCAGAACTGGTATCCGGGTGATTCCGAGGGCAAGGGCGGCATCTACAACTTCGTCACCAAGCGCGGCGATTGCCGGGGCAAAAACTCCAAGATCTCCTGGACCCAGGTCGAGACCGGTTCTGCGATCACGTGGAAATATCCGTCTTGCATCCTGCGTGGCGACAATAGCCGTGGTGAGTTTTACTCGATTGCCGTTTCCAACGGCCATCAGCAGATCGATTCTGGAACCAAGATGCTGCACCTGGGCAAGAACACGTCGAGCCGTATCATCTCCAAGGGCATCTCCGCCGGCCACTCGCAGAACACCTACCGCGGACAGGTGTCCGCGCATCGCAAGGCAGCCAACGCCCGCAATTTCACCCAATGTGACAGCCTTCTCATTGGCAATGATTGCGGCGCACACACCGTGCCTTATATCGAAGCCAAGAATGCCACCGCGCAGTTCGAGCACGAGGCGACCACCTCGAAGATTTCCGAGGATCAGCTGTTCTACGTGATGCAGCGTGGCATTCCCGAGGAAGAAGCCATCGCTCTCATCGTAAATGGCTTCGTCAAGGACGTCATCCAAGAACTGCCAATGGAGTTTGCCGTCGAGGCTCAGAAGCTCATCGGTATTTCGCTTGAAGGTTCGGTCGGCTGAGGCCGGCGCATTTGTTTGGAAAAAAATCATGCTTGAGATCAAAAACCTGCACGCCCGCATCGCCGAGGATGGCACCGAGATCATTCGCGGCCTGAACCTGACCGTCAAGGCCGGCGAAGTGGCTGCGATCATGGGGCCGAACGGCTCCGGTAAGTCCACCCTGTCCTACATCCTTGCCGGTCGTGACGACTATGAGGTGACCGAGGGCGAGATCCTCTACAATGGCGAGTCCATTCTGGAGATGGATCCGGCTGAGCGTGCCGCCGCCGGCATCTTCCTCGCCTTTCAGTACCCGCTCGAGATCCCGGGCGTTGCGACGATGGAGTTCCTGAAGACCGCCATTAACGCGCAGCGCAAGGCGCGGGGCGAAGAAGAGCTGAAAATCCCGGAAATGCTGAAGCGGGTTCGCAGCGCCGCTGAAGAACTGCAGATGAGCATGGACATGCTCAAGCGTCCGCTCAATGTCGGCTTTTCCGGCGGTGAGAAGAAGCGGGCCGAAATCCTGCAGATGAAGCTTCTCGAGCCCAAACTCTGCGTGCTGGACGAGACGGATTCCGGCCTCGACATCGATGCGCTGAAGATCGTTGCGGATGGCGTGAACGCCCTGCGTTCACCGGATCGCGCCGTTTTGGTGATCACGCACTATCAGCGTCTTCTCGACTATATCGTTCCGGACACGGTCCACGTTCTCTACCGCGGCCAGGTCATCAAGTCCGGCGACAAGAATCTAGCGCTTGAGCTGGAGAAGAACGGTTATGCTGGCGTCATTGACGCAGCCGCTTGAGGTGATGCGATGAATCTCCATGCTCAAAACACGTTGACGGAGGCCGAAACGGCTCTGGTCGATGGCTATTCCAGCCGGTTCTCCGACCTGCCGGGTGATGCCGAGGTTACCGTTCGCCGCGATGAAGCGCTGGAACTTCTTAAAAAGGGGCTGCCGACGCGTCGCATCGAAGCCTGGCATTATACGGATCTGCGCCGCCTTCTTTCCAGCGTGCCTGAATTCAAGCCTGTCAACGACGCCGAAGCGGTGGCTCCGCTGATTGAGAATGCTTTGGTCTTGCCGGTGCTTAACGGCACCTCCCATGAGCGCCCGGCGGCGCCCGAGGGCGCAACCATCGCCACCCTTGCCGAGAAGCTGCAGGAAGGCGCGCTTTCTGCCAATTGGCTGACAGCGTCTGACCGTTTCGATGCGGTGGGTGCGATCAATGCGGCTTTTGTCTCTGATGGTTATTGGCTTGAGATCGCTGAAGGAACCGAGATCGAGCGCCCGGTGGAATTGCAGAACATTCATGCCGGCGGTCAGGTTCATGGCCGGTTCGTAGTGAATGCGGCAGCAGGTTCAAAGGCGACCATCATTGAGCGCCAGACCGGTGTCGGCGATGCGCTAGCGACATCCGTGACTCATCTGGACGTCGGTGATGGCGCGGATGTTTTCTGGATATTGCTTCAGGAACAGCCGGACGATGCAACCTATCTCGGCCAGTTTACAGCTTCGTTGGGTAAGGATTCGAGCCTCACGCTCTTCATCCTCAACAGCGGAGGCAAGTTGGTTCGACAGGAAGTCAAGGTTGTCGCACGCGGTGAGGGCTCCGAGTTCAAGCTTCGCGGTGTGAACCTGCTTGGCGGCGAGGCCCATTGCGACGTGACCATGGTGCTCGACCATCTGGCACCTGACACGGTATCCACGGAGACCTTCCGCAACGTTGTAACCGGCAAGGCCAACGGCGTGTTCCAGGGTCAGATCCGCGTTGCGAAGATCGCCCAGAAGACCGACGCCAAGATGGCCTGCAACACGCTGTTGCTCTCGGATGAGGGTGGCTTCTCGTCGAAGCCTGAACTCGAGATCTTTGCAGACGATGTAGCCTGCGGCCATGGCGCGACGGTGACCGATATCGAGGAAGATCATCTCTTCTACCTGATGGCGCGCGGCATCGACGAAAAGACGGCGCGCGGTCTTCTGGTCAAGGCCTTCGTGGCCGAGGTCATCGAGGAACTTGAAGACGAGATCGTGATTGAGGCGCTGGAGGCCAGGCTGGTCGACTGGTTCGCCGCGCATGGCTAATCCTAAACCACTCACGCCCGCCTTTCTCGATGAGGGGCGGGCACGCGGAGCTGGACATGGACCAAAAGGTCGACACCATGCGATATGACGTTGAAGCCGTTCGCCGGGATTTTCCGATCCTTGCGCGCGAGGTTTATGGCAAGCCGCTTGTCTATCTCGACAATGGCGCGTCGGCGCAGAAGCCGCAGGCGGTGATCGATGCAATCACGCATGCCTACAGCAATGAATACGCCAATGTTCATCGCGGCTTGCACTTTCTCTCGAACGCCGCCACGGATGCCTATGAAAAGGCGCGTGAAACGGTTCGACGTTTTCTGAATGCGGAGAGCACGGAACAGATCATTTTCACCAAATCGGCCACTGAGGCGATCAACACGGTCGCTTATGGCCATGCGATGCCGAATATCGGCGAGGGCGATGAAATCGCGCTGTCGATCATGGAGCATCACTCCAACATCGTACCATGGCACTTCCTCCGTGAGCGCCATGGGGCGAAGCTCGCATGGATTCCGGTTGACGAGGAAGGGGTGCTTACCGTCGAGGCGTTCGAAAAGACGCTGACAGACCGCACCCGGCTCGTTGCCATCACGCACATGTCGAATGTGCTTGGCACCATCACGCCGCTGAAGGAGATCATTCGCATCGCCCACGAACGCGGTATCCCGGTTCTCGTCGATGGCAGTCAGGGCGCTGTGCATTTGCCGGTCGACGTGCAGGCGCTTGATTGCGATTTTTATGTCTGCACCGGGCACAAGCTATACGGTCCATCTGGCATTGGCGTGCTTTATGGCAAGAAAGAACGCCTTGCGGCCATGCGGCCCTTCCAGGGCGGCGGCGAGATGATTGAGGACGTGACGCTCGACGACGTCACCTACAACGAGCCACCGCACCGTTTCGAGGCGGGGACACCGCCGATTGTGCAGGCGATAGGGCTTGGTGCGGCGCTGGACTATATCGAAGGCATTGGTCGCGAGGCGATTGCGGCTTATGAAACCGATCTGGTTCGATATGCGCATGAGCAACTTGGCAAGATCGATACGCTGCGCATTTTCGGCAATGCTCCCGACAAGGGTGCCATCGTCTCTTTCGAGATCGAGGGCGTTCATGCGCATGATGTTTCCATGGTGATCGATCGTTCGGGTGTTGCCGTGAGAGCCGGGACACATTGCGCGCAGCCGCTCTTGAAACATTTCGGCGTGACCTCCACATGCCGTGCATCGTTCGGTATGTATAATACGCGCGAGGAGGTCGACGCCCTCGCTGAAGCGCTTGAGAAAGCGCGGCGTTTTTTCGGGTGACAAGATGACTGATACACCGCAGGACACGGAACAGAAGGATGAGCGCACGGCTCATCAGGAAATGGAAGCCAAGACGTCTTCCATTCCGCAGGAAGAGCTTGTCCGCCTGACCGACGACATCGTCAGTGCGCTCAAGACGGTCTATGATCCGGAAATTCCCGCCGACATCTACGAGCTGGGGCTGATCTACAAGGTCGATATCGAGGATGATCGCTCGGTCAAGATCGACATGACCCTGACCGCACCGGGCTGTCCCGTGGCCGGAGAGATGCCCGGCTGGGTTCAGAATGCCGTCAGCACCGTCGAAGGCGTCAGCGACGTTGAAGTCACGATGGTTTTCGATCCTCCATGGACACCGGACCGCATGTCCGAAGAAGCCCAATTCGCCGTTGGCTGGTACTGATCGGCAGGCCCCCTTGCAACAGGGGCGTTTCTTGCCCATTCTGATGAGAGAACCATTCCGCGAGCCTTTCACTCGCCGTGAACGGAGAATTCAATGAGCCGATTTCAAGTGATGACCATGACCGACGCGGCCGCAAACCGTGTGCGTGAGATCGTCGGCGCCCGCCATGGCGCCATGGGTGTGCGCGTGGGCATCAAGAAGGGTGGCTGTGCCGGCATGGAGTATACGGTCGATCTTGTGACCGAAGCCGACCCGAAGGACGATCATGTGGAGCATGATGGCGCGCATGTCTATGTCGCGCCTGAAGCGGCTCTCTTTCTTCTTGGCACCCAGCTCGATTTCGAAGTCACCAAGCTGCGGACCGGCTTTACCTTCAACAATCCCAACCAGACGTCGGCTTGTGGTTGCGGCGAATCCATTGAGCTGAAGCCAGCAGATCTCAAGGCGCTCGCCGAAGCGCGCGGTACTGCCTGACAGGCTGGCCGTGGACGACGACGCCATACGCGATCTCTTTTCAGGGCTGGGACCTGTAACCATTCGGCGCATGTTCGGCGGGAAGGGCATCTATCACGATGGCGCCATCTTTGCTCTGGAGGTCAACGGCGACCTTCTTCTGAAGGCAGATGCAGAAAGCGTTGCTAATTTTATCGAGGCCGGTTGCCGCCAATGGGTCTATCAAGGGCACAAGGGGCGAGGACCTGTAGCTATGCCTTACTGGTCCATCCCCGAGAGCGCGATGGATGATCCTGATGAAATGACGCTGTGGGCTCGCCGTGCTTTTGGGGCAGGCTTGCGAAGCAGGAAAAGCTAGATATCCGCTAAAAAGCCGCTGCCAGAATACACCCGCAGCGGCTTGGACGATTTAATAGACCCGTGTTGCGTCAGGTCTTTACGGCAATCTTCATGAAAGCGGGCACGTCCTCTCCGAAACCGACCGTGGTGTCGTCTTCACGTTGATGGCGGCGCGGCTCTTTGGGCTGCTCCGGCTTGTCCTGTTTCGCCTTGCGCTCGGCATTTTCGGATCTGATGTCGTTCTTGCGCGGCTTCTTGCCGGAAGGGCTTTTCTCTTCAGCCGCCGCAGAGGTTTTGCCTCCGCGCCTTGTTCCGCGCCCACGCTTGTTGTCGTCATCGGCGCCTTCATCTGCTTGAAGCGTGGACAGGTCGCCATCCAGCCATTCAACATCCTGGCCTATCAGCTTTTCGATCGAATCCATGTATTTGCGATCGGCCTTGGTGATCAGCGTGAACGCAGCACCCTTGCGGCCTGCCCGACCGGTGCGGCCGATCCGGTGCACATAGTCATCCGCGTGGGTGGGAATATCGAAATTGAACACGTGGCTGACATCGGGAATGTCGAGCCCGCGGGCGGCAACGTCAGACGCGACAAGCAGCTTCAGATTGCCCTTGCGGAAATTCTCCAGCATCGTCATGCGCGCGCGTTGATCCATGTCGCCGTGAAGCGCACCTGCGTCATATTCGTGACGGACGAGAGAGCGGAACAGTGTCGCCACTTCGCTCTTGCGATTGCAGAATATGATGGCGTTTTTCAGCGTGTCGCCTTGAGCGTCGATCAGTGAACGCAGACGCTCGCGCTTCTCCCAGGGCTTGGCGCCGCTTTTGACAAAGCGCTGGGTGATGTTCGTTGACGTTGTTGCCGGACGGGAGACCTCGACGCGGACGGGCCCCTGCAGAAACTGCTCGGTGAGCTTGGTGATCTCCGGAGGCATGGTGGCCGAGAAGAACAAGGTCTGCCGCGTGAACGGAATGAGTTTGCAGATACGCTCAATGTCCGGGATGAAACCCATGTCGAGCATGCGGTCCGCCTCGTCGATCACGAGAATTTCAACACCGGTGAGGAGAAGTTTTCCGCGCTCGAAATGATCAAGCAGTCGCCCTGGTGTTGCAATCAACACATCGGCGCCGCGCTCGAGCTTCTTTTCCTGCTCGTCAAACGACACACCGCCAATCAGCAACGCGATGTTGATACGGTGGTTTTTGCCGTATTTGACAAAATTCTCCTCAACCTGCGCTGCGAGTTCGCGCGTCGGCTCCAGGATGAGAGTGCGCGGCATGCGCGCCCTGGCGCGACCACGCTCCAGGCGCGTCAGCATGGGCAGGACGAAAGAGGCGGTTTTCCCCGTCCCTGTCTGGGCGATGCCCAGCACGTCCTTGCCGTTCAGAGCATGCGGTATGGCGCCTGCCTGGATCGGGGTGGGCTGCGTGTAGCCCGCATCGGCCACGGCGGAGAGGACCTTTTGGGACAGGCCCAGATCGGAAAATGTCAACGCTTCCTGAGCGGTGTCTTGTTCTTCTGCTGGCACGTTTCGGCTGTCTTTGTGTTTGCGGCGCAATACCGCCTTGTGAGGTCGTGGAGACCCGAATCCCTCGACGGGGTACGGCTTGACGCGTTCGATGTCAACAGATCACTTACCGTAAAGTCAGCTATTGTTCAGTAACGAAACTGCTCCGAAAGGATGCGTTCGTTCCAGGAGTGGCTCTCGTCGAAGAGGACGGTGACGGTTTCCTCGTGTGATTCGCGAACCACAACCGACACGACGGATTTGATTTCGGTGTGGTCAGCGACCGCATTCACCGGCCGCTTTTCGGGCTCGAGAATATCAAACCGCACCGTCGCCTGATTGGAGAGCAGGGCGCCGCGCCAGCGGCGTGGACGAAACGGACTGACCGGCGTGAGTGCGAGAAGCGGCGCGTCGAGCGGAAGAATTGGCCCATGCGCGGACAAGTTATAGGCCGTGGAGCCGGCGGGTGTGGCCACCATGACGCCGTCACAGATCAACTCTTCGAGGCGGACCTTGTCATCAATCGCAATCCGTATCTTGGCTGCCTGGTAGGATTGACGCAGGAGCGAGACTTCGTTGACGGCAACTGCCCTGACCCGGTTGCCATCCGCGTCGATCGCTTCCATCTGAAGTGGGCGCACGGTTTCAGGGATTGCTGCGGCGACACGGTCGCGCAAGCCGTCCTCACGGTATTCGTTCATCAGAAAACCGATCGAGCCCCGATTCATTCCGTAGATGCGCTTTCCTGCGCCCATCGTTTCTCGGAGCGTCTGCAGCATGAAGCCATCACCGCCGAGCGCCACAATGACGTCGGCATTCTCAGGTCGTTCCTGACCATACAGGGCTGACAACCGTTGCGCCGCTTCCTGGGCATTTTCGGTGTCGGCGGAAACGAAGGCGAGGGCCATTGGTTGTTGGGGCATGGCGATCAGACTGCCTTGGATTAGCGGAGGGCTGCTATCGGTTAACACGTGGAAGTTTGCCTGCAAAGGCAAACGGACGCGTATTCATGTGGGCATCGTCCACGGCTGTTGCCAGTTTTGATTTTACTCTCGCGCAGTTTATGCTAACGGAGCGCCGGATGCCCTTGTAGCTCAGTTGGTAGAGCACCTGATTTGTAATCAGGGGGTCGGCGGTTCGAGTCCGTCCGGGGGCACCATCTTCTCCCAATACAGGACTTTCGGTCCACCGAACGCGACGCCGAAAGCGGCGGTTGCTTAGAAATCGGCGCAGCTTTCGGCAATCTGGGACTGATTGCTTTCTTCGATCCCTGCTTCCCCGATCAGAAAGCGTTCCTGGGTGAGAACGGAATTGTTCGGGAAATCATAGCAGACCGTCACGATTGTTTCGTTGTCGCTTTTATTGTCCACGCGATATCGGATGTCGGTGCCGCTGCCCGTGGTTTCCTTCCACGTGTCCATCGAGTCGAGAAATTCTTCCTTTGTCTGTTCGATCCCGATGTCGTTGAGAATGATCCGCGCATCATCGGACAACAGTTCCGAGAGTGTCTGCCGGTCGGCTGTGCGCAGGGCGTCAAACCACTGTGCGAGTACCTTGTCCTGCTGAGCCAGGGATTGGGACACGGTCAAGGCTATGGCGGCAATGACCAGCAATATGCGGTGCAGCCTCATTGGAAACTCCAATTGCATGCGATCGTCTTCTATCGACACTGGCATTGTAACGGCAACGAAGCGATACGGAAATCCCGCACCGCTGCCAGGTTTTCATGCAGCTGAATTGGTATTCAGGTGCCGGCAGGCAGCGTAGAGAGAGACTGCGGCCGCGTTCGATACATTGAGCGACTTTATTGCGCCGGGCATATCGAGCCGGGCGAGGGCGGAGACAGTTTCACGGGTTTTTTGGCGAAGCCCTTTTCCTTCAGCGCCCAGAACCAGAGCGATCCGATCCGCCTCAAAGGTGTTTTCCAGGCGTTCAGCACCTTCAGAATCGAGACCGATCGTTTGAAATCCGGCCTGTGAAAGCTCCTCGAGCGCCTCGGCGAGATTGCGTACCGTCAGATGGTCGATATGTTCGAGCGCACCGGAGGCCGCTTTCGCCAGAACACCGGATTCAGACGGGCTGTGGCGCGCAGTCGTCACCAGGGCGTTGACACCGAAAGCAACAGCAGAACGCATGATGGCACCGACATTGTGCGGATCGGTCACCTGATCGAGCACGAGGACGAGGGCTGCGCCATCGAGATCGCGGAGTGGTTTGGGCCTGAGGGGCTCTGCTTCCAAGAGCACACCCTGGTGGACTGCGTCCGGTCCAACAAGGCGGTCAATCTCGCGCGGCTCGACGGTCTCGACCGGGAAGGACAGGCCGGTCAAATCATTCAAATCGAGGCGCGCGGAAGCGTTTCTGGTGATGCGGAGACGCCTGATTCGACGCTGTGGATTGTCCAGGGCTGCGCGGACGGTGTGGAGCCCGTAGAGACGAACGATACCATCATTGGCGTTGGCATCGACATTGGCATCGGAGTGGACAGACGTTTTGCCACCTCGCTTCTGCGCCGCGCGCTCTCTGTGCGCGCGGCGCAGGCGGGCGTAATGGCTGTCTTTCGGGGTTCTGGAATTCTGATCGTCGCTCATGAGGTCTCTATAGTCTTGTGGCTGCATTCTGAAAACCGGATTCGCAGGATTGAAGTTTTTCCGCGAAGATTTGCGACAGGCTGTTGACACCGAAGTTCGGCCTCGTCATAAGGCGCATCGCGGAACGGAGTAGGGCGATTTGCTCTTCTTTCGATCCGGCACATCGCTGAGGCTCCGACGGTAACGGAGGGGTGTCCGAGTGGTTAAAGGAGACGGACTGTAAATCCGTTCGCTATGCGTACGCTGGTTCGAATCCAGCCCCCTCCACCACCGTTGATCAGAGCCAGCGAAACGAACCCGGCGGGTATAGCTCAATGGTAGAGCAGCAGCCTTCCAAGCTGAATATGCGGGTTCGATTCCCGCTACCCGCTCCAGCTTTCTCCCTGTCGTTCCTTTTCATGAAGGTTTTCGCTTTGCCTGTTTCGAGGCTGCGACGGCGTGTGTGTTTCGCGGTGTTGTTCGTTCGCGGAGCCGGCGAAGCCGCGTTTGCAGAGCCAAAAGGCGGGCGTTGGCCCTCGAGATGGTAAAGGGGCTTGTAATTTTTCGTCTTTATCGGTAATCGCCCCGCATCTAAAACCCTAACGCATCCACGGCGCCAAAGGAAGTTGCA